>JAGQQE010000017.1 GCA_020426345.1 Planctomycetaceae bacterium
TATCGTGGCCGCTTTGTTCCCCCGTATCTGCGTTTGAAGGCTCGACGTTTACCCCGTGAGATCAGTGCCACTGGAAAAGAAGACGCCCCGGCAATCTGGATCCCGGGGCGGTGATGCGACTACTTCTTCTTTCCCTTTTTCTTTCCTGAACTCTTAGGAGCGGCCGCCTTGGGTGCCGCTTTTTTGGCGGTCTTTTTCTTCGGCTTGGCGAAGGCATTCACTTCCTTCTTTTCCGCTCCTCCGTTGCCGGACTTATCACCGAAAACGTTGTCCCAGTTCTTCCAGAATTTTGGAGTCGTACCGGTGCGAACTATGGGGCCGCTCATCGTATTCAATTCCTTAGAGTCATTCAGCCAGGGAGCATTCAAACTACTTCACGCATCCCAGCAGCCTCGTTGGCTGCCGTAAGCGGATTCTGCACGCTTGAGCAGTATCGTCAAGCAACTATCGCAGATGGCGACTGCTTTCTTACCAGTGCATGACTGTTCCACCGTCGACATTGATTGTCTGGCCGGTAACCTCTGATGCCCTGTCACTGCACAGAAAAACGATCATAGCGGCAACATCTTCTGGTTTCTGCCACCGTTTTAACGGAACCACGTTGCTGACTTTTTGCCCAGCCCATTCTTCGTATGAAAGCCGCTGGTTCTCGGGTTGTTTATCGTACCACGCCTGCCAGACGGATCGGTTGAGAGGTGTCTGAATCATGCCCGGACAAACCGTGTTCACGCGGACATTGAACGCCGCCAGATCTTTGGCCATACACTGAGCAAAATTAATATTCGCTGCTTTGCTGGCGCTGTAAGGGGGATCCGTTTGTGAACCCATCTGCCCAGCAACGCTGGCGATGAAAACCATCGCGCCAGCTTTTTGAGCTGCCATGGCGGGCCCGGCGACCTGGGCGATATTTGCCATGCCAACGATGTTCACCTTCAGAACCTCGGGCCAGGCCTCCAGTGGGACATCGAAATACGGAAACCCGAATTCTCCGGAACCGATGGCAGCAGCGTGAACAACGATATCGATTCTTCCGAGCTGCGTGACGGTATCCTGCCAGGCTTTTTCGACTTCACCAGAATTCGTGATGTCGCAGGAAATTGCGGTATCGCAGTGTGACGGTCCATCTGTTTTCAGGTCCCAAATTGCTACGCGGCAACCTTCCTGCCGGAACATTTCTGCCGCGGCCTTACCGATTCCGCTTGCACCACCGGTTACAACAACGACTTTCGAAGTGAGGCCGAGGTCCATTCGTGGTTCCGAATCAGTGCTGGAAGTTTCTGGTGAATCAGCGTTTGGGAGTTATACGCCCGTCGTACACCCCGAGATTTCTTCGCGATTGCGGCTACAAACAGGAGTCAAGCCAGAATCGGCAGTATGCTGTTTGATCCGTGCTGAATTTCCATCGTTTCAATTGAGCCGATCAACGTCGTGCTTGTGCAGTCTTCGACCTGTACTCGCACTGTGGAGCTCACAAGACGCGGATTGCCTTCGAACACGACGATGCGATCACACTCGGAACGCCCCATCAACTGGATTGCCGGAGATTCTCCGATCGCAGGGGCTTCACCGCGTGCCGCCTTCTTGACTGCGGTCTTGCTGGGGCCTTCAACGAGCACGCTTACCGTCCGGCCGATGAACTCGGCGTTGTCTTCTTCGCTGATCTGATTCTGCAGATCCAGCATCTCGTTATTTCGGCGTCGTTTCACATCTTCCGGAACGTCATCTTCGAACATCTCATCCGCTTTTGTGCCACTGCGTTTGCTGTATTTGAAGATGAAGCTGTTTTTGAACCGGCACTCTCGAATCAGGTCCATGCTTTTTTGAAACGATGCTTCCGATTCGCCGCAGAATCCAACGATGAAGTCACTGCTGACCGCACAGTGGGGCATATGTGCCCGGATGCGGTGCATCATTTCGCGATACTCTTCAACGGTGTATCCGCGTTTCATCTGCTTCAGCACGTCATTACACCCTGACTGAGCCGGAACGTGCAGATACTTCATCGCTTTGGGAAGGTCCCGGACCGCCTGCAGCAGATCGTCGGACATGTCGCGGGGAAAGCTGGTGACGAATCGGATTCGCTCAATTCCTTCGACGTCGCTGATCATGTAGAGCAGGTCGGACAGCCGGTACAGTCGACCGTTTTCGGTGTGGCGATAACTGTTGACCGTTTGCCCGAGCAATGTGATTTCCCGCACGCCCTGATCGGCAAGCACTTTCACTTCCGCCATGATGTGCGATGGAGAACGGCTTTGCTCTGGTCCCCGGGTTGCTGGCACGACGCAATAGGTACAGAACTTGTCGCAACCGATCATGATCCGCACAAAAGCCTGAAACGGTGTGGGTCTCATTTCGGGATCACGAAGTGGATCGTAGCTTTGAAAGCTCTCCGATACTTCCAGTCGCGATCCATCACGTCTGCCAAGACTCAAGGCTGTGCGGTGTGCACGTTGTTCGTCGTTACGACTTTCCCTGATCAATCGCGGGATCTCGGCCAATTGTCCCGTTCCCACAACAAGATCTACATGCGGCGCCTTTTGAAAGATCAGTTCCTGATCTTTCTGAGCCATGCAGCCCATCACGCCGATGACCTGGTTGGGCCGTCGGCGTTTGCTGTACTTGAGTCGCCCCAGCGCACTGTAAATCTTGTGTTCCGCGTGTTCGCGAACGCTGCAGGTATTGAACAGGATCGTGTCCGCTTCGCGAGGCGCGCTGGTGAGTTCGTAGCCATCCTTTCGAAGCGCAGCAACCACCAGTTCGCTGTCCAGCATGTTCATCTGGCAGCCTACGGTTTCGATATAGAGTCGACCATTGTGCGGGACGGTCGCGGGTGGGACGGTCTCGATTTCGGCCTGAGCGATTTCAGGACCGGTGGATGCTGTTGGCGGCGATTCCGTCATGATTGAACTCGTTCCAGGTAAGCTCCGCTTTCGGTGTCGATCTTGATCCGGTCACCTTCTTTAATGAACGCCGGGACCTGCACTTCAGCGCCGCACTCCAGCGTTGCTGGTTTGGTGACGTTTGTCGCCGTATTGCCACGCGCTGCGGGCTCAGTGTACGTGACGGCCATGATCACCTGTTGCGGAGGAGACATGCTGATCAGCTGCTGATTCCAGTACAGTAAGCCGACGGCGCTACCTTCCATCAGGAAACGCATGTCATCTTCGATGACTGCTGCTGGCAACGAGTATTGTTCGAAGCTGGCGTTATCCATGAAAACGTAGTTATCGCCGTCCCGATACGAATACACTCCATCGCTGCGGTGGACGTCGGCCGCTTCGAGACCGTCGCCACTTCGGTAAGTTCGCTCCAGAAGCGACCCTCGAAGCAGATTTCGCAGCTTTGTTCGGTAAAGTGCCTGACCTTTACCGGGTTTCACAAAGTGGCATTCCAGCATTTCGTAGGGTTCATTCTCAACAAGAACCTTTATTCCTTTTTTGAATTCGCCGGCGTTGATCGTGGCCATTGGAGTGGTTTCTCTGACTTTGTTATCGTTTATAAAAAGTGGACTGAACAAGCGAACGGAACAGCTGACGAACGCTCCGGAAAGATCAAATTGGCGGCCGGACGTTAGCAAAACCGAAGCCCGGAGTGAATCGATATGTCGACCGTTCCCAGTGTCTCCAATCCAAAAAGCCATTCTGAAATCCACCAGAATGGGCTGAGTGTGCTTCCGCAGGGCGAGCTGGTGGCTGATGACGGTGCTCAGGTTCGCTGGCAAAGAGAAATGGCCGGTGCCGTACGGTCCAGGGGGGAATTGCTTCGGCGACTGAAAATCCATTCGCTTGAAAGCGAAACGGCCGTGGACGCGGACAATCGTTTTCCCGTGCTGGTGCCAGTCAGTTACCTGAAGCGAATGAAACCGGGTCATCTGTCGGACCCTTTATTGCTGCAGGTGTTACCAACGATCGAAGAATCGGCCGATGTGCTTGGATTTGTCCCGGACGCCGTCGGCGACCTTGCCAGCCGTCGAACACCAGGCCTGATCCAGAAGTATTTCGGCAGAGCCCTCCTGATTACAACGGGGGCCTGCGCGGTACATTGCCGTTACTGCTTCCGCCGCGATTATCCATACGCAGCGGAACCCAAATCACTCGACGAATGGAAGCCTGCTCTGGAAGCCCTATCCACGGACGCAACGATTTCTGAGGTGATTCTGAGCGGCGGAGATCCGCTGATGCTCACCGATCAACGGCTCAACCGACTCTGTCGGCTGATTGATGCCATCCCCCATATTGAACGGATTCGAATTCACACGCGGCTTCCAATCGTTCTTCCCTCCCGAGTGACACCAGAGTTGCTGGGCATGTCTGATCAGCTTCGGAGTCAGTTGATTTTCGTCGTCCACGCCAATCACCCGGCTGAAATTGTCGAAGACTGCGCGGCCGCGCTTTCGCAGCTGAGCCGAAAGGGTTTTCCCGTGCTGAACCAGGCGGTCCTGATGAAAGGTGTGAATGATGATCCCGATGTTCTGGAATTGCTCTGCAGACGGCTGATCAATCTGGGAGTGATTCCCTACTACCTGCATCAGCTCGATCGCGTTGCCGGGGCGGCCCATTTCGAAGTTGAGCCGGAAACTGGACGAGCATTGATCGAACACCTTCGAGCCCGGCTACCCGGCTATGCCGTGCCACAGTTCGTTGTTGAAATCGCCGGACGCTCTTCAAAAACTCCGCTTTGAAAGACCACACGAGTCTGCGGCCCGCTGGCCATTCGGGTAAAGCCTGACTCAATGGTGGAGATGTTTTTTGAAGGTTTTCGAGAACGGGTCTCCTGTTGCTCGAATTGGCACAAATCATGCTGTATACGGAACAATCGTCAGAAATCGACCACGACTGACGATCCTCTGCCGAAGGATTTGGCAGAGATGCCCGTTTCAGAGGCAGGCGGGCGTCATAGGTATTGCCTCTGACACGAAATCTGGAAATCGGTGAATGGACGTCGACGTCAGACGTCAGCCGGGTTTCTCGTTCAGGGATGGGGCTCAGTTCGCGAGAGCATGACGATGAGAGGTGACTCATCGACGTCGCGAAGACTCAAAGTTAATCGGGAGGAATTAAGCAGTACCATGTCGAAATCAAAGCTCGAGTACATTTGGCTGGATGGTTCAAAGCCGACTCAGGAACTCCGTTCCAAGACTAAGATCGTCAAGGACTTCGGGGGCACACTTGAAGAGTGTCCTGTTTGGTGCTTTGACGGAAGTTCCACGAATCAGGCTCCCGGCGGATCCTCGGATTGCCTTCTGCAGCCGGTTTCCATCTTTCCAGATCCTGGACGCGTGAGCGGTTACCTGGTGATGTGCGAGGTGTTGAACTCAGACGGTTCGGTTCATGAGTCCAACGGTCGTGCGACAATCGACGACGACGACAACGATTTCTGGTTTGGTTTCGAGCAGGAATACTTCCTTTGGGACAGTGAAATCAATCGCCCTCTGGGATTTCCACCGGGCGGTTACCCTGCCCCACAGGGACCTTACTACTGTTCGGTCGGCGCGAATCGGGCATTCGGTCGCGAAGTTATCGAAGAGCACCTGGATCTGTGTCTCGAAGCTGGTCTGAACGTCGAAGGTATTAATGCCGAAGTTGCCACAGGACAGTGGGAATTTCAGGTATTTGCAAAAGGCGCCAAGCGGGCTGGTGACGAAGTCTGGGTTGCCCGTTATCTGTTGGAGCGTACGGCTGAAAAGTACGGCGTATGGATTCAGTGGCATCCAAAGCCGCTTGGCGACACCGACTGGAATGGTTCCGGTATGCACGCGAATTTCTCGAATGACACATTGCGAACATGCGGAAGTAAGGACACTTACGAAAAGATCTGCTCTGCATTTGCTCCCCGAGTCAAAGAGCATATTGCGGTTTACGGTGCGGACAACCATATGCGTCTGACCGGTAAGCACGAAACACAGTCCATTGATCAGTTTAGTTTTGGTGTGTCGGACCGTGGTGCATCCATTCGTATTCCAGTTGCGACTGTGACCAACGGATGGAAAGGCTGGCTGGAAGATCGCCGTCCTGCTTCCAATGCTGATCCTTACAAGGTCGCTGCCGAGATTATTCGAACGGTAAAGGCTGTGAAGATTTGAGATCTCTTACGGTCACACTGATTCGTGACCGCAAAAACTGGAGCCAGTCATCCCTGATTGAAATGGCTTGCCGTTCCGAATCGGACGGTGGCTGGATTTGGGAGTCACTGCTGGTTGTTGGAGCGATCTGACAACCAATCCTCCCGGGGCCGCTCAGTCTTGTACTGGGCGGCCCTTTTTGATTCTGTGCAGGATGTACCCCTGAAATGGTTCCAGCACGCACGCTGGCCCTTCAGTGTCATTCCACGGAAGCAGATCCATCCCGGAATTGGCGGGCCATTGGCCTGAGGACACGGCGAACAAATTCAGGATGCGGCCGTCATCGCTCGAACGGTGAGCGGCATTGCATCTGCAAAATCCATCGAAGGCCGGTAACCCAGCATTGTGTTGGCTTTCTCGATGCTGAAGTCCAGATTCAGCCCGAGGAATTTGATTCGGGCACTATTGAGCAGGGGCGCCTGTTTCTTACCAAGTAATCGCCAGAGCCCTTCCATTCCGGATGCGAGAACTCGGGCGATGGGCAGCGGCACGACCTTTGTCGGTCGTTTGATCCCCGCAGTATCGCAGACCGTGTCCATGAATTCTTTCTTGGTGACCGAACGCTGGTCGTGGATATTGAAGACTTCACCGACGATGTTGTCCCGCTCAATGGCCAGCCAAATCGCCTCACATAAGTTCCCCACGTACGTATTGTTCATCAGCTTGTCAGTATTGCCAAGATAGGCAAACTGGCCGCTTTGCAGGCGTTCGAGGAGTCGAGGCAGGATTGTGCGATCCCGTGGGCCATAGATGAACCCCGGGCGCAGGACGACGGCCGGCAACGCCTTATTTCGAACGTATTCGCAGACCAGCAGCTCGGATTCCACCTTTGTTAAAGTGTATCCATCGATTCCCGTTGTGCTTGGTTGAGTGGTCTCATCCGTGCCATAGTGATCGCGGCCTTCATAGACGCCCAGAGAACTGATTTGAACCCAGCGTTTGAGAGAACCGCTGTCCAACGCGGCGTCCATCAGAGCACGGGTACCGTCGACGTTAATACGGCGATAGTCATCCGTCCTGCCCCAGTCCCCCACCATAGCTGCACAGTGGATAACAACGCTGACACCATCGCAGGCGGTCCGAAGGCTGTCAGGCTGATCGAGGTCACCTTCGATCAGTTCCACGCCCAGGTCCTTCAGCAAGTCGGTTCGTGAACCTTTTCGAACAAGGCAACGGACTCGCAGACCCTGCTTCGCGGCCTGTTCGGCAACATGACTGCCAACAAGCCCGGTAGCTCCGGTTACCAGAATGAGGTCTTCAGAGGAAAGTTGCACGTTGGTCTCACAGGAGAAGTGACAAAGAATGTGTTCGCGAATCCAGAGGTTAACGCATTCAACGGCCCAACTTCAACACAGGTTCAGTTTTCTGAGACGCTGGTATCATCGAATTGCGGCCAGACTCCCGGCATATTGACGGAGTAATGTTCGTTCATGACAGCCTGCCATTGGTCAGGATCTTTCACTCCGATAAAGGCATCACGGACTTGAATCGACTGTGGATGCCACAATGCGTATCGAATACAGAACTTTCGCAACTGTTTGGTTGCGAGCTCCGGTGAATAGATCATTTGAGCTCTCCGGAGATGGTCGTTAATCATCTCGCGTTGCTGGAAGACATCCGGAGCTGCCGGGAGGGAAGACCCATCCAGCAGTGATCTGGCCTGCTGAAAGATCCATGGATTGCCGATTGCCCCGCGCGCGGCGGTCACGCCATTCACTCCCGTCTCTTTCAGCATCCTGATGCAATCCGCGGCCGTAAATAGGTCACCGCTGCCCATCAGGGTGTGATTCGGGAAATGCGAGCGAACCAGTTTCAGGAAATTCCAGTCACTGCCGCCGATGTATTTTTGCTGAACCGTGCGACCATGAATGGTTGCCGCTGCGATTCCACAGTCGAACGCTGCATTCAGAATGCAAAAAAAGTTGTCCTGACTTTCGGTTGAATCATCCAGACCTCGTCTCATTTTGACCGTCACCGGGATCTCACAGGGAACGACGTCCCGAACTCGGCGCAGAATCTCGATTGCACCGGTCGGCTGCCCCAGATGAAGGCCTCCCCGACACTGACCTCGAAGACGTTTCATCGGGCAACCAAAGTTGATGTCGATCACATCGAAACCCGCCCGGACAAGCCTGATTGCAGCCCCGGCGAATTCATCCGGCACCGTGCCCATCAGTTGTGCGCCAACAGGATGATCATCGTCGGTGACCAGCAAATGCCGCCGAGTTTTTTCCCGATCCTTCAGGTTATTGACGAAGGATTCGATCATGACTTCATGGACGGTGTATGGCGCGCCCATACTTCTCGCGAGCGACCGCATTGCCCAGTCGCTGTAGCCACTGAGTGCTGCCAGCACAACGGGGCCCTGGATCTGAATGTTGCCGAGTTTCAGCACCTTCATCCGGCCTCAGCAGGAACGTCTTCGAAGATACCCTTATCTCGATTCTTGCGCACATGAGCCGCATCGAAGACTCGACCGCTCATTGCAATCCAGACACCGTTGGGCCTTGACTGGACAGCGCCGATTGCGACCCCAATGTTAAATACAGCATCGCTGTTGCTGAATCCAGCGGGCTGCATGGCCCCGGTCAGGACGATGCATTTTTCTGAGGCGGCTTGCAGAAGTCGGGCCGTTTCGACCATGGTATCGGTGCCGTGTGTGATGACAATTCTGTCTTCAGGTGAATCGACCACGGCTTGCAGGACCAGCTTACGATCGGCGTCCGTCATGTCGAGGCTGTCTTTTCTGAGAACAGACTGCACAGTGTATTCGAATGTCACCGGAAGTTCTGAGAGGATCCGTTCCACCCCCGGCGCGCCCACCTGATACTCGCTCAGAGAATCAAAGTAAATTTTGTCGATCGTGCCTCCCACTGCCAGAAAGCGAACAGGTTGATTCGTGTTCATAGTATCGGCTGACATCAGACGAGCGATTTGCGATACGTAACCAGGTGCTCGGCTGGTTCGAATTTGGCTGCCCCAAACAGGTCGAGTGCCGCCTGGTTTTCTGAATCGACATGGGCTTCGATCAGCTGTACTGATTCGTCCCGCAGTCGGCGAGAGATCTCGAGGATCAGTGCGAGGCCGTAGCCGTGCCGGCGCTGGGATTCGGGAACATAGACGTCCCGGATTCCCACGGATCGAACGCCCCATTTGGGTATGAAGACATCCATGCCGATGATCTGCCCGGAGGCGACGATCCCGCCGGAAGCTTTTTCCTGCAGTTCGAATCGCAAAGAATCCAGATGTCCGAATCGAACAAACCACCACCATGATTGTCCCGATGGTCGGTCCGTAATCATCATGTTCAGGTTACGGCGATTTCGAATCAACCGGGAGTTGACCGGGTCTCGGATAGCAAACAAATCGCGATGCATCACGACCGTACGCGTCGAAAACTCAAAACCCGATTTTGCAAACACAGGTTCCCAGGGAGCTGCAGATTCAGAAAATCCGGACGGCTGAAGACCGCCGTAGATTCCTACGTAGAATCCGGTTCGATCGAGTCCACCTCCGCCTTCAACACTTTTTGAACCGGACTCTTTCAGATAATCACATGCTCGACGAATCAGCTCTGTTGCAATGCCCTGTCGCCGGAATTCCGGGTGAACCATCAATGCGCAGATGTTGCCTCGGTTCTTATCGAGTCGGCTTTCGTCCTGAGTCGCTGCAAATCCGGCATGCACCATTCCCACCACACGACCTTCGAAAACCGCCACAATGATTCCGTTGCGGTCGAAGAACGGCTGTGAGAACGAGAACAACTCCAGGATGTCACTCGAAAACCCTTCAGCCGCGGCTGGCCCCAGCGCGCAGGAATGCCACAGTTGCAGCAATCGAGGCGGGTCGGTATTGTGAAACGGGCGATACTGGATCACCGGTGTCTCTCAGGAAGCCAGTGGAAACGGTTGCTCCGCAATGTGCGAAGGGTGTCTCGGACTCTAACTCAGGACTGACACACTCACAAGCCGACGGAAGACCACTTTCAGATGCCAGAATATCCGCTGATTTTGATGTACGTCACAATCTGAACCCTGCCACTTTCTCAACGGATAAACCCTTGCCGATGACATGGACCGAACGCGAAGTCATTGCCTGGCTCGATGAACAGTTGCCAGCTGCGCGGATGGCTGAATTTGAGCAGCAGCTCCGCGTGGACGAAGCGTTACGTTCACGCGTGTCAGTTTGCATCAGGCACCGTGATCAGGGGGGACGCAGCGTCGGAGAAATCTGGCAGCGGGGGCGTCTGAGTTGTCCAACCCGTACTGAGCTGGGAGGGTACCTTCTGGGAGCACTCTCTGTTGAATCCAGCGAATACATAGACTTTCATCTCAAGACTGTTGGGTGTCGTCTTTGTGATGCCAACCTTGTTGATCTGGAGGAACAATCCACCAGTGATTCGGGGACTCCCGGTCGTCGAAAGCGTTTCTTCGAGTCGTCTGCGGGCCTGTTGAGGGAAAAGTTGGACTCAGAAGAACAGTCGGCATTCTAGAACTCCCTCTGTTTCAGCCATCGATTACATGCTGGTTGAACCTGAATCCGGATCGTGTGGTTGAATTCCGTACCCAACCACTGCGACAATGACGGCTCCCGCCGATTCCGCGCAGGCAGGATGTGTTCTGTGCGGTCTGGAAAATTCCCTCCTCCCGCTAAATGACGTTCGAGTACCATCATGGATCGACCTCTGCAACGTTTTGTCATTCTGTCAGTGAATTCATTCAGGATTCGGGCTCAGTCTGTTTTTTGGCTCAACGGCCGAGGCAGGCCTGTCTGCCCGCGACTGTTATGCGTTGTTCTGCTTCTTTTGTCAGCTGCCGCGCCATCCCGATCGGATGAATCTGCGACCAAAAAAGACGCGGCGAATGCCGAAGCGATGGAATTTGTTCGGACCAGGGTCCAGCCGTTGCTGCAATCTCGCTGTGGCGAGTGTCATGGTGGCGAGGAAGTTAAGGGGGGGCTCCGTTTGTCGAACCTGCACGACATTCTGCGAGGGGGGGATAGTGGACCAGCGGTTGAGCCGGGAAAACCTGACGAGAGTTTGCTGATTTCGGCTGTCAGGTATGAAAGTTTTGAGATGCCGCCGCGGACACGGATGCCGGACGCGGAAATTGAATTGCTGGAAAACTGGATCTCAATGGGAGCACCGTGGCCGGATTCCGGCGACGATCCCCCTCATAAAGTCGCTGAAGGTGAGCGGGCTGGGTTTCCGATGCAGGAGCGAATCGAGTCTCACTGGGTCTGGCAGCCAATTGGAGACCCTGAAATACCTTCTCTGGAAGCGTTCGATGCGTCGCTGAATGCGTCCGAGTGGGTTCGGACGGACATTGATCGGTTTATCCTGCAGGCATTGCAGGGCCGGAAACTCAAACCAGCAGGCGACGCGGATCGCCGTGCCATCCTTCGGCGTTTGTATTTTGATCTGGTAGGTTTGCCACCCACCATCGATCAGCAGCAACGCTTCTACAACGATCCAGATTCGGATGATGATGCCATCGCCAGGGTTGTTGATGAGTTGCTTTTGTCCCCGCACTTCGGCGAACGGTGGGGCAGACACTGGCTTGATCTGGTCAGGTACGCCGAAACGCTGGGGCACGAATTTGACTTTCCGCTGCCGTATGCGTGGAAATACCGTGACTACGTCATCAGGGCGATCAATGCTGATGTTCCCTTCGATCAGTTTGCGCGAGAACACATCGCGGGTGACCTGTTGCCGAATCCCCGATTCAATTCTGAACACGCATTTAATGAATCCATCATAGCCACTGGATTCTGGTACCTGGGCGAAGACAAGCACGCGCCGGTCGATGTGAAAGGGGAAGAGGCAGCGCGCGTCGACAATCAGCTGGATGTATTCTCCAAAGCGTTTCTCGGTATGACGGTTTCCTGTGCACGCTGTCACGATCACAAGTTCGATGCGATCACGACCAGGGACTACTATGCCTTGTCGGGATTCCTGCAGAGTTCACGCCGAAGAATTGAATGGCTGGATTCAGATGGAAAAATGCATGAAGCCACCGACCAGATCGCGACTTTGAAACGTGACGTCCATGACGCACTTGCTGCTCGATTGAAAGATGTCACTGAAGAACAGTCGCTCCAGAGGCTGGCGGCGGTCCTGCGGGATGCAGCAGTTTCAGAATCTGAATCGCCTGCCATCAAACAACTCTTACAGGAAGCGATGACAGCAACCGACAAACGTCCAACCGACTCAGGGGCTGATGATCTTGACTTTCTGTACGCTGCGATTGCCGACTTGCAGGTGGTGAAGCCGGACTCAGACACACCACAGATTCAGATTGACCGGTCAATTCTGGCGACAACGAAATCCTGGTCGAGACGTATCGCTGAAGAGTCTGCTCGCGTGTTGAATCCTTCCGGCACAGCCGATGCGGCGCCCGACAAGAAGGAAAGTTCACCCGTCGTGTTCGCTGACCTTCGGAATGGCCTGCCAGAGGGATGGTTCGCTTATGGTCAGGCCTTTCGCTCGCTCGCACTATCAGAGTTCAGGGCCGCGCACGATGCGGATTTGTTGCGTGTGGGAAATTCTTTGAGTCCGATCCCTTCGGCGGATGCAATTGGTCACGGAAACGTTGCAACGGGCCTGCAGAAGGATGACATGCAGCCAAAGTTGTCTCGGTGTCAGGACGTCACTTCAGCCGCCACCTCACTGAACCTTCGGGGAACACTGCAGTCTCCTACGTTCCGCTTGCAGCACCCCGAGATTCAGGTACTTGTTGCAGGACGGGGGTCACGTATCCGACTTGTGATCGACGGATACGTAATGAATGAGTTCAGTGAACTGCTGTTTCGCGGAGCTCGGCAGAACATCGAAACTGAGGGTGAACTGCGGTGGATCCGACTGAACGGGGATGTGAAGCGATACCTCGGTCATCAGTGTCATCTGGAATTTCTGGATGAAAGCGATGGATGGTTCTCCGTTCGGGAAGTTCGTTTTTCCGAACGGGAAAATGCTCCCATTTTACCAGTGGCCAGTACGAATAATCGGTCGCTTGCCGCGAAGTTGGCAGCAACGTTCGAGTCGGTGGAAGTGGCTTCACCGGATGTTACGAAGCAGATACTGGGAGCGTATACCGATGAACTTCGACGTCGTTCTACGTGGCCATCGACGGCATTACGGCTTGGTTTGCTGCACACGGCTGATCAGGATGATCTTCTTGCGAAGTCTGACGCCGTAGAGCAATGGAGATCGGCGGCGGCGAGCATTCCTGCCGGTGATCCGGTCCTGGTGATGTGTGAAGGAACGGGTGAAGATGAGCATCTTTTTATCCGCGGAAGCCATAAGAATATGGGGCCGCCGGTGCCACGCCATTTTCTGACCGCACTGTCGACAATGTCGGAAACGCCGAATCATCAAACCCCATATGCTGAATCCGGAAGCGGACGGTTGCGGCTCGCGGAGGACGTGCTTTCGGAGGACAATCCGCTGACGGCACGAGTCGCGGTCAACCGAATCTGGCTTCACTTGTTTGGGCGGGGCCTTGTGCCGTCGGCAGACAACTTTGGTGTTCTCGGAGAAGTGCCGTCGCACCCTGAATTGCTGGACCATTTAGCCACGCGATTTCGCCGCGATGGTTGGTCGATGAAGTCATTGATTCGGTACATTGTCACGTCACGAGTTTATCGGCAGAGTATTCAATCCACGGAAGAGGGGCGCGTTGTTGATCCAACGAATGCTCTGCTTCATCACGCACATGTGCGCCGGCTGGAAGCTGAGGTCATCCGCGACGCGATCCTCACGGTATCCGGTCGACTGGACCCAACAAGCTATGGTCCCCCCGTGCCTGTGTATCTGACAGAGTTCATGCAGGGCCGGGGCCGGCCTGGCCAGAGCGGTCCGCTTGACGGAAATGGCCGCCGAAGCATCTACCAGTCTGTGAACAGAAACTTCTTGTCACCATTTCTCCTGGTGTTCGATACGCCCGCTCCTGCGACCTCGGTTGGACGCCGCGGGACCTCCAATGTACCCGCACAGGCACTGATCATGATGAACAGTGAATTCGTGACGGAGCAGGCACGAGTGTGGTCAGCTCGTCTCATCCAGGAATGCGGAGTTGAACAAGCTCTGGACGATCCGGGAAACAAGGTCGTACCGGATCGTTCTGCCAGGTTGTTGCTGGATCGAGCCTTCCGGCAGGCACTGGCCCGCTCGCCTGAAGAAAACGAGGTTGAGCTTCTGGTATCATTCGCGAATGAATTGGCACCGACATACAATCTGAATCCGAGCGAGGTCTGGTTCCATCAGAATGCATTGGCGGATGTCTGCCACATCATACTCAACCAAAAAGAATTTCTTTTTCTCGACTAGAGGCATTCGTCAACTATGCGTCGCTATTCCGCCGCGTTGTGTTTCTGCATATCAGCGTCTTGTGTTGTGTCTGATTTCTGTGGCCGAATTCAAGCCGACGAACACGCGCATCACGGACATTCGCAACACGGGCACGAAGATGACCAGCCGATTGAACGGCCGGTTGTCTTTCTCGACAAGAGCCCGAAGATTGTTGAATACCAGTTAAAACGACTGGATAATCGACGACTGTTGCTGGTCGAAAGAAGCGATGATCATCAGAAATACGCGCCCGTACATGCGGCCATCCTTTCTCGCGCCGGCATGGCGCGACAAGCCCGCGATCAGGCCGTTCAGGCGCTGGCCAGGATTCGGGCAACTTCGGTCGTGGAGGAACTGCTGGCTGCCATCGGTAGGCTAAAGCCTGTTGATGATGCTGATCAGGCAACGGCGGCATTGCTGTCGGCAATGATGCTTGACCTTCCTGTCGAACAATTAACCGATCAGTCTGCTGCGATCCTGAATGCCGCCAGTCAGAAGAATGCTCTTTTGCAATCTGCCGGCCTTGCAGGATTAATCGCGACTGGTCAAGGCGATCTGGCCTGGGAGAATGTCGTCAGCGACGACGGACGCATCGCATGGCTCCGTGCAATTGTCCTCCTGCCGCCCCGGCAACGAATCGACCAACGCCACCGAGTCTTGTCCATGCTCAATGGTCAATCGACTACTCAGGTGGTTAGTCAGGTGTTGCTTGTGCTGGCAGGTATCCCAACCTCAGAAGAAGATTCGTTCCAGAGGATTTCCGCCTATATCACAGGGGAAACGTTCGATACCACAACTCCGACAAGCGAGCAGATTTCAAAGCCGTCGGTTTCACAGAGCGCGGTGAAGGCGTTGCTGAGTATTTCTGACGAATTCCGTGTGGCAACAACTTCTCAACAGGTGGCTTCACGCTTAGTGGCGAATGCGGAACAAGTTGAAACAGCCGATCGTACTTCCGATTCTTTTATCGACAGCATGGTGCTGGCAGAGCAGTTGCTGAAGACATTGAACGAGGTCGATGCAAAGGAACTGCGAAATCGAATGCGTGCAATCTCTGTGCGTTTAGTTCGTATCAGGACCGTTCATGAAGAAATGCGATATGACCTGCCGTACTTTGCCGTTGAAGCGGGACGCCCCGTGCAGATTGTTCTTCAGAACGAAGACCTGATGCCCCACAATTTTGTGATCACCAGACCGGGTCAACTTCAGCAGGTTGCGGCGGCCGGCGCGGAATTAGGACCGTCGCCCGGATTTCAGAATCTGCCCTATGTTCCTAATACATCAGACGTGCTGTTCGCGACAAACATGGTGGAAGCCGGCAAACAGGTGAGGCTGACATTTAATGCGCCGACAGAGCCGGGAGAATACCCTTATGTCTGCACATTCCCGCGGCATTGGATGCGGATGTACGGGGTGATGGTCGTGGTACCGGATCTGGATGCGTGGCAACGTTCGCCTGTCGCCCCGACGGATCCTCTGGGTAACAACAGGTCATTTGTTCAAAACTGGAAACTCGCAGATTTTCCGGAGGCAATTCAGGCATCGCTTGAGGGACGCAAGCTTGATGCCGGAAAGGCGTTGTTCAGGGAAGCAACCTGTCTGCAGTGCCATAAGATGCACAAAGACGGAGGGGCGGTTGGTCCGGATCTCACGGACGTTGTCAGTCGATGGAAGAATGACAAACGCGGCATTCTTCGCGAAATGCTCGAACCGTCGTGGAAAATTGATCCAAAGTATGCCGTACAGGTGATCGTACTGTCCGACGGCCGAACGAAGTCCGGAATCATAAAATCGGAGGACGATAAAACGGTTTTTCTGCTGACGAATCCGGAACGGCCAGAGCCAGAGTCCATCGCCAGAGCCGACATCGAAGAAATCATACCCTCAGCCACTTCGATGATGCCCAAAGCTCTGCTGGACAAGTTCACTCAGGACGAAATCCTCGACATCCTGAACTACATCACAACGGAGCATTCCGATGATCATTGATTCGCACCAGCATTTCTGGCAGCTGGACCTCCCGTTCGAATATGACTGGCTCCGGACGATGCAGCATCAAAAGATTTGTCGGAATTATCTTCCAGAAGACCTGGTGCCCCATCTGACAGCGGCAGGCGTTGATGCATCCGTCTTCGTACAGACGCAGCACAATCTGGATGAAAATCGATGGGCACTTTCACTTGCGCAGGCCAATCCCTTTATCGCAGGCATCGTGGGGTGGGTGGATCTGGCGTCGACGGAATGCGAGGACCAGCTGCAGGAGTTTCTGGAAGATCCGTTGTTTGTTGGTGTCAGACACATCACTCAGGATGAGCCTGATGATGACTTTATACTCCGAATGGATGTGCTGCAGAGGTTGAAAGTCCTGGAGAAGCACCAGATCCCTTTTGATTTACTCTTTTACACCCGGCACCTCAAACACGCAGTTTCCCTGGCACAACTTTTACCGGAACTGCCAATGGTGATTGATCATCTGTCGAAACCAAAAATCGAAGATGCCAGCATTGCGGACTGGTCGCGGGATCTGAAAGCCGCGGCAGCCTACCCAAATCTGTACTGCAAGCTGAGTGGGATGATTACGGAAGCGAACTGGAACAACTGGACCGTTGACGATCTGCGGCCCTATGTCTTCACGGCTCTTGAAGCGTTCGGTGCGGAACGTTGTATGTTTGGGTCCGACTGGCCCGTCTGCGAACTCGCCGGAACCTATCAGCAGGTGTTCGATGCGCTCAATCAGGCTTTGGGGGAAATCAGCCAATCCGAACGGGAACAGATTTTTGGCAAAACGGCCGCCAGCTTCTATAAGCTTCGAATTTGATCACTTTTGGGTTCACTCAGCATCACTCGCAACTATTCTGTGCGGAGTCCAGTGATGTGGTTGGCTTTCAGAGTATTCTGTTGGGGGTTGTATTCCAACTTCTGGCCGATGAATGTTCGAACGTTGCTGTTGTCAGATGCACGGTGCGAAACCGTTGCCTTATGATCTCCTTCGCCGCGAAGGATGAGCTGTTGCTTGGAGTGGTCGTACGTAATCTTGTCTGCATGCCCATCCAGATTACGGCTTTCGATTCGGGCGTTGTCCTCTGCGGCAAGCGAAAAAGTTCGCTGTTCGGAATTTGCCTGAGGCAGGGAAATGACCCAAAGCTTTTCACATCTCAGCACTCCGGCCTGTGGCGGCAGGTCAGAGCTGTTCACGATATCGATGTCAATGGTGTCACCCAGTCTTCGTACCGGTCCAAAGACTCCTTCCACGTGCTGGCTCAACTGTACCAGTTCCTTGTTCAGGTTTCCTGAGAGTGATCCGATGAATGACGCTTTGGCGTACACGAAGGGATTCTCACTTGTTTGAACAGCCTGATTCGCACGAGCAATAACACCGGGTGAAACCTTGAGCCTATTCCCTCGATCCGGCTGCGTGGATTCAATCCATCCGGGACCTGAGGCGACAAAATCTCCCGACTCACGGTTTACCGTCAGATCGGAAAAGTCAGCTTCATGAGTGGCTGTCACGACGCCTGCTTCCATTTGTTTCAGCGTAACATGCACTCGCCCAACGCACCTGACTTCACTGATATCCGGGGCGGCTTTACTATCCCCGTCACCTGCGGGTGCAACATCAAACTCATTTTTTGCAACGTCTTTCCCGGTTCTCCCGGATCGACTGAGGCGCACGTCCCGAGTGAAGTCTACCTGCATGCCAGCACAAGTCAGGTGGATGTCGTGAGATTGTCCATCTGAAAGAACACAACGGATATCGCCGACAAAGCTGGCTGTCCGGCCACTGAAGATCATCCCGTCGGCCCAGTAAATGTCTAATGGAGAAGGACGTTCCAGAGGCATTCCATCGAAACCGCGATCGAGCACAAGTCGAATTCGACCGCTCCCGTCGACAGAGACTTTTTCGTCGCTTTCATCAACATCAATTCGTTGCCCCTCAATCAGTCGATTGGCACTCACCACTGTCGCAGGCGAGCCGAACAGGCTCATTCCGCGGCCCGCACTCAAGCCATTTTCGGCGGTCAGTACGTTGCCTTCCGCATGAAAAGACTGATCCGGGTCCGGGGCTGTGTAATCGACTTCGACATTGCCATTGATCCAAATGTCTGTCCAGTCTGTTGGAGCAGATGGCCTCTTTGCCTGTGTGGATTCCGGCGAAAGCAGAGTTGCCTGCATCGTGTCAGAAACGAAGTGCATGAATCCTCTGGCTTTGTCCGATTCTGGACGGTTGCCGATCAATTGACCTGGATTCGACGCCTCAAAGGAGGCGGTTTGCATAGTGCCTGCCGCTGTGGGCGTACGGGCGTTCTCGCTTGAAGCAGCATCTGAAAGCTTTACCGTCAGCTGATTCCGTACGTCCCCGCTTAATTGTGGTGCTGCGATTCGAACTCTGTCACGTGCGATGAGTTCTTTCGGTTGAAGGTCCGAAAAATCAAAGGCGTTGTGAGTTGTGTCTGCTGCTGAATCGATTGACGGAGGTGGAATGTTTGGATCAGGGACGGGGTTTCGGGAGGCAAGCAGCATTTCAATCGTTTGGCCCGCCAGCCGAAACTCTTTGACCGGCTGAATAACCTGAGCATTTCCGGTGAGCGTGATTCTTGGCTCCGGAGATTGTCGAAAGATCAACGACTCTCGCCATTGTGCTTCAATGGTTCCCTGAGGGTCGCGATCCGACTTCGCAGTCGCGGAATCGCTCTTGTCAGGCTGGTGACGAATCAGGCCCGGACCGCGAAGATCAATCGAATCCAGGGAATTATCTTCGAGAGCGCGAGCAACAATGTGGGGGACCAGAACTTCTGTTCCCTTCTGAATCAGCCGAATCGGGAAAGGGTTGCCATTGGCATCCTGTTTATTGCTCCAGCATTCGAGCATACGCTGGTCGACGATATAGCGGATGTCCGTCATCGTACCTGTCAGCTGCTGCTCTTCCATATAGACGACGACACGGCTTCCTTCGGCGCGGATGGAATGCAGTTCGACCTGTTTTGGCCGTTGTGGTCCATCACTTTCGGCGTTCAGGGCGACGTGTGAGTTGCCTGCATCGCTGGAAATGCGAGGTCGCAGCTGGAGTGTTAATTGAGTGCACAGCAGTTTATCCACAAAGCCGTTTGTCAGCGGTCGTTCGATCAGAATCTGTCGGTCAGGTCGCGGCTTTTCGTCTTCGTAGCCGAAAAACGTTGATGTCAGGGTCTGTACGTCGAAGTGAAATCCCCGGGCTGCGTTAATCGTCAGGTGCGTTGCTTCACGTTTTCTGTTCCTGTCGGGGATCAGTACGTTACAGGTGACTCGCCCGTTCATATGGACGGACTGGATATCGCTGATCGCCATCAGCCCCTGGTCTTCGTTGCCGGAGGTTAAAAGCTTGATTTCAACGCCGCCTTCAGCTCTTGCAGTATGTGTCTGCCAAACCAGATCCACCGGAGAGCCGCTCCAGATCTTCATTGACTTGTCGGAGATATGGAAGTTGCGTCCTTTGATTTGCAGGCCATCAGGTCCTTCAATCCGAACGTCTCCGGAGAGAAACCCTGTTGTAATTCTGCCAAATTCCGTTTCTTCCAGATCAAAGGGAGTGGAACGGTCAAGCTGAGCAGAGGCGGCTGTGACTCGAATGGGCTGCTCATCATCCTCACCGGATGACCACAGCATTGCGACCGGTTTTACCCGAACGGAATGCTTGTTGTTGAATAATGCAACTTCATTGAACACCAGATACCGTCCGCCATCGCGAAACTTTTTCCCTGCATCTGATACCCAGTGATCCTGGGGAAACCACCGTGTCAAAACGGGAGCAAAGTCGGCCGTGCGAACAACAGGTGCCGATGGAGCTGACATCGACTGGCGTGTGCGTTCGATATTCAACCAGGGTGAAGTGAACCTGGCGTAGGCAACGTAAACCCCCAACAGGAAAAGTCCTGTCAAAAGTGTTCGTGGTCCACGGGAAAGTTCGCGATTCGACATGCGGTCAGGCTGCGGATTATCTAGGCCGCGACGGCGGCAGGGTTAAGTTCACTCAACAACTGCTGCTGCTGTGTTGAGTCCATGAAATGAAGCACATCTGTAATATCAAGCATGCCAACGGGTCGTTTTTCTTCATCAATGACCGGAAGCTCACTGAGTTTCCTCTCGGACATCAGATGGATTGCGGCAGGCAGCACAGCATGTCGGCTGATGGTAACAGGGTTTGCGGTCATGACTTCACGGATACTTTGATCCAGCTGTTCGTCACGGCGATGTTCGAAGAGGCGTGCCAAATCGCTGTCCGTGAACAATCCCGACAGCCGCCCATCCTGATTGACAAGGATCACAGCTCCGGTTCGACGCCCCGACTGACTATGCCCAATCATCACCTCGCGAACTGTCTCTGAATCCCGAGCGACCCGAACCTGAGTTCCTGTCCTCATCACAGAATCCACAGGGGTCAGCTTTCGCCCAAGACTCCCTGCCGGATGGAATCTCGCAAAATCGTTCGAAGAAAAGCCCCTCGCCTGACTCAGCACAAGTGCAATTGCATCGCCAATCGCCAGCATCGCTGTAGTACTGCTGGAAGGTGCTAATGCCAGATGACCTGCTTCAACATGATGACCGTAGGCAATCGTTACACTGGCCGCTCGGGCAAGGCTGTTCTCCCGATCTCGGGTCACCGCAATTACCGGCACTTTCATGTGGGCGAAACATGGCAGCAGGCGTGTCAATTCGTCCGTTTCACCGCTGTTTGAAAATGCCAGCACGACATCATGGATATCAACGGTCCCCAGATCTCCATGCAGTGCTTCTGTTGGGTGAAGAAACCTTGCCCGAGTGCCGGTGCTGGCAAGCGTTGCGACAATCTTCTGTCCGATGAGGCCAGCTTTGCCGACACCGGTGGTGATGACGGTTCCGCTGCAGTCCTGCATCAGCGAAATCGCTTCGCAGAAATCAATCGAAAGCGATTCGGCCACACTCTGCAGGACCGCGGCTTCGTGCTGAATAATCCGCCGGGCTTCGCGAAGGTGGTCCGCCTGATTGAACGACAAAATGACCTGACCCGCTTTCTGAGCAGCTGAGATATTCGCGTGATCAGGCATTACGTCCTCCGTGACTTCATTGCAACGCGGCATCGAATTGTGACAATGACGCATAACGACCGGTAACCGCCCTTCCTGGGCGGTGCGGAAGTTTAGTGATCTCAGTGGTTGTTGGTCAATCGCAGATTCATGCAGGCATCTTGTCGCAACATGTCTGATATTAAGTACTTACGGTTGGTAATTCTGGCTGAGAATTGAATACAAAATGCAACTGGTCCTCGCTCGCTACGGATCTGTCCCACAGGTCGCTCGTTTCCTGTTTACAGCCCCTTTCCAGCAATTCTGCCGAGGTGAAGCGGTCATCGTCACGACAAATCGCGGCGAAGAGCTTGTGCAGGTGCTGGAGACCACTTCGACAAGTGAGGAGCTGGAGACGACGGGAGAGGTCCTTCGGATGGCTACGCAGGAGGACATCGATCGAATGGAACAGTTGCGTTCCAATGCTGAGCAACAATTCATCGAATGGAGCCAGCGCATCCGCGATTGGGGAGTTCAGCTGGAACTCATAGACACGGAATGGACTTTGAGCGACCGCTTGATTCTTTATGTCCTGAACGGACGCGATGCCGAAACCACTCGACTCGCACTGCTGGCCGCCGCAAATGGCTTCGGAATCGTTCACGTCCAGCCTGTAAACGCCGACGGGATCATTCCGCTCGAAACGAAATCCGGATGCGGAACAGGGGGCTACGGAAAGGGTGGCTGCGGCTGCAAACACTAACTTCTCCCAAACGTGCTGCGGCAAGCCTGTGTGTCAGCACCTGGTCCTGCTGATTAGGCCGAGTGATCAAGGACTCGTCCGATGACAGCTACGTGACATTCTTCTGCGCCGGCATTCCTGAGAATTCTGGCTGCTTCGGAGCATGTCGCACCGGTTGTCAGGACGTCATCGACAAGGAGTATCCGTTTTCCCCGGATCATCCATTCGTCGACAAGTGCGAATGTGTCCTTCTGATTGTTACGACGGGCAGAGATGGACATTCGTTTTTGTGGCTTCGTGGTTCTGCATCTGCGCAGCAGATGTGCGTCACACTTCCCGCCAATCTTGTTTGCAATTGTTGTTGCGATCAGCCATGCCGGATTGAAGTGCCTGAAGAGACGCTTTCGCCAGTGTTGAGGGATAGGAATAATCAGGTCCGGATTCGTTGCTTCGAGTGCAGTCCGCTGTTTCCGTATCAGAGCATTGGAGAGTGCCACGATCGGGACGGAAGTAAACGACCATTTTGCCGAGAGCATGACCTTTCGAAGATGGTCCTCGTACATGCCGAGGCAGGTGACCGAATGGAAATGGAATCGATGGCTGCGACAATGGATGCACCCGGTTTCGTCCTTTGAGAACGGTCCGATCCGCGCTGAGCAGCGTTGGCAGGCATGTTCAGTTGGAGCGAGCAGTGACTCCGAGCAATCCCCGCAGAAAGACAAACTGTCCGTCCCGGCGGTCTGTGGCACGTACGACAGGTTGCAACAAACGCAAACAGGCGGAAAGATGAACCGCAACGAATCATCCAGCAACTGGTGCATTAGTTTTCGCATTCAGGTACCACCAATTTGCATAGCCCGACATCGATACCAAGCGAACGGCTTCGACTAACGCCCCTTGAGTATTCTGACGAAGGCCGCACAGACATCGGACGGCGATTCAGAGGCAACGACGGCACCCGTCACTGCAAGACGCTCCGCGCCGGCTTCGGTTACTCGGGCCACGTTGGCTTCTGTAATTCCTCCAATTGCAAACCACGGAAAAGGCCTGCCTGCAAGCACCGACTTTGACCACTGAGCAGCGGCCGAAACAAATTCCAGTCCTGCGTGCGATTCAAAGGATTTGGTGGCCGTTGGGAAAGTGGGGCCAACGCCGGCGTAGTCAGCACCGCATGCGACAGCCTCTTCCAGCTGTGAAATGTTGTGAGTCGAGACGCCAATCAGACGGTCACGATGGGTCAATAAACGAATGTCGTCAACCGTCAATTCTTCCTGGCCGACGTGAACTCCATCGGCATCGGATGCGACGGCAATGTCAGGGCGATCATTGATGATGCTGAGCGCGGAATGCTCCCGGCAGGCGCTGACCAGCCACGTGGCCCTCTTCAGAAGTTCCCGGTCGTTGAGGTTCTTTTCCCGGAGCTGCAGGACATCGGCCCCTCCCTCCAGAGCCTGTGTAACGACCGTTTTCCAGGGAAGACGGCAGAACTTTTCTGTGATTAATACATACAACTGAGAGCGATGCAGTCGATCAATCCGAGTAGTGACCGGGGAGTCCCGATGAGACGCAGGCAGAGTTCCGTGAATCTGTATCTCTGCTGTGTACATCTGATAGCGAATCTGTTTGACGCACGCGGCAAAATTCGGCGAAACCAGCTTACCGAATTCCTCAAGGCTGCGAAGTGACTCCTGGACGCGACGACAATTCGCGATCACCACGTCGTTAACCGTCGATCGAGACGCCTCTCCATTCACTGTGATGCTGGTTCCGACATCTTCGTCAGTATTGCGAAACCGGAGCAGTTGCTCTCGCGGATGCAATTCCTGCTCGGCGGCGACCAGTTCATGACGCAGTGATTTGAGCAGGCGACTGACGTTGGCGTCGTTGCCGACAAACCGGCAATGATCCTCAAGTACACGAAATCCTTCTCGACAACGATTGAGATTCGCATCAATCAATCGCCAGACAGCGTCGTATGCAGCCTCAACTGTTGGGGGAGATGTGAGTGACGGCTGAATGAAGTTCGGATGCGCGTTCGTTGGGGCTCCGGAATCGTGATCGAACGATTTGATGCTGTTGTGGGCCGTGCCATCAAGAGAAAGAGTGACACTGACAGCCAGACGTTCTGTTGTTTCAGAATGTGAAAGGCCCAGTTCGTTGGTGATATCCGTCAGTTCAATTCCGTGATTCTGGAATGTTCTCCGAATAGTCTCGCTTACTTCGACTAACGCAAGCAGCAAGTGGCTGCTCGTAACTCCATCTTCACCAGGCCAGCGTCGAGAAATTGAAATCGCCCGATCGATGATGGAAATCAGACAGTCCGGGTCGGTGGTTTCCCGAACGGCGTCCGAAGGGGTGGCAGCGGAGTTATCATCCTGCGCCTCAAATTGTCGGATCTGTGATTCCAGTTCGGCCAGTGTCACTGGATCTGCACCATCCGCATTCTGTCCGGTGGAGGTTGCTCTGTTGTCCTGACAGTCGCCAGACGCGTAGAACTCCTGCGGAAAGGCCATACTGCCATCTGCAATGCCCAGCATCGCCGCTGTGGTGGCGACGTCATCACCGAGATGCCCTGCCTGTAACCAGTTTCTGTCGATACCCAGGCGAGTTAGTCCGGCCGACGCGAGACTTTCATCCAGAAGCAATGCGAGCAGTAGGTGGCCGGACCAGATGTCAGAATCATCTGTATCCTCAACCAGCCGACGGCATCTCTGGACAACTCGACGACATGCCGGGGTTAATCGAGAATCGCTGGGAAACCTTGTCATTGCAGAATAGAGCTGTGTCTGGTGATGAAGTGGAATCAGTTTAGCAGCCTGCTGAAAAACGGGACTGGCTCGGGCAGAAGACTTTAAAACACGATGGTATCCAGTCGTCCTGCGTGCCTGCCCCGGTTTTTCAACGGACAGTTAGATTCGGCGGACTGGAAATCGTGTCGTGTTTTGACGATGTGTGTAGGATTGGGGGGTATCAGGTCCTCTCTGGAATCAGCCGGTCCAACCTCTTTCGATGCCTAGCCTAACACGGTTCTGGCGCCACCGAAACCAACCACTGCCTGGATAATCGTTCCGACCGGAATGCACTTGTTCGTCGGCCTGGGGTGTTGTCCCTATTGGCTTCGGAATTCGCGTGGAATGCGACTTAGCGTTATGTTTCGGAGAGTCAACATGTGAATACGCGAAGCCACAGGCGTCCGAATCAGGGCTGCGGGATGGTGATGTTGTCGACATGCCGCCTGACGTCGTATTATCCCTGCCCTCAACGTTGTTTTTTGGATGGTCGACGGCCGCGGATTCCTGGAATGCCGCGTGTCTGTCAGGAGTTAACCCAGTGATGAAGCGAATTGGAATTCTGACGGCAGGCGGTGACACTCCCGCCCTGAATGCGACGATCTACGGTGCCGTCGAGCGAGCGAATACCGCCGGAGTGGACGTCTTTGGATTCCAGCGGGGATACGCAGGGTTACTCGATCCACGCGTGCCGCACGTTCATCTCAATCCGCTGTTCACAACGATTCCGGAATTGGACCCATGCAAGGGCGGGACTCTGCTGGGTTCGTCACGCACCTACATCGATCGTGACACAACCGACCATCTGGAAACCATACGAATTCATCTTAAAAAACTGGAAATCGACGGACTGATTTGCATCGGCGGTGACGGCACGATCAATGGCATGCAGCCGATCGCTGAATTCCTGCCCTGTGTGCTGGCGCCCAAGACAATCGATAATGATTTGGGGCTCAATTATCTCGATGAACCAAACGAATGGGTACGCACGCCCTGTGCGAACCACCCTGGCTACATTGAAGGTCGGACCGGTGGACAGGAAGTTCTGCGACTCTCTGACATCATTAACTATGCGACGCCGGGTTACGCAACCGCTGTTTTTGTTGTGGCTCAATGTGTGGAACGAATTCGAACGACGGCAGAAAGTCATCGTCGCGTTGCAATCGTGGAGGTTATGGGACGACAATCCGGCTACATCGCTCTGGGGTCGGCCTACGGTCAGGCTGACGTGATTCTGATACCAGAGGTGGAGTTCAATCTGGACGAACTGGAAAGACGTGTCCGACAGATCTACTCGGTTCAACAACATTGTGTCATCGTTGTGGGCGAAGGCGTTACGGCGGCAGCGGACGGAATCGAGCTCGGGGCTGCCATGCCAACCTACGATCCCGCGGGAAACATTCGCTACAGCGGCGCTGCGGATGCATTGCAGAAGATGCTGGCGAAGCGACTCGGTGACGATATGTTCCTTGAAAATCGGGCATTTGAACCCGCCTCTTCTGCGCTATTCACCCGTAAAGTGGGACACACGCAACGGGGAGGGCGGCCAATTCTGTTTGATCGCTTCAATGCTTCCCAGCTCGGCGGCAAAGCCGTCGAACTACTCATGAATGGGTACAGCAACGAAATTGCAACGTTGCAGTATCAAAGCGACCACGGGTTTTCTGTGAGTTCAGTTTCGGCCAACAGACTTCGTGATCAGTGGGGAGAGATTCATCCGCGAGAAGTCCATCCAAGCATGTACGATGCTCGACGAATGCACTTGTCCCAGTTCGGGATCGACTACCTGAAGCCGATCTTCACGAATGCCATTGGCTGGGACGACATGGAATTCTGTCGAGCGACTCTGTTCAACCCTGGCAATCTGACAAGCCGCTATCAAAGCGTGAATACAGATATTCGAAAACGGATCCGATATCTGTAGATCTTCTTCTTGCCACGTTGAGGCTCCCGGTGAACCCTTCCTGATTCTGCAGAACAAGCGATACCGGGATTGAGTCTGGGTGGTTCTGTGAAGTGCCGACGAATCTCCGCCTGAGAAGAGTTTACGCAACAGGATGCATCCCGCTAAGCTCCGCCCATGCAATGCTCGTATTTTCAGCAGGGGATTTGTCGATCCTGCTCGCAACTCGATAAACCCTATCACCAAACGGTGACGACCAAACATCACGCGCTGGCTGCACTGTTTCCTGACGTCCGCATTCAGGACTTCCGAATCAGTGAAGCCGCAGGGGCACGTATCCGTGCCAGGATAGCCATCAGTGGCAGTATAGCGGCGCCGGAGTTTGGTTTTCTGGATCAAACTCGAAAACTTGTGGCTGTGGATCAGTGCCCGCTGCACCATCCTCGCATTAACGGGCTCATTGAATCTCTGAAGCCGTTGATTGCTGAATATCGTCTGCATCCCTGGTCGGTTACGACAGGGAAAGGCGAGCTGCGGCATATCATCGTCACGGTCTCTCCTCTGGACGGGCGGATGATGCTTCAGTTCGTCCTTCGTTCCCGCGAGGCTGTCGATCGTATTCGCAGCCTGTGGCGCTGCCACAGGGACAACGTTCTGTCATCGGTGGATGTGCTGTCGGTTAATCTGCAGCCTGGTCGAACTTCACAGCTGACCGGTGATACAGAAATCCCGATCTCTGACTCAAGTGAGTTTCGGATTCTCTATCAGCTATCGGAAGACCAGACCAGCACAGATTCCAACGAAGCCTCCGCGGTTGGGCTGTATTACGGACCGCAGAGTTTTGTTCAGACAAACCATGCGGTTGCGACCCGGTTGTACTGCGAAGCTCGCAACATTCTGCAATCCCAGGGATGTACTCGGTTGCTCGATGTGTATTGTGGTGTCGGGGCGTTTTCATTACTGGCGATCGGCGGCCAGCATCAGGATGGCAGAGGCATGTCGATACACGGATTCGACATTTCCGCGGATTCCATCCACTGTGCCCAACGATCTGCGGTTGCCATAGAGAACCTGGAAACACATTTTGAAGTGGCTGATGCAGCGACCTGCCAGGCGACACGGACGAGCTTTTCGACAGACAGCAATGGTTCAGCATTCGACGCGGTCATCTGTAACCCACCAAGGCGAGGACTTGATGAAGGGGTCCTTCAGTTACTTGACCGCACGCCGGCACCAATGGTGTTGTATTCCAGCTGCAATCCCATGACTCTGGCTCGGGATCTGGTGCGGCTTTCAGGAACCTATCGCTTCGAACAACTGACGCCATTCGACATGTTTCCATTTTCGGAACACATGGAAGTACTGGCCGTTGGGTTCGCTCGATGATAAGAAACGTGGAGTCACGCTGATTAATGGCCGCCATTCCGCTCCATGATACGGGCTGGGCTACCCACCGATGGCGTACGATATCGCTCAGCCGAACAAGTCATCGGAAAAAGGATGCAGATTCTTCAGCCCACCCTTCGTTGGCAAAGCGTTGACGAATAATTCCGCCAGCCGGAAGTCCTCCGGTGTGGTGATTTTGATGTTCATGGGCCATCCATCGACGACGAAGACTGCATGCCCGAATTGTTCGACGACTGATGCATCATCTGTGGTCGCCGTCAGGTCTTTGCAGGCAGAATATGCATCCAGAAGCAGCGATTTCTTAAAAACTTGCGGTGTCTGCGCCTGAACGAGGCTGGTCCGGTCAACCGTCTCAGAAATGCTGTTCCGCGGTGTCAGACGTTTCACTGTGCTGCTGATTGGCAATCCGGGAATTGCGGCTCCGAATTTTCGAGCTGCATCAAAAACGCTGTCGATCCACTGTTTTGTCAGTAACGGTCTGGCAGCATCATGGACCGCGACAAATTCAGCCTGATCAGCTACCACTTTCAATCCGTTTTGAACACTTTCTGCACGGGTCTTCCCGCCTTCCACGAGTGTCAGTGTCATGAATGCCAGGTTCGCGCGGAACTGTTCTTTGAACCATTCGATATCGTCGGGGCTCACGACCAGAATGGTCTGACAAACATCCGGATGGTTTGCAAAATGTTCTGCCGTGCGGACCCAGACGGGGCGTCCCTTCAGTTCAACGAATGGCTTTTTCCTTCGAAACCCACTGAATCGACTACTTTGCCCTGCGGCAGGAAGGATGACGGCAAATTTTGACATGCTGATCGCCTGGAAGCTAAATCCCCGAAATGTGCATGGTTCTGAACTTACGATTGGAATCACGCATCGGATGCTGCGCGTGACACGCGTTTGCGTATTGCAGAAAACTGGTCCGCCATTGCCATTCTCGCCTTCGTAAAGCCTTCCGGCGATTTATCTGAAGTGCGAACGTAATCCAGCACAATCTTCTCAGCCAGAATGAGCTCGCGGCAGACCTGAGCAATCTCTGAAGCGATGTCCAGTGGAATGGTTGTCACGCCATTGCAATCCCCGTGAATCAATGTGCCCTGATGAATGGTGGTGCCACCAACTGAAACTTCGACGCCGACATCCATGATGTGGCAGTATCCATGCGAGCAACAGGTTCCACTGGTAAACACAGGAAAACCAATGGCTCTTACCTGGTCCAGGTCCCGCCCTGTGCCGGAGGTGATCAGCCCGACGGCTCCAAAGTTCTGATAGGTGGTGCACATCACTTCACCGAACGTTGCCGCAACTGACGGTGCATCAAGATCCTGAAATATTATCACAGGTGGGCCAGGTAGCGCTTCGAATGCCTTCAGCTGTCCATCGATGCCTGCGTAGGAAGAACCAGCTGGTGGGGCCTGTTGCGCGCGAAATGTGGATGTCAGCGCGTATCCCACCAGTGGGGGCATCTCCGGAAAACAGCTGCGAATGCTGGAGTTAATGTACCCGGATGTTCGCGGCCTGACATCGAACAGCTCGATGGCATTACAGATGGTGGGCGTGTCGAACTCACGGAGTTCCTTCAATTGGCTGCTGGAAAGCGCACTCACACGACTGTTCCTTCGAAGAGATGTGTACAGAATCAGTTCACGAGTCCCATTCCACGACAACAACGATCCTGCCAGGGGCGACTCATCTTGCTGCGCGTGTCCTGCCGACAATCATAATGAAATCGCTTCCAGCAATCGCCTGATATCGGCCTCTGTTGTGTACAGATGCGCCGAGATGCGTAGATATCGGTGTCCATTCCACGAAGCTACCGGGATTTCGATGCCGAAATCCTTTCGCAACGACAACTGCAGGGGATCCGGGTGCCCATGATATCCGGGTTTCCAACCATCAGGCTGCGGCAATTCCATGCCACACATGCTCACGTAAGTATCAGGCGCGGGATTGAAGAAAGGTCCGGTGTGCGGATGCTTCAGCAACTCGCTGCGTGCCATCGTTACCAGTCGATGTGCGTGGCTGCGAAATGTTTGAAGTCGCTCTGGCGTGAAGAAGTCAATTGCTGCGCCAATTGCCAGTAAGGCGGCCGGGTCCCGTGTTCCCAGCCAGTTGATGCGGTCCTGCCAGGAAGCGGCTCGGCCGGCGATGCTGCCACCCCAGCTGACAACCGGGCAACGCACTTTTCCATGGTGCCGTGGGTGCACCCAGAGAAAGCCACTTCCAAACGGAGCGCAAAGCCATTTGTGGCAACTGGCACAATAAAAATCGCAACCAATGTCCTCCATGAAAATGTCCAGCATGGCTACGGCATGCGGTCCGTCAATGCAGACCAGAACACCATGACGCTGTGCCATCCGGCAGATGGCCTTCACCGGGAGTATGCAGGACGTTGCCGAAGTGACATGGCTGACAACAATCAGTCGTGTTCGGGGTGTGATTCGTCTTTCGATGGCGTCGACAATTTCGGATTCGGAGTCTTCCGTCGTTGTTTTGTCCCTGGTTGATCCCAGGGACAACGGAATCTCTACCGACTGCAGTCTGGCGCCGGTACTCTGACATTTTCTGCTCCAGATGTTTCGGACAGCACCATACTCATGATCCGTGAGAAGAACTTCGTCTCCGGCGCCCAGCACGACAGAATCTGCAACGACGTTCATTGCGACCGTCGCATTGTCAATCAAAGCCAGTCGCTCTGGTTTGGTGTGCAGAAAGCCCGCCAGCTTTGCGGCAGTGATCTCCAGATGTTCTTCCATCTCCTGACAGAAGAATCGCATCGGCTGCCGTTCGAGCCTTTCCGTCCATTCGTTTCGAGCTTTCTGTACGGGCAGAGGAGATGGCCCGAAAGATCCGTGATTGAGATAAATGGTGTCCGGATCCAGATTCCAGAACGATCGCAATTGCTCAACGGATTCTGTACTTGTCGACGGTTCTGTACGGGATCCGGATTCGATTGTCTCGTGCGTCATTGGGATCGTTACTTCCTCGATCATTGCGAAATGGTCATCTCATCGGACTCCTGAAAATGTCTCGCGTACCGGAACTGTTTCATTACTGGCAATGAGAGGTGGATTACGAAACTGAGTTGCGAGCCTGATGCAGGTCGGTAGCATGCCGAAAGAGTTTATGGGTTCTGAAGTGGACTCAGTACAGATTTGCCACCGCCGCTGCCAAAAGTCTCACGGAAATTGATGCAAATGAACTTTGACGACGAGAAGATTGCCTTCATTGGAGCGGGCCAGATGGCAACCGCGCTGGCGTCCGGGTTTGCCAGGAGTTTCGTCCTACCAACGGCAATCAGTGCCTGCGATCCATCCGAGGAGGCACGAGAGCGTTTTCTGTCTGCGGTGGGTGACGGCGTGAAAATATCGGGGGTGATGGGCGACGTGGTCAGCGATGCAACCATTGTTTTCCTCGCCGTCAAGCCGCAGGTCATGTTTGCGGCCCTTGAGGAACTGTCGACTTCAGTAACGCCGGATCATCTGGTCGTTTCAATTGCCGCAGGAATTCCCCTGAAGCAACTGGAATCGCGAATGCCGAGTGGAACTCGTGTCATTCGGGTGATGCCAAACACACCATGCCTGGTCGGTAAAGGTGCCAGTGGAATCAGTGCCGGAAAGCATGCGACTCCAGGCGACGTGGAACTGATCACCACTCTGTTGCAGACCGCCGGGTTGGCCGAAGTATTCCCGGAATCTCTTCTGGACGCAGTGACAGGCCTTTCGGGTAGCGGGCCAGCATATGCATTTCAGATCATCGAAGCGTTGAGCGATGGTGGAGTGAAAGTGGGACTGCCACGCGCTGCAGCCACTCGTCTGGCTGCTCAGACATTATTAGGTGCGGCAGAGATGGTGCTTCGTACGGGCCGCCATCCTGCAGAATTAAAAGATGGTGTGACCAGTCCCGGCGGAACCACAATTGCGGCCCTTCATGCGCTGGAACAGGGGGGGCTGCGCGCGGCATTAATGGACGCCGTGGAAGCGTCAACAGTTCGCTCAAGAGAACTGGGGGCCGGATAGATGGAAGTCAGGAAATCGAGCTGACTTCTGCAGGTGCGGCTGTCTGGCCTTCCCCTAATGAAACGTCCGGAATCCTCCGGACGAAAATTCGCGACGCTGCGATGTGTCAGCGATGTCCAGTTACTGCGCTCATTCGGTTTGATCCGATGGGTGGGATTTCACTATTCCAGATGCGCTGAATCTAAGGATTGTTGCAGTCAACGGACGTTAGAGTTTCTCACCAATCTACCGACATCGTGTTTCAGAATGGCATACATTTGTTTGAAGCGACCGATCGTCAATTGTTGATTTGATGCCGCACCTGGCAGTTCTGCCGTGTGAACTCAGTCGACACAGCCAATTCGAGCAAAACCTTGTCTGCAACGAAGTCGAGTACCAGCATTTTTTCTGGCGGATGTGCGGGGTTAGCCCCAGCCGTCCCAACGGATACGTGCGCGATTCTCTCGAACCTTCTGCATATTTCAGATGACGCTTTGCGGCAGAGCAATGGTAGTGACATTGAATGCATTCCGCGGTCGATCTTATCGATGCTGCTCAAAGCCATGCAGTTGCGAGACCCCTCGACTCTGACCCATTGTCAGCGTATCGCGGCCATTTCGAGTGGTGTCGCGAGACTTCTGGGTTGGGATGACGAACAACGACGTCAGCTGGAAACCGCGGCGCTGCTTCACGATCTCGGCAAGATTGGAATTCCTGAGCACATCCTGAAAAAGCCAGGCAAGCTCAGCAGCGAAGAATACGACTTTGTTCTTCTGCATCATCATGCGGCCGTCAATCTCCTGCAGGCATTTCAGACGCATCCCACAGTTGTGTCGATGTTGTCTATGCTTTACCACAATTTCGATGGTGGAAGCATTGTTGTCGACATGGAAGCGATCCCACAGGATCTTCCTCTGGGAGCACGTATTCTGGCAGTTGCGGATGCTTACGATTCACTTAATTCTGCCAAGCCGTACCGCCGTGGGATGACTCACCAGGAAGTGATGGCGGTGCTCGAGGAAAAATCGGGCAGTCGATACGACGGCAATGTCGTTAGAACGCTGGCCCGATGGTACGAACTGGAAGGCGACACCTTATTTCGGCATACGGAACCGTTTCAGCAGAATGAACCGTCAGGCGACTTGGGAGGTGAACTCCGAAACAGCATCGTATTGCTGTCTCAGGTGGTCAATACGCTGTACCAGTTTCAGCAATTGTACGACGGCTACTTCCTGCTCGATTCCAGAGGCAGATATTGCATCTGGAGTGACGGAATGCCGGGAATGACCGGGCATACCCTGCATAAAATGCTTGGTCGATCATGGCAGCCGACCGACGTGCAGTTGCGTTCGCTGACAGAAGATAAAGACGCCCCGGCGTCGCTGGATGAGTCTGCTGTCGGGCAGGTCATGAAGAACAACCGCGCACAGTTTTCGAGCCAGTTGCTGAAGAACAGCGAATCCCGACACTTCAAAGTCGACGTGTATACCATTCCAATTTCAGATCACTCCGGCAATCCGTTCGGTGCGATTCAGTTGCTTCGCAACAAGAGTGGTGTCCGGCGGCAAAGCCGCGAATATGTAGAATTAAAACTGGCTGCGACGCGGGATGCTCTGACCGGTGTTGCAAATCGAGGGCAGTTGGAAACTCAGCTGCGACACTTGCTGGAAGATTTTCACGCGCATGAGGGCACTCGGAATCTGAGTGTCATTTTTCTTGACGTCGATAAATTCAAAGGGATCAACGACACATACGGACACCAGACAGGTGATGAAGTGCTCGTCGATCTCACGCGGTTGCTGCAGCACGAAACCTACTCTGGCGAATCCATCGGACGATACGGTGGTGAAGAGTTTGTTGTGCTTTGCCCGGATACCGACCTGCCATCAACTGTTCGACGAGCCGAACGTCTGCGCCAGGCGATTCAAAAGAGTTCCATTGGTGGGGTGAGCACCTTAAATGTTACCTCTTCTTTCGGCGTCTCAACTGCTCGTCTGGGTGACACCGTGCAGACTCTGCTGGAACGAGCTGATAATTGCCTTTACCGAGCGAAGGAAACCGGACGAAACCGCACCTGTTGGGAAGGACAGGACGAGACTGTTGAGGAAGAGCCGCAGGAGGAGGAATCTCCCTATTTCAACACGGTGAACGGCGTGTTTACGTTCAACGACCAGATTGAAGTAGCCACCTCACTCGAACTGACCGCGATGAAGCTTCATGCGTTCATCCGTGAATATCAGGTCATCATTCAGCATCAGGACCATGGAAACATTAAGTTTCGCATGGGGGCTCTTGGTTTCACTCGGCGGTGGGGTGGCTCGAAGGATCGGCAACCACTGGATGTTGAACTGAAGTTCGAATCCGCCCGGATCGTCAGCAAGATTGATGGAAAGCCACGAACGCAGCGCCGCGTGGTTGTCACGGCAATTCCGCATGGTCGGGCTCCGGATATGACGACGTTTGCAACACGCTGCGGAATCCTGATCCGAGAATTGCGAGCTTACCTCCTTGGGTCTTAAGTCAACGCTGAAGAACAAACGCAAAACCGGTTGACCGATACCATGGTATTCAGTCAACCGGTTTTATTTTTGGTTTCAGACTTGCTGACACCCATTCTGGTGGTGACATCAGGTTCTCCTCTTGAGATCTCGAAAATTAAATCCGCGGCAGTAGCCGGAACGGACCATCCTGGTCCATCCGTGCCGGTGATCGGCTTTCGGTTTAGCGAACCGCTGTCACGATATGGGCTGGGTCATTAAAGTTCTCAAGTGATGAACTTCGTGCGGCAGATGGCTGTCCGGTGCGACAGGTTCCAGCTGCTTTGGCCATTTCCTGCACTTGTGTACTCTGAGCAATCCGAACGGCCTGCATCAGAACCTTGTCGCCATTCGCAACACCGTCCGCGTCTTCCACTCGCACATCGGGTTTGACTCCCTGACCGGCCATCTCCCGACCATTGGGGGAATAGAATTTCGCAGTTGTGAGGCGAAGATTCCCACTGATTGAGTTGAGTGGAAAGTGCGTTTGAACAGTTCCCTTACCATACGAGTTTGTACCCACAACTACACCACGCTGATTCTCCTGCACGGCTGCAGCAAAGATTTCACTTGCACTTGCACTGTCTCCGTCGACCAGCACCACGAGTGGAGTGTTCCAGGTCCTCGACCATGTGGCTTGTTCGAGCATGTTGTCCGTGCTCAGCCGACCTTTCGTTGAGACAATCGTACCACAGGGCAGGAATCGATCACTGATTTCCACACAAGTCGTCAGCAGTCCGCCTGGGTTACCTCGAAGATCAATGATCAGAGAATTCATTCCCTGCGAATGCAGTTCAGAAAGTGCCTGATCCAGTTCGGCGGTTGAATTCTGAGCAAAACGGCTCAGGCTCAGATAACCAATCTGTGTGCCATCAAGGATTCGTGTGTCGTTTACAGTCCAGACTCGAATTGAGCGACGGACGAGTGAGAAGTTCTTTTCCCCTTTACCGCTTCGATAGATGCGAACCACCATGCTGCTGCCAGCAGAGCCCTTCATCAGATCGACGCTGTTGACCATAGGCACGCCTTCGATAGAACGTCCATCAATACTGACAATCACGTCACCCGACTGGATGCCGGCTTCTTCAGCAGGTCCGCCCCGCAGAGATTTCACAACCAGCAGTCCGCGCTGGTCCTCTTTCACTTCAACTCCAACACCAACAATCTGATCTTCGAGCGATGCGTTACGCGTCTCCTTTTCAACGGCGGCACCTGGTACCGCAGGATCTTTGGGTTCAATTCCTGAAAACTTATCAAGAGTGTCGATGCTGGCATTTGCAAACTCAAAGGCAATGACGTTTGGTGAAAGTCCGGGAACTGTCTGTGCCTGCTGCATGACTGTGTTCATAACATTGCGGGCATCGGACTGGTTTGAAACTCGCATGGAACCAGCCATGCTGGACAGAGTGTTCCGGAAACCATCAAGGCGAAACGAATCCGAGGAGATCCCCAGAGACTGTGTAAAAGCGGGATTGTCGAGTGCCATGACAAGGTTTCGTAATGCTCGACGGACTCGCACATCGTAGGACGTTGGCTGCAGATGTCGTTCATCAATTCTCTGTGAAACTTCCGCGAACAGGTTTGTGGCCTGGCTGGCAGACATCGCCCGAATCGCTCGAATATTCACTGGGTTCGAATATCGTGAGGATATTAACTTGTTGATAGCATCAGCCTCATCGTCCATGCGACCAATGGGTGTTGGAGCTGGCACAAACGGATCG
>JAGQQE010000179.1 GCA_020426345.1 Planctomycetaceae bacterium
CCAGCATCCTGCCGTCGCATAGATCGCAATTCGTTTAGGCAACACAAAACCATTCCCGCGGAGGTTCCGCCCATGAAGAAGAAGGCTGCGATTGTCGTTGGTCCGCAGTTCAGCGGAAAGAGCAAGACGATCAAGAAGTATTTCAAGCCCCTTGTTGGCCTGTCTGGAAACCAACGCTCATTCGACTTAAATGAGGGACCGGGAATTGTTCTATCTCAAAGCCTAGAGGAAAAGCGACTCGGTCGAGTTGTGTCGCAGTCAATCGAGGAGAAGGGCATTATCAGCGTTCAGACTTTCCTCTCACGCTACCTGTTTTGTCAGTGGCTTGTGCTCGCCGCAAGGCCCAAAACTGAGCCGGGCTCGCACCTAAAGAAGATTCAGAGAACCCTGAAGGAGAATGGCTTTTCTGTGCTGGTCGTCGAAGTCGTCAACCGGAGTCGTTCTATAAGCAGAAAGCGAATGAAATAATGGCTCATCTGTCAGAACGTCGGTCGCGCGAGTGTTGGCTAACCCTCGCTCAAGTGGAGCGCCAACGGCAGGCCACCGAGCCCAGACCTATGGCACATGGTGCATCATCACAACTCTGGGCTTGGCGCCCTGCCGCTTTCGCCCCCTTAGCTCGGTCGCTAGCCGAACAATCCAGGAGTGACTCCATGCCTATATCGAAAAGACGCCAGCAGGAAATTCTAAATCTTGCGACACCTGGCGTACCGCCCAACACACCTGAAGAGTTTTGGAATGATGATGCGGCTCTGAAGCCGCTCATTCGAGATGCGGATCGGAGACGCAAAGTTTGGTTAAGTACCGCTACTGATCCGAAAGAACTCCACCTATTCGCAGAGAACTGGCATTGGGACGGCGGCGGCGGAAAACAGCTTCAACCATTGGTAGGCAATCGTCATTGCGACGCTGGCACGCTTTTGATGCTATTTTGGTACGGTGGAGGTGAAGACTCCTACTTCCAATACAACCGCCTCACGGATATCGAAAGCGAATTTGACCGAGAGGTGCATCGGCTTCTGCTCAAAATCGAGAAGCGTCTGGCCAAGAATGACTACGTGACCGCGAACATCTATTTCGATCCGTCATCCTTTGCATCAATGCATGATCGGAGAGATGAATTTGCGAGACCTGTGCCGGACTTCATGTATCAGCCGATTGGACGAAAGCCTCGGAATACAAACCGCGGATAACCCCAGTGGATTAGAAGCTCGCGACGCGATTAGCGGAGCTGAGTTCTAATCTTTTGTTCAAGGAGCCCGGAGCGATGTTCGGACTGTTTTGTTGCGCGGGAATGCAGCTGTGATGCAGGGAGCTGATTTCAGCAGCCTGGCAGCCAGCATTTTGCTGCTTTGGGACGAGCTTTTCGAAGTCAGCAAGGAGGGGCAGCGGACTCAGTTCTGAACGGTTTCAGAACGAGTGATCGCGAGATCCAATGAACGGCCACGGAATTCCAGCGGCGGTGGTCGGATGCGGGTGAAGCATTCGAACTGTAGTGGGCGATCGCAGACCGGACAGCGAAGGCCGTTTTCTGGCGTACGAGCCAGCACCGGCGGCGAACACTGTTCGAGCTCAAAGAACACAAAAGGTCTCAATGACGGTCTTGGGGTTTGTCAAGAATGACGTTGAAGAAAGATCTTCGAGCGTGATCTCTGTTGAGCTGATTGTTGTCGGTTCGTGGGGGTACCTTGCTTCTTTTTAGGCATGGGTTCGGTGTTCGATGAAGGGAAGAGAAGGTCTTTCCCGGACGGTGTTTGGTTTGCGCAATATTCACATGCTCCAGCCAGCCCGCACTTCGACGAACGGGCTATGCAGACAACGAGACATCTTTCGCAGCAATGCGAGGCCAGCATCGTATCGAACCTGGGAGCCGGATGGATCACAGCGTCTCTGACAGCACAAATCGACGGTCAGATCGTTTCGAAACAGAAACCGATCTCTTCGCCCCTGCGTCACTTCGAGGATGCAGCCGCAATCGTTGCAATTCGTATCCGAATCAATCCCAGAATCCGCCGGAACCGAACCACCGTCAAATCGCCAATCCCAGGGTGACAACCCGTCGCCCCATCGGTAAACTTCTCCGCAGCGGATCCATTATCGTGATGAATCCCGCAAGCCAACAACCGAGCCAAAAGCACTCGCAAAGCGGCAAGCCATACAACAAGCGGGTCAGCCGGAGCCGTCGTCCACCCGCTTTCACAGGACAACCGGCTCGCTCCGGCTCCGTTTCGATGGTCGTTATCAGGCTCAATAAATCCGATGCAATATGTCATTGTTCTCCACGACAACAGCGACGATACACCTGAACTGCATTGTGGCCCCGTTCCGAATGGCGACGCTGATTATTTGCGTCTCGCTCTGAAGAATCTGACGCCCCTGTCTGACGAACACTATGTGAATGGACCGGCGGCAATTCTGCGCACAATGGCCAATCACAGCTATGTACTTGACGGCTCTCAGCTCTACTGGTGTATTGAGTGGGAGCCAGGCCTGCTGATCATTTCAATGGCCCCCGATGGCGAATTGAAATGGGTTGCATTGCGATCACCTGTTCCTGACTTCGGAGGGCGTGAGCCGCTGCCGGAGGACGGCGACCCGGACGACTACGATGACGGTGATAACCCTCAATACAACTTGATATTTACGCCTCTGGATGCGCAATATGATGCCGATGAGCGGGAAAGTGGATCCTTTGTGCCTGCAACGGAGGATTTTCAAAATCGATTCCATGCCGCCCTTGCGCATGTGAAATCTCTCGGGGAGACGATTGAGCAACGACATGCGACTGACCTGGAAGCATGGATCGGCATCTGCCAGAAGAATCTCAGGGATTGGTGTGGAGAAGGCATCAGGCTGAAATCCGGCATATAAATATGCACATGCGCCGGAGCGGTCGCTGGCAAGTCTGCTCAGAAAGTTATGGAGTTTAAAATGCCTGATGATTACGAACGTCAATTTTCCCGCATTCATGCGCCCTACATGCAATCGGTTACGCTTGTCCACTGCGATGATGTGTTCGAGGCCCGGAAGAATGCGACTTCGCTGCAGCTGAGGAGCAACTGTGCGAATGTAGATCGCATCGGGGAATACAAAGCCATCAAACGCATCTATTGCGAATTGCGTACGGACTGGCTGAAGCCTCTTTCGAAGTTGCCGCTTCTTCAGCACATACAGTTCACTCTGCCCAAGACGCCCGCGATTCCCTCCCTCAGGATTCTTAATGGGATACGGACACTGGTCCTCTTGTGCAATCGGCATCAGGATAGCCTGACGTTTCTTCGGGGATTGAAATCGCTGCGTTCGCTGTGTGTGAGCGAAGCCGTTCAGGTCAGTGATCTGACCCCAATCGGTTCGCTTAACAATTTGCAGGAGCTGTACATTGACGGGTCAATGAGCAGCTCTGGCAAGGTTCGTTCCTTTGCACCTCTGGCGAAGCTCACGGATTTGCGTTTTGCCGTCCTGATGGTCAGGTCTGAGGAGAAGACCTCACCCCTTCGGCACCTGCACAAGCTGAAGAAGCTCGAATACCTTTCACTGGCTCCTCAGTTTGCCAGAGACGAAGAAGAGCTGAACTCACTACTGGACTCATTACCCTTGCTGAAGAAGATTGAGTTCAATGGCGGTCTGACGTGGCCAAGAACCAAACGCCGGGGATAATCCACTGGAGTTCACCCTCACGGCAAACCACTTCTATCCGGAACCTTTCGGCCCGAAGGAACATCGGCCGGAGTCCCTGCAGATGTGGCTCTTGCTCGGCACCTCGACCGCCGGACCTCGGGCATTAGACGTTGCCCCCCCCCGGCAATCCATTCCCGGAATGCTAGGCAAAACACCGAAGCCGGCCTTTGGAACTGTCTTCACCCGCCACCAGGCAACCTTCACCAATTGCGATGCCGGCGTTCACTGGCTTTCCCGCATTGAACTTCCAGACTTCTTTGCCATCGGCCAATGACAAAGCGTAAAGATTACCGTCGCCTGAACCAAAGTAGACTCTCTTGCCGACAACAGCTGCAGAACATTCAATGCGGGCACGCGTGGCAAAATTCCATCGCGGTTGCCCCGAGATTCGATCGATCGCATGCAGGCGTTTGTCGTGACTGCCGACGATCACAAGATCATCCGTCACGGCGGCTGATGCGTGATAAGGCATCGTGCGGTCGCCCGAATACCTCCACGTAAATTCACCGGTCTTCCAGTTCATCGCGACGACTTCCCCCGTGTGAGTCCCCACGTAAAGGATGTCACCGACGATGGCTGGTGAGGCAACCAGATACGAGCCCAGTTCGACGTCTTTGAACTGTTCGCCGGATTTCACATCGATCACACGCAGGTGTTCATCACATCCTGCCAGAAACGTAAAGTGTTCGGCAATGGCAGGCGAGCAGTTGACGCGGTCGTTGGTTTGAAACTTCCAGACTTCTTTGCCATCCAGCGAAAGGCAGTACAGGAAGGAGTCATGTGAAGCCAGCAGCAGCTTGTCTTCAAACTGGCTTACGCATCCCGCGATTTCGGCATCTGTCGTGAACTTCCACAGCCGTTTTCCCGTGACTCGGTCCAGAGCATGCAGAACGCCATCTTCGTCACCGATGTAAACGGCGTCTTTGGTGACAAGCGGCGCCGCTTTGAAACCGGGAGCAAATTTTTCGGGATCCGGATCGTCGATTGAACGATGATTCCAGATTTCCCTTCCGGTCAAACGATCGAGGCAGTAGATCCTGCCTTCCAGAGCGGGAGCGTAAACGTGGTCGCCGACGATGGCCGGCGTAGCGATCCAGCCGTCTTTGCTTTCCATTTCCCAAAGCTGCTTTGGATTCTCTGACAACGTGCAGGATGCCACGCCGCGCTGGTCAGGGGTCGCTCGGAAACTGGGCCAGCCTGTGGATGAAATACGATCGCCGGCCTTCGCCGGCACGGCACTATCCTCACCTGCCGGCACTGTCAACAGACTGTTTGCAGCCAATCCACCGGCCACAATTCCTGTGAGGCGACCGAGTGATGATCGGCGACTGATATTCGAGGACTGGAACATATCGACTGCCCTGAACGTTGGAACTCGCTGAACGTCAATCCTGTGAACTCAGAGTGCGTTACGGTAGACCTGGACGAAAGCTTCGACATCCATTTTTCTGGGATTGAATGTCCCTGTCCACTGCTGCGCGGCTTCACCAGCCAGTCTTGTGATCAATGAATCGTCAATATCCGCATCGATCGTTTGACTCAGCGACACCGGCATATCCGCAAGGCGGAGCAATTCGGTAAAACCGTCCGCCAGAATCTCAACGGCCGTCCCGGATTTTGCGGACGCATTGCACCAGCCCGCCGCGGTAGCCAGGTCGTGGTAAAGGTCTGCGGCAACGACTGAATTCCATCGAATGATGTGTGGCAGAAGCATTCCCACCGCGTGGCCGTGAACCGTGCCGAAATGCGCCGTCAGAGGATTCGCTGCTGCGTGTGCTGCCCCCAGCATACTGGCTTCAATGGAAGTGCCAGCGAAGAATGCCCCCAGTTGCATGTTACCCCGGGCAGCGAGGTTGCCAGGTTCGCGCAAAACGGTGGCGAATGACTGTGCCAAAAGCGACCAAGCATTCCTGGCAAACATTTGAGAAAATGGATTTCGTTTGGTTGTGACAAAGCTTTCGATGGCGTGCGTCATCGCATCGATCCCCGTTGCCGCAGCGACCGAAGGTGGCATGGTCACGGTCAGTTCCGGATCGAGAATGGCAACACGACATGCAGCCTTTGGATCCCCACACGCCATCTTGGTGTGGGTCTTTGCATCAGCGATCACTGCGAACGATTGCGCTTCGCTTCCGGTTCCGGACGTGGTGGGAATCGCAATCATGGGCAGCATAGGTTGAGTGGCACGACCAATGCCTTTGTAGTCGTGCATCTGGCCACCATTCGTCAGAAGAAAGTTGGCCCCTTTCGCGCAATCCATGCTGCTGCCGCCACCGAGCCCCACGATCAAGTCGATCTTGAGGGGGCTGGCAAATTCCACACATTTGTTAACGTCGTCTGTTGTTGGGTTTTGCGTGACGGCATCAAAGACAAAGACCTGCATCCCGGCTTCCTGAAGAACCCGACAGGCCGTTTCTGAGTGACCTGCGTCGCGAAGTCCTGGATCAGTGACCAGAAGGACGCGGTTCGCCTTCAGTTCGACTGCAATCGTGCCAAGCTGACCGAAAGTGCCGGTACCAAAAACCAGCCGCGTGCGTGGCGTGAAGTCAAAACTGGCCGGCGAACGGCTGTTAAGCGAGTTCGAGCTGGTAAAGTCAGTAGTTATCAAAGGCTGCATGAAACCGGAGCCGAAGGAGGGTAAGGCAGGCGAGGGGATTGGATCAGAGTGTTGTAGACGCAGGAAACCGTTGGAATTGCCGTAAAATCGCGTCACAGACGCTCAAAGCATACTTGCCCGCAACTTCAACAACAATGATTTGCGTCAAACCGAACGCAATCCAGCCGTATTTTGAAATGCGGCGTTTTGCTCACCGAAATTAAAGACGGCGCTCGGGCCGCTGACAATTGGGGAAAGCTGATTCCGCAAGTTTACTTCAAAGTCCAGCCTCGAATGATGCACCAATTCGCAATTGCTCAGGAGTCGTGGTTGTAGAGCGATCTCCGGCAAATTCAGGGTCGACAAGAAACACCAAACAGGAGACATTCCCGGACAAGCCGCAGGCCGGGATGGTTTTGGGGCACGAAATGGCGATTCGAGCCAGATCCTGATGGGACAACGTAAGAAAACCGATTTCCGGGTTCCCCCGTCCATGCCCCGCCTTTTGACTGAATTTCATGATTCTGACGAGCCCGAAATTCGGGACTCATCCGAGCTGGAGGTCGCTACGACTGCGTCAGCGAGGCAGCACATGGAATCGGGCGTCCACAATCAAGACCTCTCCTCGCTGCCAGAAACGAGGGCGAATTCGGGTGGACGTGCCTGGTTCTCGTTTCGTGGTGTTCCCACCTTCGTCATGATCGTCGTTGGCGTCCTTCCGTTCTGGGCCATGCCAGTCGCGCACATTGCAAGCGGGCCGGAGACAGCGACCGGATTTTTCCACGAAGAACTGCCGTATTACATGGCGAATGGCCGTGCTGCATTTGATCGCGGCAACGGTGTCATGTACCCAAACCCGTATGATCCGGATTTGAATGCCCCTGTTATCTATGCACACTGGCTGCTTTGGACGTTCGGCGTCGCGCCTCGGTTCTTCGGCACGGATCCGGGGCAGTTGATGCTGGCGTTGACGTTCTTTGCATCGATTGGATTTTCCTGGGCCACATGGCTTCTGGTGAAAGAACACACTCTGCAGACCGCCAGTCGAAAAAATGCGCAAATCCATCCGGATTTTCCCACCGATGCGTCGTCAGGTTTTCACCAACCGACGCCACATGCCGCCTACTTGATGGCGATGTGGGGTGGCGGCATACTCGTGGTCGGTGGCTGGATTGCAATGTTGCTCGGAAGCGGCAATTCAACTCTGCTGCAGTTCGATCCCAGCAGTGGGCTTTGGTTTCTGAACTGGGGCCGCAATGCAACCTTCGCCACCGAAGCTGTCTATCACACGCTGGTTGCGTTCTGCTGGCTGAGTGAAATGAAAGATCGTCGCATCGCCGGAACGGCATTCTGCTTCGCACTGGCAACCACGCATCCATGGTCAGGCGTGGAACTTCTTCTGACTCTTAATCTTTGGCGATCCGTTCAGTGGCTGCGCGAACGCGACAAACGTTCTCTGGTATTACTCTGCACTGCCATGGGCATGCTGCTGGTATTTCTCATCTACTACAAAGTCTGGCTTCCAACATTTCCGCAGCACGCCCGGTTACAAAACGTTTGGGAACTGGACTGGAGCCTGTCGACGGTTTCAGCTGTCTTCGGTTGGTGTATTGTTGGTGCGTTTGCTCTCGCCCGACTGGCGCAGAGCATTATCGCAGTCTCGCCGCGGCCGATCGTCATCGAACCATCGAATCGAAAGTCGGCAGACAGGACCGGGCAACAATCGCTGGTAAACACAGATCTGACTTCTGTTCAATCAAAACAGGTGTCGCTTTCCACCGCGGAACTTTTCCTGTGCTGCGCAGCGGCTGTTGCAATGGGCCTTGCCCTTCACGATCGACTGATGAAACCTGTCCAGCCATTGCACTTTACCCGCGGTTATATCTGGATGCCACTTTTTCTGCTGGGTCTGCCTGTCATGCAGTCGTGGTGGAACCGGAGTCTTCGATCGGGTCTGCGAGGAAAGCTGGCGGTTGTGGGATTTGTCCTGATGTTCATCGCCGATAACGCTGGTTTTGCCTGGATTCAATCGAGCTGGGAACTGGACAGAACGCGTGGCTATCATCTGAGCCTGCACGATCGAGCCTTAATTGCAGACCTGCATAAACGAACGCCCGGTGCCGTTGTGCTGACTGAGTCACCGGTTGTGAACTACCTGATTCCGGCCTATGCAAACCTGCGTCCGTGGCTGGGCCATCAGTTCAACACCCCCGATCACCGTCGTCGAGCCGAAACGATGGCCTCAATTTTCGCGGATGAAAAAGTACATGTGAACGGGATTCCCGATGATATTGACCTGCTTGTCATCCAAAGGACTCGCGACGATTCTGAACTGATCGATTCGCCAGAATGGATTGCGCTGGAAACTCCGAATGCCGAATGGCAAGCCTGGGGCCAAACTCGCGATTCCGGCACATTTTTACCGTGAACGTGCGGCTGAAGAGACTGATGCGATGAGAACAGCTGTCTTCTGTCTTTCCATGACCCTGGTTTCTGTCGTCTCACAGGCTGAATCGGTGCGACTGCCCGCGACACAGGACAATTCGATCGTGATGGTCGAGGGTGAATGGACCCGGAACGAAGGAAGCAACGGGCGGATACGCATCAAAGGAAATCAACACATTGTTGCGATGAACTTTGATGTCTCGCCCATCCGTGGCAAACTCATCAACCATGCGACGCTGGTCTGCCATCAGTCCGCCGAATCAATTTCGGGAGTGACAATTTCGACAATTGCAGCTCCCTGGGATGAACGGACTTCCAACGGTTTGACTTCCGGTGCCCAGCATTTTGACGGGTGGGGCTACTCCAACGCTCGTTTCCCAGCGATCTGCGGCGGCAACGCCTTTACGCTGGTGCATCAGACCGAATCCGTCGTGACTGACGGTGCATATCACTGGGAGATTCCGGTGGATATGGTGCATGCATTGTCGACCGGCGTCGCCTACGGCCTGGCAATTCATGAACATGATGCCGACTACAGCCGCAACCCCTCCATCTATTCAAGAGAACAGTCAGGCAAACAGCCGTATCTGCTTGTCGATATTCTGGAGGAAACCGATGCCAGACCTCAGCAGCCAACGGAACTGAAGCTGCTTCCTGTTGATGCAGGTTCAGCCAAACTAAATCTTCGAGCACCTCAGAATGGATTTGCCTATGAGGTCAGGGTGGATGGGCACTCCGTGGCACGACACAACATTCCCCTTGTTCGGGCCGGTGAAGAACAGACCATTCTTCTCAGAGATCTTCCTGAAACGTCCAGCGTATCCGGTCTTCATGAGATTACAGTCATAACAATTAACCGCACCGGAGAACAGACTGATCCTGCTGTTGTGAGAGGGCGTCTGTTCGATTTCGATTCCCCGGTCTTCCCCAGGGTTGAGATTCCGGAAAACGCTGATCAATCCGTTAACGGCAAGGCCGACGGTGTCGAGCCCGATGTCAACAGGAATGTTGTCGACACTGGAGTCATACCAGTCACCGATAAGTATGATCAATCCGGGCAGCCGGTCAGTGCATTGCCACCGGACTACCGACGTCACAACTGGTTGTTTGACGGACAGCGAATCCATCTGACTGCGGCGGCCGGTGAAGTGGTCAGTTTTCAAACGCTGCTGCGAGGGTCAGGAGACGTTCGGCTGCAATGCGAATTCGATGGTTCACCGATGCGCGTGGACATGTACAAGGCGATCTATGTGCCCGTCAACGGTCGGATGGTTCCCGATCCACTGATGCCACTGCCCGAGAAAATCCGCCTTTCACAGAACACCGATCAGTCACTGCTGGTCGACGTCTTCGTTCCGTTCGATTCGCCAGCAGGCACCCGTCGCGGAATGCTCCGGATTTCCGATGGACGTTCTGTCCCGATCGAACTGACGATTCTTCCGGTTCAGTTGCCGAAACGAGCCGCGTTTCATTGTGAAATGAACGGCTACGGCATGCCGGATCACGTGGACGATTTTTATGCATTACAGCAGGTCGCCTATGATCATCGCGTTCATGCAAACATCCTGCACTATTCCCATCATTCCGCTGCGCCGGGTGTTCGAAAGAGCAATCTTGATATGCGGCTTCGTTCCGGACGGCGGATGGACAACCAGCGATATGATGCGATCGCCCCGCGCGCTCAACACGCCTACTGGGATGATTTTGTTGAAGCGTTCGGCCCTTATCTGAACGGCACTTTCTTCAGGAACGGGCACCGAGGCAGTATTCCCGCGCCTGGATTCTATCTGACGTTCCATGAAAGCTGGCCGCTGAACTGCCGAACGTACTTCAACGGTCACCCGGACGCATACCGTGCGTTCGCAACAACACCCGAGTATGCTCAGACATTCGTCAATATCGTGGACGACTTTGCCCGTCTTGCGCATCGAGAAGGCTGGGACGAAACAGGGTTTCAGGTGTACTTCAATAACAAGGGATCCCTGACTGAAACAACAAAGGCTCCGTGGATTCTGGACGAACCGACCTCTTACTGGGACTATCGCGCACTTCAGTTTTATGGCGAACTGACTGACAGCGGACGCAATCCAACGCAGAATGAATCGATCCGTTATCGGATCGATATCTCTCGACCGGAATTTTGCCGTGGGCAACTGGCCGATCGCAGTGATTTATGGGTCGTTGCATCTGCTGCATTTCAAAATTACCGCCGCCTGATCACAGATCGAATGCAGCAGAATGCGACCAGAGTCTGGGTCTACGGAACGACAAATCCCGTCGATGAAAGTAATCGACAAGTGCAGGCATGGGCACTGGATTCGTGGAAGTCTGGTGCAACGGGTATCGTTCCCTGGCAGACGATTGACAAGACTGGCAACGCACTTCAGAAGGCAGACCAGCTGGGGCTATTCATCTTCGATAAAACGGCATCCGGTGAAACCGTCGTGCGCCATTCGATGCGTTTGAAAGCCTATCGCGATGCCGAACAGCTCATCGCGCTGTTGCAGCTGGTGCAGGACCGAATGCAGTGGAACGCGAATCAAATGGCAGCGTTCGCAGATCATTATGTCAGGCTGGCAGGAACCGTGCAAAAGGTGAATGATGCCGATGCAGGCACCAGTGAATACGACAGCGGGTCACTGATCGCCATCGACGCACTCAGACAGGCTGCGATCACGCTGCTTCGGTGATCTGTTTGTCGCTGAAAAAGACAAGAAGACGCGGCTTAATCGGCTCCGGTCCCGCTTGCCAGCGAGCTGACCTGAACACCTTCGGAATATGACGCCACGGCCTGGAAGCTGTACTTCGTCCCGCTTTGGGTATCGGTCGACGGCAGCCGGAACAGGGTGAAAGTGGCTTCGTTTCCGGCACGCAGCGAGCGGTTGTTGAAACCAAAAACGCTGGCAGGCTTCGTAGACCCCGCATTCCAGATGTCGTGCAGGAGTGACAACGGGGTGTCGGAGTTCTCTGGTTTCATGACATTCAGCAGCTGAGCAACACAGTCGCCGGTGGTTGCACCGGATCCGGCAAGGAATTCCGTTTGACCCGCAACCACAATCCGTCCGTCGTCAAGAACGTCGACGGCAACTCCACCCGCCTGGTAACTGCCGGGATCACATCCACCAAACCCAGAGACATCACAGGTTAGCAACAATCGATCGTACGACTTGCACCGAACAATACACTTCAGCATGTCGCCTGGCACATGCCAGCCATCTGCGATAACGCTGACGGACAGTCGATCATCCGCCAGTTGTGGCCAGAAGATATTTCGATGTCGATTCATCATGGCAGCACATGCGTTGCCAAGATGTGTGCTGAGCGTCGCGCCCGCATGAATAGCGGCATGAATCTGATCTGGCGCTGCGGCCGTGTGTCCAATAGAAATCACAATTCCCCGGGCCGTTGCAGAACGGATGAAATCCACGGCTCCCGGCGATTCCGGCGCTAGTGTGATCAGGCGGATCATTCCCCCTGAAGCTTCCTGCCATCGTTCCAATTCTTTGAGACAGGCTGGTCGGACATGCTGGCGCGGATGGGCTCCGCGCGGACCATCCTGATCAGAAATCGAAGGACCTTCCAGGTGAATTCCCCTGACCATTCCGGCAACAAGTTTGTTGCCGAGGCAGGCCT
>JAGQQE010000180.1 GCA_020426345.1 Planctomycetaceae bacterium
AAACTCCAGGGCCGGAGCTCCGGTTTCTGCCGCCCCAACACTGTTTATGCTCGGTGTTCTGCTGCGGCCCTGATTCTTTCTGCCCGGGAACAACATCGTTATTGGTCCCAGGGATCAGATCCCTGCCGGGACCATCGCGTCGTCAAATTGATTCCGGACTTTCCTGCGCGCGGTGAAACCCCTCTCCAAATCCGGCGGGCCGCATTCCATCGTGAATGATTCCCGAAACGGCCCTAACAAGTCTGTGCACCCAACCCTGAAAACCGTTGCAGGATTCCAGACTTGAAGCAGAGCGAATCCGGCAAGAGTTGGTTCTCCGGCAGTCGCGACTTCGTCGTTCATAAAACGTAATTCAAATGAAAATTGCCACATATTTTTGAAAGTGCAGTCATGAGCTCATCAAAGAAAACTCAAAAACTTTCCCCTGCAGAGTTTCTACAATTGGTTGTCACAGTTGCAGAATCGGGCAGATACGAAGAGGCCTTAGGAATTGCCGCAGACGCGGTAGAACAAAGCCCTGACCTCAGGAACGTGCGCGGCGTCTGCCTGATGCGGATGGGGCGAGCCAGGGAAGCCGTCCAACTCTATCGATCCTACATTCTGGCTCCCAATTGTACCTGGATGAGAACCGATCTTCCGGTGATTCACCGAACGAACTTTGCCACTGCTCTGATGCTTGCCGGGCTGACATTGGGTGGGCGGGATTCGCTTTCAGAAATTCGCGAAGTGGACCATCCATCGGTCGTACGCTTGAAACAGTCGCTGGCTGAATGGCATCGCAAGCTGGCCTGGTGGCAGCGGATCTGGTTCCGGATGGGGATCGCGCCTGAGATTCCGGTCGAGATTCGGTTTATCCCCGGAGATCTGGTGGATGTTGCCACCAGCAATTCGCCCGTCGATGGATCATCCAGACTCCCAGGACCTCCAACCGGTGCGGTGACACTTCGGCAGACTATCTAACGTAGACAGAACGCTGATCATCTGGCCCGAGATTTGTTTTCATTATCGCAATTCCTGGAGTTACTCTGGATGTGGACCGTCTTCATCATCGTTACTGGTTTGGTGGCTCTTGTTGCGGGTGCCGAGCTACTTGTGCGTGGCGCGTCTCATATTGCCGCGTTTTGGGGCGTCTCGCCATTAATCGTCGGATTAACGGTGGTCGCGTTTGGAACAAGCGCGCCCGAAATGGCAGTATCTGTTGCGGCCACACTGGAAGGACGAGCCGACATTGCCGTCGGTAACGTGGTTGGCAGCAACGTGTTCAATGTCCTGTTGATCCTCGGATTATCGGCAGTCGTCATCCCGCTGAAAGTGAACCAGAAGCTGGTACGCTTTGACGTGCCTCTCATGATTGCAGCCTCAATATCTATGAGCCTGATGGGACAGGACGGGACAATCAGTCGAATGGAAGGGGGGCTGCTGTTTTCGGGACTGTTCGCTTACACGGCCTGGTGTATTCTGGTGGGCAATCGCGAATCAGCAGACATCTGCGAAGAATATGGTGAAGCGTTCGGTGAAAAGACCGCCGCCAGTTCCAAAGCCGGAACAAAGCGCGGGGGCAACTTGTTCTGTCAATTTCTGTGGATCATTGGAGGCCTGGTATTGCTGGTATTCGGAGCGCGTTGGCTTGTTGACGGCGCCACAACTGTGGCTCGGGGATTAGGAGTCAGCGAACTGGTCATCGGACTTACCATCGTCGCGGGTGGGACATCGCTTCCGGAACTCGCCACTTCCATCATCGCAGCCATCAGGGGCGAGCGCGATATCGCGGTTGGAAACGTTGTCGGCAGCAACCTCTTCAATATTCTGGGGGTTCTGGGACTCGCCGCGCTGGCAGGACCGAACGGTGTCCCTGTCGCAGGACAGACTCTTTCGTTTGATATTCCTGTCATGGTTATCGTCGCAGCAGCGTGCCTGCCAATCTTCTTTACGGGGCATCAAATCTCCCGTTTGGAGGGCAGCTTGTTCCTGGGATACTACTTCGCTTACACCTCCGCATTGATTCTGATGGCAACCAGCAGTAGCCTTCTGCCTCAGTTCGAGCAAGCCATACTGTTGATCGTGATCCCAATGACTATCGTCATAGTCATGATCGAAAAATATCGGTCGGTGGGATAGTGGCAACAAAACGCTGCGAAGAATGGGCAGTGCTGAACGACGGTATTGCACGGATCGACTCGATGTTGCAGATCATTTGCGTAACAACGGGTGCTTTGGCTTGTCCACTCAGACAGGCGTGATCGAATTCCGAACAGAGGTACGACAAGGTTTATTTATTCTGCGACTTCACCGATCCATCATCCGACCCGTTTGAATTCAACAGGGGACAATCGTGTCAAAAGTCCTGGTATTGTATCACTCGAATACTCAGAACACTCAGTTGATGGCCTCACTGGTTGCTGACGGTGCCCGTCAGCTGACTGGTACGGATGTTCGCTTGAAGAGCATTTCTGAAGCCGATCACACAGATCTGGACTGGTGCGATGGTCTGGCGCTGGGATCGCCTACCAACTACGGCACCGTCAGCTGGCAGATGAAGCAGTGGTGGGACGAGCAACCCATTGAGAACTGGGGCCGGCGTGACGGAAAGATCGGTTGCGTGTTCTCCTCGGCCGGAGCGTGGGGGGGCGGGCAGGAATGGACCTGTCTCACATTGATGTCCATTCTGATCAACTATGGCTTTCTGGTGTTTGGACTTACGGACTACACCGGAGTGAAATTCTCAGCTCACTATGGAGCGGTCTGCGCAGGGCCACCTGTGAAAGATGCCGAACAGGAAGCTTGTCGTCGACTGGGACGCCGCCTGGCCGAATGGACCGCACGTATGATCGACGGACGTCACGACGCTCACCCGCTCCAACAGTCCTACGAACGTTTTCAGGACCTCGGAAAGTAGTGGGGGACGGTGACTCAGGATTTCAGAGCCCTTATCCTCGATCAAACCCCAACTTTCGAATTCCGCCTTCGTTTGGACGAATCGTACGATACAGGTTCGACCTGTTCGAAGTCGAAGGGGGCAATCACCGGCCTTCTGGTTCTTCGCAGGAAGTTACGAATTCAGGGCGGGCAAATCGCTGTTTCTGTGCCGGAACGGGGGAAAACACGACGTTTGCCACAGACATCCCGTTCTCAGAAATTCCTGAGATTTCATGGAAAACTGCTGCAAAGTCTGTGGTCGATAGGCACGACGGAGCGATAGAATTGGGGCGGTTGTGAGATTGAGTCTCACTTTCGCCTTCCCTGAAAGCTCCGGGACCCATTCTTTCACAGAGTGTTGTCTCCCCTCCGCTTTCCTAAATGGTGGATGTCTTGTGGAAACGCTTCGCCTCACCGAACTACAGCCTGGTCAATCCGGAATCGTTACCGGAATGTGCAACTCCTGTCGGCTCGCGACCCGCCTGATGGAATTGGGCGTTGTTCCCGGAGCCACGATTGAGGTACTGCGAAAGGCACCATTCGGCGACCCGATTCAATATCGCATTTGCGGGACCGTGATTTCCATGCGTTCGGTCGAGGCCGCATGTGTCAAGATCTGCCAGGAATCAACATCCGGCATCCAAGCCGCGGTCGTCTCTGCTGGCTAAAAGTCGGTTGAGTCCCCATTCGCACGAAAGACGTCGCCCGCGATGTCGCTTCCGAAAAAACAACACAGCGCTCCTTTACGCGTTGTTCTGATTGGTAATCCGAACACAGGCAAGAGCACATTGTTCAATGCTCTTGCCGGCATGAATGTGCGAACCGGTAACTACCCGGGCGTCACCGTCGAGCAGAAGTCCGCAAGGGTGCTTTGGCAGGCCCTTCCAATTGACCTGGTGGATTTGCCGGGCACCTACAGTCTGTCGCCCCGGTCCGCCGATGAGATGGTTCCGGTCAATGTTCTGACAGGTTGTGATGGAACCGAACCGCCGGACGTCGTTGTCTGTATCTGTAACGCCGCTGCCCTCGAACGAAACCTGTTCCTGTTCACCCAGGTGCGCGAGATAGGGAAGCCCCTGGTCCTGTGCCTGAACATGTGGGACACTGCTGAGCAGTCGGGGATCTCGATCGATCTGTCAGAATTGTCTCGCCTGCTGGACGTGCCCGTTGTCACCACATCCGCCATAAAACGCACCGGATTGATTGAGCTTCAGAATGCTGTTGTCAAAGCGCATCGAGATCATCAGTCGATGTCAGCCGCGCCCGCGAATCCGACGGGCAGTCAACCACTGGCAGAGCCCCAAAATGACGGAGCGGCCGACCCCTCCGTTGCTCGGATCCTTCCATTGCCGTTCCGGGAGGCCGTCGATCATCTGTCGAACTGGCTCACAGAAGCCGGGTGCCCTGAAGAACAATGCACGCCTTTCCTGATTAGCCGTAGTTTGCTGGATCCGGACGGATCTGTCGAACAGATGCTGTCGCGTACAACGAGTCACGAATATGCAATTCAGGTTGCACAGGTCCGCGATAAACTGGCCGAGCTTAACATTCCAGTCCCGGAAGTCGAGGCGACTCAGCGATACGCGTTCATCAAAGGATTGCTCGCAACCACAGTGGTTCCGCCGGCAACGGCAAAGCGATCCATCAGCGATTCAATTGATGCCTGGCTGACCCACCGAATCTTCGGTTTTGCGATTTGCCTTGCTGTAATGTTGTTGGTGTTTTCCACGATTTACTGGTTTTCCCAGCCGCTGAGTGAACTTGTTGAGAATGGTGTTGGCTGGGTCGGTGACAGAATCACAGCATCGATGTCGCCGGGACTGCTTCGCAGTTTGCTGGTGGATGGAATTGTTGCGGGAGTCGGATCGGTACTGGTCTTCCTTCCTCAAATCAGCTTGTTGTTCCTGTTTATTGCACTGCTCGAAGACTGCGGCTACATGGCGCGCGCGGCATTCATGATGGACCGCCTGATGGCTCTGGTTGGTTTAAGCGGCCGATCGTTTGTTCCGCTGATGTCCTCTTTTGCATGTGCAGTACCAGGCGTTATGGCGACGCGAGTGATTGAAGATCGCCGCGATCGATTTGTCACAATTCTCATCGCACCGTTGATGAGCTGCTCTGCAAGACTGCCGGTTTATTTGCTGATGATTGGCATGTTTGTCCCCGACAAACGTTATCTTGGAGGATGGTTGCCACTTCACGCCGTCGTGCTGCTCGCAATCAGCATGCTGGGGCTGGTGATCGCAATCCCAACCGCATTCCTTCTTCGCAGGACATTTTTCCGGGGCGAACCATCCGCATTTCTCATGGAGCTGCCTGACTACCGAATGCCATCATTTCGGGTGACTGCCCACCGTGTCTTTGACAGTTCTCGGTCGTTTATAGAGAACGCTGGCACGCTGATCTTTGCAACGACCGTCATCATCTGGGCTGTCGGATCGTTCCCGGGCTCTCATGAAGAACGATTCGCACTGATGACGCAAATCGAATCGCTCGAATCAACCATTGAAAGCAATCCGCAGCCGGAACAGGTACGTGAAGAGACGGAATCGCAAATCAGTGAACTGACGGAAAAGCTGAACGCAATCAACGCCAGTCTGCTGGAAAACAGTATTCTGGGCAGAATAGGGCACGCCGTTGAACCAACGGTGCGACCACTGGGCTGGGACTGGAGAATCGGAATGGGGGTCATCGCTTCGTTTCCGGCTCGAGAAGTCGTCATTGCAACCCTTGGAACCATTTTCAGCATGGGGGCGGACGTCGATGAAGAACACGAAGGACTCAAAGGCGCATTGCTGCAGGCCAGACACGCAGACGGCACCCCTGTGTTCAATTTGCCTGTAGCCATCGGGATCATGGTATTCTTTGCACTTTGCGCGCAGTGTGTCTCCACTCTGGCAGTCATCAAACGCGAAACGAATTCGTGGCGATGGCCTGTTTTCTCTTTTGCCTATATGACCGCACTTGGCTGGTTTGGAGCATTCCTGTGCTACCAAATCGGATCAAGGCTTTGATGCGGCCTAGCCTTCTGCTATCGACGGCCGTCGATCTTTCAAGAAGTGCCTGAACGATGAACGGACAGGAAATCGGGGTCCTGGCACTGATCCTTGCTTCAGCTGCGGTCCTGTTGCAAAAGCTGGCTCGCTGGTGGAATCCCGATGCAGGCACCCCCAGCCCATGCGGGACATGCGGCGGAATCGGATGTGCGTCCAAATCCACGAACCAAAACTGCCACCCCGGCTCCGACGCCCCAGAATCCGGCTCTCCCGAACTTTCAACACCTGAAAATGACCAAATGCCGCCCGAATCCCGGTAAAACAGTGATGTGGACGGTTTGCCGGTGTTGATCGTTGCGACCCGTGACGATACTCTTTCCCGTCCTTCAGCTTAGAGCAATTTTGGCTGTCGGCATTACTCTGTACGTAGTCCTATATCAGCGGGCTACCTGTCGAGTTTTCCCAGGTGCAGAATTCATCCGATTTCTGCCCCGGTGGTTCTGGCGTTCAGAATGCCTTGATGATTCTGAAAGCCACCAGAGCAGCAGGGAAACACGGGTGACGGCACATCGAGCGTTTCGTTGTGCGGTGCAGAGCCACCAGAAAAATGATTGAGGTTTTAGAGCACAATGGGGCGTTACACCGGTCCGAAGGGACGAATCAACAGACGACTCGGCATGAATGTTTACGAGTCAGCAGGTGCCATTAAAGCGACTGAGCGAAAAGAATACCCACCAGGGATGCATCGTCGCCGCAAGAAGCCAACCACATATGGTTCGGCTTTGAATGAAAAGCAGAAGATCAAGTTCTACTACGGACTGCGAGACCGTCAGCTTTTCAAGTACTTCGACAAAGCCCGACGTATGAAGGGCAACACCGGTGAACTGCTGCTGGTTCTTTGCGAATGCCGCCTCGACAACGTCGTCCGTCGCGCTGGATTCACTCTGACTCGCCCACAGGCACGACAGGGTATCGTTCACCGCCACTTTCAGGTCAACGGCGTCACCGTTAACAAGCCATCGATTCAGGTTCGGCCTGGCGACGTAATTACCCTGCGAAACCGCCCGAACATCAAGAAGCTGTACGCAAATATTGGCGAATCGGCCAATGCCATTGATACAGAATGGCTGAACATCGACAAAGCCGAAATGCGAGTGGTCGTGACAACACGGCCAACGTTCCAGGACGTGCAACTTGTCGTCGATGTCGGTCAGGTCGTGGCATTCATGTCACGATAAGACACTCAACACCGGCAAATGGAATCGAAGGACGTCGACACTTACGTGTCGGCGTCTTTTTTTGTGGTATTTGATTCCTTGATGGTATTTGATGCCACCCACATAACCGTGAAAAGCTGAACGGCTTTTCTTTCGTCTCCGGGCGGTTCTACTCGCCCGGACGCGTTCAGGAGATAGGTTTCCAGCAGCAGACGGCTGTCCTCATTCTCAGCTTTCACGGAACTGGGCTCCATGGAACAACTGAACAAACTCATCACGCTGATTCTGTTTGTCGCATTTGCCGGTCTGTTATTGTTTGGAAGGCAACCTGCAACCGCAGTCCATGATCCATGGTTTGAGCAGGCAGTATTGAAATGTGATCGCCCGGTCGTGGTCAAGTTCGGGGCGGAGTGGTGTGGACCCTGCCGAAGTATGGACAGTGCACTCGATTCGCTCGAATCCACCTACTCACAGTCCGCACGCTTTCTGAGAGTCGATATCGACAAGAAGCCGGAAATCTTCAACGCCTACCGAAGCAGCGGTGGAATTCCGCAGATCATGATCTTTCGAAATGGAGAAGTTGTCGCACTGGAACGCGGTTTCGGCGGACAGGACAACCTCAACTCCTGGCTCGCCAGCAATCTGAAGTAGGTGGACCAACTCCTGGTGCATAACGAAAGCTCAGCGACGTTCTTCGGGCAATGATTTGATCTGCACCGACAGATCGGTTCCCGTGATCGTCAGCAGAGCACAAGTGAGTTGATCGGATGGTCTTCTACGAACACTCGCGCTACCCGGGTTCAGAAACAGAACTCCATTTCGCCAGTCTGCTTTGGCAACATGTGTGTGACCGCTGATGACGCACACACATCCACCAGCCCAGGGATCGAGATCCAGATCGTTCAGATCATGCAGAACGTAGATGTACTGGTTGCCTATGACAAGGGCATCCGTCTTCGGGATGCCGTCCCAGAGACTTCCTCGATCGCAATTGCCGCGGACAACCGTCAAAGGAGCCAGTTGTCTGAGCTCTTCCAGAATTGCGAGGTCACCGACATCCCCGGCATGAACAATCGCATCAACACTGCTAAAATACTCCGGGATGATCCCGGGCAGCATACCATGCGTATCTGAAAGAACTCCGATGCGTTTGGGCATCGCAGCATCGACGCTATTCCGATGTATTGCCATCCGCTGATGTCTCCAGCCCATTGGACGATGGCTGCGTCTGCTTTGTGGTTGACTTCACGCTGAAACTATCCACGGGATCTCCCGTATAGGCCACAATCAGTTCTGCCAGCAGCCCCAGCGAAAGCGCCTGGCCGCCGAGCAGGACGAATGCGATTGAGTAGGCCAGCAAAGGTCGACCACCGATCGGGACCGCCGCAATAATGTGCAGGACGTTCATCAGGAACCAGAGAAGTCCCAGATATCCAAGGCCGACGATACCAAGACCGAAGAAGAACAGCCCAACAGCGCCCAGAGCATGTTGAGGACGGCGGCCGAAGCTCACCAGAAACGCGACAGTCATCAGATCCAGCAGCCCCCGCAGGAATCGACGAACTCCGTATTTCGAGTGCCCGAATTGTCGTGGACGATGATGAACAATCATCTCTTCAACACGGAAGCCGCGTGCCCACGCCAGCACTGCAATGAATCGATGCAGTTCACCATAGATGCGAATTTCCTGCGCCACTTCTTTGCGAAACATCTTGAGCCCGCAGTTATGGTCATGCAAATGCAATCCCGTCAGCGAACTCACCATCCAGTTGAAGACCCGACTTGGGTAAACTTTGTGCCATGGATCCAGCCGATTCTGCTTCCACCCATTGACGACGTCAGCGCCGGAATGCAGTTTTGCCAGCATGGACGGGATCTCAGCGGGATCATCCTGAAGGTCCGCGTCCATCATGAGAATGAATTCACCTGCTGCCTGACGCATCCCGGCAGTCAGAGCCGCAGCTTTGCCGAAGTTGCGGCGAAACCGAATACCCGAGACATTCATGTGCCGGTATGAGAGTGATTCGATGATCTTCCACGAAGAATCTGTGGAGCCGTCATCAATAAAGATGACTTCAGCGGAAATCAGAGATGCCTGCAGTACGGATACAATCTGACCGAGCAACTCACTTAGACTCTCTTCCTCATTCATCACGGGAATAATGATGGACAGGGAAGGACAGCTGGAATTCTCAGAAACTGAGTCTGGTTCCTTCATGATATCGTGGCTTTCATGACATGTTCGCGACAGGGCAGATTCGCTATTCGACCGGATTGCGTTTTCTTGACGTCGGAGTTACCTGTGCCTGCGAGTCTGTTGGCGCTGTACGTTCCCGAAGTGATTCTCCTGAGATCAGATGAACCAGTTCCACACCAAGCTGATCCATTTCAAGAACCAGAGAATCGATTCGGCCCGCAAGATACATGTAGGCCGTTAACGCAGGGATTGCGATAAACAAACCCGTCGCTGTTGTCAGCAGCGCCATCGCGATACCACCTGCCAGCTGCTGAGCTTGTCCCATCGCGTCAGTGGTCGCAATATCATTGAACGCTCGAATCATCCCCGTCACGGTTCCCAGCAAGCCAATCAGGGGAGTCACGGTGGCGACGCCGTTCAGTACTCGTAGTCGCTTCTTCAGAAGGCTCACCTGTCGCTCACCACCATCCATGACTGCCTGTTCAATTTCGGCGCTGGGGCGGCCCCACTTGCGAACACCGTGCAGGAAAACATCAGCCACAGGACTCCGATTCTGCTGACAATAGGAAATCGCTTCTGACTTCTCCATTCGCCCTGTTCGCAGATTCATCATGAATCGTTCAACGAACGCGCGCGGGATGACCCGGCGCCGTCGCAACATTACCAGGCGTTCGATAGCGGACCACACAGCAATGACTGAGGCGATCACAAAGACAAGCGTGAAGCCGATGCCCATCGCATCGACAATCTCCATCGGCGATGCGGGAATGGCTGATTCTGCGTTTGTCATGATTGACCGGGGCTGTGGTCCGTCTTCCTCAATTGCCGTTTCAGCCGGAGTTGTTGCTATGGCCGTATCGGATTGAGCCAAAAGTTGCCGGGAAGCGACCAGCAGGCCCAGCAGCAGGACGCTTAAACCGATGATTCGTGCCCGCGACGATCGAGAGGCAGACGCTTGCCCCTTCAACGAATGGTGGAGAATCCGATTCACTTTTTTATTACTTCCTGATGTCCGAAACAGTCCGTACGGTCAAAGAGCGACGATGAATGGTGTCTACTCCGGCAGTGAGGCGAGAGTTTTCTTCACTTCATCCAGGAGTGGGGAATTCGGGTAGTCCTGAACGAACCGTTCAAGAGTTTTTCGGGCCTTTTCAACCTCCTTCAATTCAAGATCACAGCGGGCGACCTGGTGTAGGGCTTGTTCATGCCAGTCCCTGTAGTCGGCGTGATTGAATTGAACAGCATAATACTGCACCCTGGCTTCGGTGAAATTCCCCTGAAGAAAGTAGGTATCGGCCAGCAGAAACTGGCACTGAGCAGCCGTCTCGGTTTTTCGTCCGACGGGATCTTTGAGCACCATTTCAAAATATTCCCGAGCCTTTTCGAAATCCGGCGGTGCCTGCGTCTTCCATCGACGGCCCTGGATGGCACGCACTTGAAACAGAAAGGGAGATTCAGGTCGATGAGTCGTCAATTCGTCGGCAATGGTATCGATCACAGCGTAATCTTTCGCCGCAAATGCCGCCTCCGCACTGACGATCCAAACCCGATCGGTCCACGGGGCTTCCGGAATGCTGCCACTGACCAGATCTGCCCGCAGCGCCGTCAGGGTTTGCTGAGCTGCCTGGATGTCGGACAAACCGGCGCCGTTTCTCTTGAAGGATTCTGCGTTGATCAGTTTTATCAGGGGCGCGTACTGGCTCTCTGGAAAGGACATGAGAAACTGTTCCGTCTTCACGCGGGCATCTGCCCAGTTGAATTCAGTCTCCAGAATGACACACAACTGATAGAGGGCATTTTCGTGCTCCGTCTTCCCGTAGTCCGGGTTCGCAAGCACGGCCTCAAATTCTGCCCGGGCGACATCACGTCGACCAGCGACCAATTCACTTTCGGCAAGTGACAGGCGAGCATGTCCGGCGTAGGGACTCATGGGAAAACGATCCAGGAGCTTTCGATAGATCTTATCCGCAGTGGTGTACTGCTCTTCCATGGCATTCAGGTAGGCCCATTCGTTAAGAACACGATCCAGGCTGGCTGCCAGGGGAAACTGCATCACCAAAGATTCCCAGCAGGCATTCGCTTTTTGCAGGTTTCTGAACTCGCCATAAATTCGGGCGGATTCCTGCCCGGCATTGAATGCATAAAGCAGTGGTGGCCGGGTTTCCGCCTCCGCGGAAGCAGGTGACTGATTCTCCGTCAAACGTTGAAAGACAGACTCATACATTGTGGCAGCTCGATCCAGCTCACCAGCATCCTCAACACACTGGGCCTGCATATAAATTGCCTGAGCGAATTCCGGACGTTCCTGCACAGCTTCAGCAAAATCACCAAATGCTTTTTCAGCATTCGAAAAATCTTTTGAATAGAACAGGCTCCATGCAATTCCACTCAGCCCGGCCTGTCTGACCTCCGAGTCTGTCGTGTTTGCCGCGGCCAGCCGGAAAAATGCTGCAGCTTCAGCGAACGCCTTCTGCTGGCTAGCCTGTTCCGCCGCTCTCAGAACCGCAATCCATGTGCGAGATTCGTTCTTGTGATGCTCAATCAGAAAGTCCGCGTCTTTACGGGACGCCGCAAACTCTCGCAGACCCGCTAATGCGACACACCGGGCGGCGGTTGCATCTGCGCGACGAGCAGAATCCCCGGACACTTCAAGGAAGACATCTGCCAGTGCCTTTGTGTCCTCGAAATTCTCAAGCTGCAAACTGCTGATCGCAGCCTGCACAAGTATTCCTGCCAGAGACTGAAATTCTGGCTTACGGAGATGGTTCACAATGGGTTTCACAACGTCAACGACATCGGCATCCATTTTCATACTCGAAAGTGCCTGTGCCACGTAGTAGCGGGCGACCAGATGCGTACGAAAGCCGGCATCCGCAGGGTCGGTGGATGTCGCATTCATCGCATTCCGAAACAATGGCAACGCCTCCTCGGCAGCAGACCTCGCCAGCCGGACCCGGCCCTCGAGAATCTGGAAGTCCGGCGATGCGGAATCTTGTGAGTACTCCGCTTTCAAT
>JAGQQE010000181.1 GCA_020426345.1 Planctomycetaceae bacterium
GTTGGAAGCCCGGGAATGACAACGCCCAAAAGTGCCAATGTCAGACAAAGGAAGGCTCCGGCAATCGCCAGATACCTGCGAATTCCCGTCAACCGATTTGAATTGACGTCGTTTTGCAACGGATGTCTCCCGGTTCCTGACAGAGAATCAGCACTGGATGGGGAAAGTTCATTCAATTGGGGACAAATGGCAGCATTTGCATTCGAATCCGGCAGATTGGTGTTCGAAGCATTCAAGTGTTGACGTTCCAGAATTGTCGACAAAATTCTTATCTGAGAATGATTAGGGGAAATTTCGCCGACATCCGTCTCTTGTGGCGCTTATGCAGTAAAAATAGACTCTTCCGATTCGGTATGTTAGCAAATTGAAGAGTAAGCAGGTGAGTTTCCCTGTACCGAATCGTTTCCGGGCTGAACAACATCCATCACGTTGGCCGAGTTTTAAGTCGATTTTCAATGGAATGGCAAAGCTCATGCAGTTTGGGCCATCCTTTTCACGTGTTTATTGGCAATTTTACCGGTCAATCAAACCCACCCTTGTGACCGAGGATTCACATTGAGAGCCCTGATTAGCGATATTCACGGAAATCTGGAGGCCCTGCAGGCGGTCCTGGCGGACATAAGAGCAAAGGGTGTGACTGAAATTTTCTGTCTTGGCGATGTCGTCGGCTACGGACCCAACCCAGCCGAATGCATCGATCACGTCATGGACCTGGATATGTGCCTTCTGGGGAACCACGACCAGGCGGCGCTGTTTGACCCGGATGGGTTTAACGCCGGAGCAGAGCGAGCCATTTTCTGGACGCGATCCGTTCTCGAGCGAGATACCAGCTCAAATGCCGAGCGCCGCTGGGATTTCCTGGGGGAACTCTCTCGTCGCTACAAAGACGAAGCAGCCGGGATGATGTTCGTGCACGGTTCAGCCCGCAATCCGCTGAACGAGTACGTTTTTCCGGACGATGTCTACAATCAGGTGAAAATGGAGAAGATTTTCGCGTTGATCGACCAGTACTGCTTTCAGGGGCACACCCATATCCCGGGTGTCTTCACAGACAGTCTTGAGTTTTTCGCCCCGGAGGAGATTGACTTTCAGTACAAGCTGGGAAGTCAGAAGGTCATGATCAACGTCGGTTCGGTCGGACAGCCCCGAAATAACGATCCGCGTTCGTCTTATGTGACCATCGATGACGGCGTCGTTCAATTCCATCGTGTGTCGTACGATTTTGAGACCACAATTGCCAAAATCTACGACATCCCCGATCTGGACAATTTCCTGGGTGACCGTCTTCGCGAAGGTCGGTGAATCTTCAGGAAAAACGAGAACCAGGACAGGGACATTTTTCCCCGCTGTTTCGTTCCGGTATCCTGACCGTCGCTGAATGGCTCACTTTCCTTTGAGCCGGCTGCTCAGCATTGACGTTGCGCTGGTCAAAACTGAGGCTGCTGCCGCGAGTGTGAGTCTCGCGCGAGCCCTCCTGCCAGAGTGCAAACCCGATAGTCCTCCAGCGCAAATATTACTGAACGGAATTCGTTCTCTCATGGAAAACCGAAGACTCTTCACCTTCCTGCTCCTCTCTTCGATGACGCTGGTACTTTGGGGAACCTTTGTAGCTCCCAAACTAGCTCCACCACCTCAAAAAGCCGCTGATGCGGCCGGCGAGGACGGTTTGGCAGCACTTGACGCTCCGAAAGGAGATAAGGACGACCCTGTATCTGATGCAGGAAGTCAACCGGGGATCACGGGAGAGCCGGAAGCCGGTCCGGACGTCGAGACCGAAACCTCCGACGCTGCGGGGGATGTAGCTCTGGTTGAGCATCCGGAAACAGAAGTCCTTCTGGGGTCACTGGATGCCGAAAGTGGATATGCCCTTCAGGTAAAGCTGACGTCTGCAGGAGCGGCGATTGAAACCATTCAACTCACATCGCCTCAGTTTGGGAGTCTGCAGGACGAAACCAAACAGGCGACGATCCTTGGAAACAACCTGACCAGCGACAAGACTCTGACGACCGGAGTGAACATTGTTGACGCCCAGCTGAAGAAGCTTCGTCAGCCATCGCTGGAAAGAATCCACTGGAAGCTGGAGGAAAAGTCAGAAGATAAAACCGGCGCAAAGGCGGTTTTTTCCTACGACGCACCGGATGGATCCATTCGGATTCGGAAGTCATTCCGTCTCCCGAAGCTAAGGATGTTTCTTGACGGACAGCCACTCAGAGAGGCATTCCGGAGGGATCCGACAGGGCACATTCTGGAAGTTGCAATCGAACTCATCAATCTCTCTGGCAAAGCTCAGACGCTTGCGTACGAAATGCAGGGCCCCGTCGGAGTGCTACTGGAAAACGAAGCCCATACGAGCAAGTTCCGCGATATCAAGATCGAATTTCTTGCGGGCAGCAAGCCCGTCGTTAAATCGGCAAAAGAAACAGTAAGCGATGTCGAGGCCCACGAGACACAAGCGGGGCGCGTGATGTCCAGTGATGAACTGCTCGCAGAACATCGCGAAAAAGATAAGTGGACCACACCGTTTCGATATGCAGGCGTCGATGTTCAGTTCTTTGCCGCGCTGATCGCACCACTGGATGAACGTTCGGAAGAAGAACAGACGGCAAATAAGCGTCTCGATCGCACGTTCCCGATGCTTGTGCAACGCGATACCGTGAGCCCTCAAAAGAGCGACATCAGCTTCCGAATGGCTTCCACAGATATCAATCTTGCGGCCGAGGGAGAGGCAGCGACAGTCGTTCACAAGTATGCATTCTTTGCGGGGCCCAAGCGTCGGGAACTTCTGGATCCCCTGCCAATGGCTGCATCCCGAGTGCTGGATTACGGGACCTATTTCGGCTTTGTCGCCCGGTTTATGCACGGCGTTCTCGACACCCTGTATGGTCTTGGACTGCCATATTTCCTCGCCATTATCACCCTGACAATTCTGGTCCGTGGCTGCATGTTTCCGATTTCTCGCAAGCAGGCCATCAGCGCAGCCAAGATGAAGGCTCTTCAGCCTAAACTCAACGAGCTAAAAGAGAAGTTTGGCGAAGACCGTGAAAAGCTGGCACGCGCACAATTTGAGCTCTGGCGAAAACACAAAATCAATCCGGCTGGTGGATGCCTTCCGCTTTTCTTTCAGTTGCCGGTCTTCGTTGGACTGTACACCGCGCTGAATACGGCCATCGATTTGCGGTTGGCGAAGTTCCTCTGGATCGACAATCTGGCCGCTCCGGATTCACTGGCGAAGCTTCCTTTCGGGCTGCCGTTTCTTGGCAACGACTTCAACCTGTTGCCGTGTGTGACCGTCGTTCTGTTCCTTGTGCAGCAAAAACTGTTCATGCCGCCTGCGGTCGATGAACAGGCCGAAGCTCAGCAGAAGATGATGAATTTCTTCACTATCATGATGGGAGCCATGTTCTGGCATCAGCCCGCTGGACTTTGTCTTTACTTTATTGCTTCGAGTCTGTGGGGGATTGCCGAACGCAAAATGCTGGGAACTGCAGCAACGAGCCTGAATGACGAGACATCAAACAGCGAAGAAGAAGAGACCGACGGTCAAAAACCGTCAGTGCGTGTTGCGAAACCGGATAAGGATTCGGCGGATAAGAATCGCGTGCCGGGTTTCATGCAGAAATTCATCGACATGGCACAGGAAGCACGCGAACAGGCAGAAAAAACCAATAAGGACGATTCACGCCGAAAAAAGAAGCGCGGGAAGTAGTCGACGACGGATCATTTGCGAATCGCTATCGTTTTGTTCCCGTCCACCAGGATGGCTGGGCAAAGATGGTTTTGACCGCAAGACTGAAACCTGGAAGCGCCTGACCTCCCTCCAGAATCTGCCAGTCACCAAGTGAAACCGTGGTCTGGTTCTTTCTGACAACCTGAACCTCACGTTTGAACGGATCTGGTATCCAGATAGTTTCGACTCCCATTTTCAGATAGGCCAGGGTTCGCAATCGCATGTCGCGACGCCGGTCATTTGACGACGCGATATCAACCACCAGATGCGGCCTTTGCGAGGCAATCAGCAAATCGTTCTGTTCGAAACGTGGGCCCTTGTTGAAACAACTGATGGCAGGGAAATAGATCGTGTCGGGGTCTGTCGAAACGTGCAACCCAAGATCGTACCCAGCGTAGTCGGGCGAAGCGGCCCCCTGAGCCTGAAACCAGACTGCGAATTCGCGGGAGATATTCAGAACGACATTCCCATGCGCATCGTCCGGGGCCTGCAGAAGTACCGGAAAGCCCTCGTGCAATTCAACCCATCGACCACCTTCCGGAAAATCCATTCTGCGGGCGGCAAATTCATCAGCCGTCATAAAACGTTTCAGGGGCGAATCGTCTTCTGGTTCCGAAGGGACTCTGTCCAGCATGATACAGACCTTCACTGATCATAATGACTTGGGAAGTGGGCTTTCAGAGCGTCAATTGTGTGACAGCTGGCGACGGTGGATCAATTGCAGACGCCTGATCGTTTCGTGACGGTGAATCAGTTCGTGATCGTCCTGCGTGAAAGAATCTCCGGAACGGATTCATCGGTTTCAGAGAAGCCGGTAATGAATTCCAGGTCCTGCAGCGTTTGTTCGGTCTGTACGATGCTTCCAGCGACGTTGTCGACCTGCGTTGAAAATGTCGCCGGGTCCGTCCGACTAATCCCCATTTCTGCCAGCGATCGAATGCGACTTTCCAGCCGCTGTTGCTCGGCCTTCACAAGTTCGAAGCTGTCGCGGGCCTGTTCAAAATTCTTCAGTCGCTGATGACATGTCGCGAGGCTGTCTTCCAGGGTTGCAATGATTCGATTCCGTTGTTCATCTTGTGGACGTTCACGTTCACGATCCAGCCGACTGCTCACATCCTTTAAGTCACGCTTGATTTGCTCAATCGTTGTTGTTTCGAAGAATCGATTCAGTGAATGTTCGGTGTAAAGAAGTTTCAGAAACAGCCACATCAGTTTATCAAGTTGATCGAGCTGGACATTTCCGAGGCTCAGTCCGTTATTACTGCCCTGAGCTGACTGAAACTGGCGAGTAATCTGGCCAAGTTCCATGCACTGCGACATTAATTCCTGAAACCGCATTTGTGCGCCGCGTGGCAGGGTCGCCAGCATTCGTCTCATTCGAATTTCGGATGCCTCGGCATCGCGGGCCATCGCCAGGGAATGGTCCTGCATATCGACGAAGCGTTGAAACTTCGGGTGCGTCCCTACAAAGCCAAGCCAGGCAACTTCTGCTGCCGCGACAAGCGGGAGTCCCACTTCGGGCTGCCCGGAAAGGACGGCGAAGCCAATACCCCCAAACAGTCCCAGCAGATTCCAGTGGTTGGCAAATGCTTTTTTAATGTAGCGAAAAAGTTTCACGATCCAATTGCTTCACGATGATGATGCGACGGACTTGTCACGCGGAGATTCGAGTTCTTCCAGGATGTCACGGATTTGGAAAACCTTCTCCTGAAATTCAGGTTCGCGCTGCATCACTGCCGCCGGTCGATCTGGCGCGGGAACAGCGATTTGATGCAGAAGCGTACCGGGAGAACGGCTTAGAATGAAGACACGGTCACCCAGGTAAACGGCCTCTTCAATGGAATGGGTCACAAAAAAGACAGTGGCTTCCACTTCCCGCCATAATGTGACCAGAAGATCCTGCATTTGGTACCGATTGTGAGGATCAAGCGCACCAAACGGTTCATCCATCAGGATGATCCTCGGGTGCAGAATCAACGTGCGGGCAATCGCCACGCGTTGTCGCATGCCGCCGGAAAGTTCATGTGGATATTTCCCGGCATCTGTGTCCACGTTCAGGCCGACACGAGCGATCCAGTCTCGGGCTTTCGCATGCCTCTCCGACCTGGAAACGCCACGGCATTCCAGACCGAAGGCTACGTTATCCAGAACGGTCCGGTTGTCAAAACTGGTGTAATCCTGGAACACCATTCCGCGATCGGCCCCAGGCCCCATAACAGGCTTGCCGGCGACCAGAACCTTGCCGGAAGTTGCTGGATGCTGTGGCTCCAGACCTGCCAGCAACCGCAGGATCGTACTTTTCCCGGATCCACTGGGCCCCAGCACAGAAATGAATTCGCCGTGTCCGTGCAGATCTTCAATCTGAAACGTGATATCCCGAATCGCCGTAAAGGCATCCGGTTGTCCTACATTGTATGTCTTCGTGACGTTTCTGAATTCGACGATGTTTTCCGACATGATTGCTCTTGTTCGGTTGGTGTTCTCCAGGTCGCTGCGTTCCCCGAATGATGGCGGCATTCCCGGGTCTTTGGCAAGCGACGCTCGCACTGACCCGTACCGAAACCGTGGACTTTCACCCCCCGGAGCGTAACCAAAGGTGAATACGACGTGTCTGAATTAACTCAAGGGTCGCTGCACTCAATCCATTTTGCAGGCGAACACGAATACAGGACACGTGACCATGACGACATCCACGATGAAGCAGCAATCGGCGAAGCGGCAATTTCTCAGGACATCCGCCTCTCGAAGCCACCGGAACAAGCCGGCGTTTTTCGGCGCAGCAGCAGCCAACACGCACATTCATTACCGGAACGGTCGAAATCCGGCTGCACTGCAGGACGCTCTGACGAATACCGCCCACGGCGGCTGCCAGACAGTCGGCGAATACGGGCTTTTCGGTCCGCTTTTTCATTTTCTGAATGAGCGGACAGGCAAACCATGGCAGCGCGTGGCAAGAGAACTGCGACTTCGTTTCGCTCAACACCAACTGTCCGAAGCACAGATCCGAATTCTTGCCAGCGACTTTGTGGATTTTCATGTCGACGACGACGGTACCCAACTTCGTTTCAGCGAAGGTTTGCTGGCCGGACAGCCGTTGATTTCAGGCTGGCGTCGGCGACTTTTCGTGTGTCCGAGGACAGGCTTGCTGAAGCCATTGGTGTGAAAAAACTGTTTACTCAACCAGTAACTCGTTAGTAATCAACTTGCCTGACAACGTATGCTGAGCAGTCACGCAAGTGTTTGAGACTGGCGGGGAAGACTTCTCGCGCGTAATCCAGAGACCGATCCGTGTGCGATTTCTTTCCGGCACATCAGGAGAGTGTTGATGTCCAGCAGTGTTCTGCAGAGACCCACTTTGGTGCTCAATCGAAGCTGGCAGCCGGTTGCCGTATCAACCGTTGCCCGAGCCCTGGTGAAGGTCTGGAATGAGTCGGCACGGATCGTCGACCCAGCCGACTACCAGCAGTACGACTGGGAAGACTGGTCTCGATTGAAACCAGAAGATGGTGACGATGTCATTCAGACTCAGTGGCTTCAGCTAAAGGTACCGGAGGTGATTACTCTGACACGCTATGACCGCCTTCCTGTCAAGATTGTGGCCTTCAGTCGCAGGAATGTGTTCAAGCGGGACGGGTTCACGTGCCAGTACTGTGGCTGCCGCCCAGGTAGCGAAGAACTAACCATTGACCACGTGATCCCTCGATCCCGGGGCGGTATATCGTCATGGACCAACTGCGTACTCGCCTGTATCGAGTGCAATTCCCGGAAGGGAAATCGCACACCAGAACAGGCAAATATGCCATTGAGGAAAACCCCAACCCGTCCGCTCTGGAATCCCCTTTACGCTCCGCATGGTGCGAGAATCCAAAGCTGGTCGAAATTCGTCAGCGAAGCCTACTGGAACGTGGAACTCGACGAGTAATCTTTGGCCGGGTTAAATGGGGTGTCTGCGTAAGGCGGGTTTTCCCAATGTTGTGATTGGATGCAAAGGCGAAAACCAATCACCGGGTCTAACTGTCCTTTGAAAAATCCGGGCGGCACTCAGGAGGACTGGCAACCATCGTGTTTTCAGGTCTCCTGCTCGAGCCAGTCCCGTTTTTCAGTAGGCTGCTAAGCTAACCACCGGAGGCCGGACACGGGGATTCGATCGGGGGAGGACTGCCTGACGTCAGGCGATTCTCCCCTTTTTCATTGCACCTTCCTTCGCTCTGCCAATTTCAGGACTGTGCATGAATGACCGTGCAATTGCGCGCCCCGCGGATGATCGATCACCCGAACTGAAACAGGTCTGGCATCAGTTTTTCAAAACAACTATAAGCCTCTCCTCTGCTGCGAAGCGACCCTGCGCGCGGTGTAGCCGGTTTGTGGCAGAGACCAGGTCTCCTGTTTGCTGGGATGCGAAGGGAGACTCGCTGCAGGATCTCAGGAGTTCCCGAGCCCCTGCGACATTTGTGAGATACCTGACCATCAATGCTGGCCAGGTAGTTCGAATACCCAAATCATCGGAAGGGAGTCCGATGTTGCGATTCATTTTTGCAACTTCAGTTCTTTTCGTTTCGTTCGCAGCGTTTACTGGCCCTGGTTCTCCGGCGTGTCTTGCTCAGGAGGCCCCTTCCGGAAGCGCCAGAATCAATGATGAAGAACCGCTCCCTCCGGATCTCGAAAAGGTCCTGCGAATGTGGGCTGACGCGAGCAGTCGCATCCAGCGTCTGGAAGGTGAGCATACGCGGCGAGTGTATGACTATACTTTTCAGGTCGAGAAAATCTCTGTTGGCAAATTCTTTTATGAATCGCCGGACAAGGGACGAATTGACATTTCCCCAGCCGACGACAAGCTCATGGCCGACCTCCATCGCGCTCGCAATGCCGGTCAGATTGCCGCCCCGAAGAACGAAAAAGGGGAGATGTTCAAACTCGAAGCAGACAAACCGGAAAAGTGGATTTGCGATGGCGTTCGCGTTTATGAAATGAACGTCCCGGAGAAGCAGGCTCACATCGCTCAACTCCCGCCGCAAATGCAGGGGACCAATATCATGAACAGTCCACTGCCCTTCCTTTTTGGGATGCCTCCTGAAAAAGCCAGGGAACGATTTCGGCTGAGCTTCACCGGCACTTTCGATCCCTCGAGCGGCTTTGCAATGATTACAGCCCTGCCACGTAAGCAGGAAGACGCCCGCAACTGGGAGCGTGCTGACATCAAACTGGACTTGAAGTCATTCCTTCCGACAGCCGTTCGAATTCAGAAGACACGTGAAGAAATCGCGACCTACAGCTTCACCAACATGAAGATAAATGAACGCAATTGGTTCAATTTGTCGTGGATTAATGCATCGGCAGAAAAGCTGTTCACTCCCGATTTGCGAGACTGGAATGTAATTCTGGTCGGAGCAGACCCAGTTCCCCAGCCGGTGGAGGTTGTTCTGCCTGACCTGACCAATCGTTCTTACAAGGAAGCAGTTGCCGAGCTCCAGAAACTGGGCCTGAACTATGACCAGAACGACAAACCCAAGCAGGTCCTGCTTCAACCAGGACCCGTCGCAAGGCGTGCCGATGACGTCTACAAAGTCGAATCGATGGTCCCCGGTCCAGGCACACCGCTTAAGCAGGTGAAGGAAGTGAAACTGGTTCTGTGGAATAAACCACAAGTCAATTAGTCGCGATCGATCGGCCGTTTCTGCCGAACGGCAGTTGCTGACGGTGTTCGACGCTGTGCCCGCCTCCTGGCACCGGATGCCAGTTTTGAACGCTGGTTCTGAACAGGTGGCTGTTAGTTGTCCATTGAAAAATCGGGACAGGCACGCTGGCCGGCTGTCAACCGTCGTGTTCGCAGGTCTCCTGTTCGAGCCAGTCCCGTTTTTCAACAGGCTGTTGGGGGCAGAATCTTCTGCCAGCGAAAACCTCCGCACGCTGGTCATCAAGGGCAGACGACCACTTACCGGATTTGAATTTCCAGCGGTCGGACTGTACCGATTGGACCGGTTATGCCGATGAGAGGTGTGATAGCCAAACACCGTTGGATGAAGTGCGGGCAGTCGTTGTTGGACTGTCTGCCATCCTAACGGACGGTGAGGTCGCAGGCTGCCAGCCTCGATCGAAAAAACGCGACTCGAAATTCAGGCAACGGATTGGTGCGATGGACAATCAGCCTCACGACGAAAACAGCCCTCAAACAAATCTTAAGCGGCGCCTCGGGCGCGGCCTGAACGCACTCCTCGGCAGCGGCGGCGAAATGGATGGCGGTCAGTCAGACACTGCCCATCTGCCAACCCCGGGTAATCACACGATTGCTTCGGACGAAATTGCCGTCGAACTGATTGAACGCAATCCATTTCAGCCGCGCCGCGATTTCGATCAGGCATCCATTGATGAACTCGCCGACAGTCTGCGAAGGCACGGTGTTCTTCAGCCGCTGCTTGTTCGCCCCAAGCCGAGCGGCGAAGCCGGTTATCAGATTGTCGCCGGCGAGCGTCGCTGGCGGGCAGCTCAGCAGGTTGGTCTGGACACAGTTCCATGCCGTGTCCTCGACTTTCAGGACCAGCAGGTTTCTGAAGCTGCACTTGAAGAGAATCTCAAGCGTCAGGACCTGAATGTTCTTGAGAAAGCGCAGGCTTTCAAAGCTTACCTGGACCGCTTTGGTGGAACGATCGAAGACCTTGGCCGACAGCTCAGCATGAATCGAGCAACGGTCAGCAACATGATGCGTTTGCTGGAATTGCCGGACACTGTTCAGATCATGCTTCGCGAAGACAAGCTTACCGGCGGGCACGCAAAAGCGCTGCTTCCGTTATCAGAGCAACAGCAGATCGAACTTGCACGGCAGATTGAACAGGAGCAACTTTCGGTTCGCAGGACCGAAGAGATTGTTCGCGAGATTCTGAAGTCGGGTGCCGCCGCACTTCCCTCAGATCAGAATGCAGCCCCGCCTGCCGAAAAGCCTCAACCGTCGAATCACGTCTTGTCTCTGCAGGACCATCTTCGTGAACAGTTGGGTGCCAGAATTGACATCAAACTGAAGAAGAATGATGCAGGACAAATCGTGATCCACTTCGGTGGCAACGACGATTTCGAACGCATTGTTGGGCAGTTGCGCAAAGCGGCATAAGCCGGAACAAGGCACACGAATGTGAGCGACTCGTTCGTCATACCGCCTTCAGCAGAAGATGGTGAAACGGCCGTCGTCGCTCGCGTTGCATACCTGTTTGGTGTGATGGCGGAGTCCGTCGTCGCCGCCTCCGGAGGATTCAGTGGCGCCGCCGTCTACTGCGTGCAAACCGCAGATAACCAGCGATACGCTCTGAAGCAGGTCCAGGACCCAAGTCCCCGGTCTCTGCAGAGACTCCGATGGCAGCACGAACTGATTAATAGTGCTGTAATGCTGAGATCAGTCCCTTTGCCTCAACCGCTATCCGCGGCGACCGGGGACATTCGGCTGCATTCTTCACATCTTGCTTTTGATTCCCTCAGCAGCACGCTCTGGACAGCCGAACCGTGGCTGCCGGGGTATCCGGCTGATGCTTCAGCAATCAGCGATCGGCATCTGACCAACGCTTCGCATGCTCTGAACGAGATCTACACGGCATTCTCTGACACAGTGCTCAGAACCGGAGGCAATGAGCGTTACCGGATTGAGTTCAATCGCTCAAACGCCCTGAAAACACGAATTGAGATCCTTCGTTCTTTACTGAACGGAGAACTTGAAGAGTTGCTGAAGACGATGGAAGCGGATCCGGACACGACATTCCGCCACCTCGCCCGAACCATTTGCGCCGCCCTGTCTCGGCACATCAGGCGACTCTACGAACAGTGTTGTGAATTGGCTGCCCGTGAGTTCCGCCTGCAGCCTGTGCTGAAAGATGTCTGGTCCGCCCATGTTCTTTTTACTGGATCGGACGTCACCGGCATCATTGACCTGAACGCCAGTGACACCGACAGCATTTGCTGTGACTTGTCGCGACTTCAGCGTTCGTGGTTTGGATCAAACATCGGCAGAATTCAGAATTGGGTCGAGGTATTCAGCTCAATCCGGCCACTCGACAAACCTGAACGCCAACTGCTTTCCGCACTGGACGGGTGCACCGTCCTGCTAAGCCCATTAAACTGGCTCCGTCGGCGACGCGACGACCTGGAAGCCACAGAAAACCAGAGGCTTCATCCGTTAGGAAGAATGCTCAAGACTGTGAAAGAACCTGAGACACCAGGCAAGCTTCTCTCAACGCCTGCTCCGGGCTATCCGATTACAACAGCGTCGGCGAGAGATTCACTTTGTTCGTCAATGATAATTGATCGCCTCAAGCGACTGTCCGGTGTTGCAGAAGCGTACGAAAGCGTCGTTTTCTGACAAAGGCTTTGCCTGGTTACAGTAATGCCAGTGGATTTCGACGAGGCTCGAGCGTTCCACGCGTGATCCCAACCTGGTTCGTTGCGTTCAAGGATTGCCAGACTTCACGGCCGGAGATGCGATCCATCAGCAGATCGCGATACAGGTTCAGGACACTGGCCAGGTCATCGTTATCTTCGCGGAGAACTTCAAC
>JAGQQE010000182.1 GCA_020426345.1 Planctomycetaceae bacterium
GCTGACGGTCAAAGTGTCCTGCGGCTCCGGGACGTACATCCGTTCGATTGCAAGAGATCTTGGTGAGGCGCTGGGGTGCGGCGGATTAATGAGTCGACTTGTCCGGACACGCGTCGGACGATTTTCGATCACCGAAGCACTGGACGCGGACACCATTTCCACCGAAACACTTCAGGATCATCTTGAGCCGGCATCAACAATTACCAATGCCCTGTCACAGTACCGATGTACGGATGCCGATCGCACTATGTTGCTCTGTGGCAAGGCCGTCCCGGTCGATCGCGATCGCCTGGTGCTCATCGATCGCAGTCGGATTGCTGGTCCATCTACCGAAGATGGACCTCCTGATCACGAGCAGGTTGCCTTGTGGGGGGAAGAGGATGGACAGCTTTGGGCAGTTGGAGAAATCTCACGCTCAATGAAAACGATCCATCCAAGACTTGTCTTCGTTCGCCCCTGATCATGCCCGACCCGGACGTTGTCAGTAACAAGGTTTCGAACGGGCCGACGCGATGGCCTTTCGTTCTGTCGCCGATTCTCCGTCTGGACTGAGAATTCCGGCGTGTCTCGGTACAAACATGCGTCCAATCCGTCTGATGGCAACCGGGATCTCCCGTTGTGAAGGCTGACGATTGATCCCACGGAAATGTTTTTCGTGATTTTGCACGATTCAGCAGAGTTTTCAGAAGCAACCCGTGGCAATGTTTACAGTGACTGAAGGATCGGTGAGACTCCGCAACGGCGACAGATCTTCTTAGTCATCAGGCCGTTTGGCTCAGCTTGGAAGGATTCGGCGCTCTTCGGTTGCTCTTGAAAACGGCGTGACGCTGGTCGTGCCTGTTCCTGAGCGAAACTTTATCGATCTACCTGATTTACGACTTCCCCGATACACATGGACGTATTCCTGGAAGACCTGCCGAGCAAGACGGGTGTTTCTGTCTTGTCTCGTTTGTCGGTGGCCCGACCGCTTCAAGCGCGTTCGTTTGAAGAACTTGCGACCGAAGCTGTCTCACTCGAACGCCACGGCATCAGATTTGTGGCTGTGCGGCGCCAGCAGGCGCATCTGATCGGAGAACTCGCGATTCGAGAAGTCCTGGATGATCACGGGATTTCCGTGAGCTGTCTCGGATTTGCGGGAGGCTTCACCGGTGCGATCTGGCCAAGTTTCGATGATGCTGTTGCGGATGTACAACGCGCAGTCGAAACAGCGTCATTGCTGAATGCTGCCTCTATCATCGTGCTGCCGGGTAACAGAGGTCTTCACACATATAACCATGCCGAACGGATCGTGCGGGACGGTCTTTTGCGAAGTGCAGTACTGGTCGCTGACAGTGGAATTCGCCTTTTTGTTCCAACGGACACGCTGCTGACTGATTCCCGGGATTGCTTTCGGACATCCCGTTGTCTTGTCGAATGGATTGGGCAACTGCGATTTCGATCGATTCGCCCGATGATTGTGGTCCGCGGTTCGAAGGGGGCATGGCGGCTTCCCGACGGTTGGCGCGAATGTCTGGCCAATGGTGGCTGTTTGAGAATCTGTCACCGGTGCGAAAGCTACGAACAAAATGCGAGGCTATTGAACGGAATCATCCGTTTCCTTCAACGTACAAATCCTGCCTCGGACTAATCGCCTGTCACCGTCGAACAAGGCGGCGAATTTCGGGCGTACGGCAACTCGCGGGGGCTCCGGCTGGTTTCGAGTGGTACCAATGCAGAAGAAGTTGTGTGGCAGGATAAGCGGTCAAACTGCCAACGACGGCGAATATGGCGGTTCCAACAAGCAACGGTGATCCAATCTCCACACACATTCTCTGAAACTTCACGCAACAACCATCGGATGAGAATAAGAGTTGCTCGATTTGCGTGATTGATGTGTGACCACCGACAATGGCTGCTCCCGTGCGATATTGTGCATAGTAAAGCGGGAGAATCGTGAACGGGTTCGATACGTAGACCGCCATCAATGCAGCTGGTCGATTAAATCGAAAGAGTCGTCTGGTCATCCAGGCGAACAGCAGTACGATCGCCATTTGCCCCCCAACGGTGGGCGTCATGCCGATAAAGATGCCAACGGAAACACCGAGTGCCACAGCGCGGGGGCAATCATCCTGTTTCAGGATATCGCGCAGGCTGAACCGCAAGCTCATTTGAAGTCGTTTTTTCAATGATGCCAGCATGCAAACCCTCAGCTTGGTCCTGTCAGCGATCGCTGTGCTTCACAAGCCTGGCTTATGTGGGCGAGAGTGGCGTACAAAAAAACAGAATACGGCGACTTCTGCGAAGCATTAATGGGGAGATCGAGCTTTTATCGCGGCGACGATGAGCCCAAAACAGAAAGCGTCGAACGCATTTATGGATGGACGCCGGAATTTCGGGTCGTCAGTGCCAAAGGGCGGCAGTTCAGGCCGGTGGACTTTCACTGTGATGACACGGAAAAGACGGCAGAATCGTCTTTACTGGTGTTTTCGGAAATGGAATCGCGAGGCAGTCCCCGATTCTTAAGGCTTACGTAGAATTGCAGGGGCGGCGTCTGTTGTCCGGGAGCGAAGTCTTCTTCCCAAGCGCATTCAGTCTTCTACTCTGCTTCCATCGCCACACATCCGAACGATGCGCGGGTCGAAGCGGGCGATGGATTCCACAAGATCAGACTGATCTGCCATGACCTGCTCGATGTTCTTGTACACCATCGGAACTTCGTCGGCCCCTGCCGACAGAATCTCAATTCCTCTTGCAGCGAGCGACTTCTGGACGGCTCGAAAGTTGTACTTGTTTGTTGCCTGCCTTCGAGACATTCGGCGTCCCGCTCCATGAGCTGCGGAGTGCAGACTTTCAGAATTCCCTTTTCCGCGAACGACGAAGGCTGGATCGGCCATTGAACCTGGGATGACGCCCAGCACGCCATCTCCTGCTGGCGTTGCCCCTTTTCGGTGAACGACCACTGTTTCGCCCTGGTGCTCTTCGATCCATGCAAAGTTGTGGTGGTTTTCAACGGCTGACATCGTTCTCGCACCCAGCAGCGAGGTGACGGTTCGATGGATAACGTCGTGGCAGGCTGACGCGTATTTTCCCATGAGGTTCATGGCGGACCAGTATTCCTGGCCAGCGTCTGAATCCATCTCCAGCCATGCGAGGCGGTCGACATGTTGCCAGCGTTTGTCCAGTTTGCGACGCGCAATGTTAGAATAAGTCGAGCAGACAGAGGCGCCACTGCCACGACTTCCGCTGTGACTCATTAACGCGGTGTATCGACCGGGTGCGAGCTGCAGATCCTCCGTGTATTCCGTAACGCTTAGCACGCCGAATTCGACGAAGTGGTTTCCGGAACCGGATGTCCCCAGTTGTCTCCTTGCGCGATCCTTGTTTTCGCGAGTGACGCGGGTCACTGTCCAGTCTTCATCCATGACGGGATGACTGGTTGGTTTGGGTCGACTGACACCCATGCCAAAATGTGTCCCGTTCAAGAGTGCATTTCGGAAATGCTCGGGGCGTTTCTCCATTGTCTCCACGGGGATGTCGAGCACGCTGAGTTTCATTCGGCATGCGATGTCAACGCCAACGGCATAAGGGATGACCGCATTTCGAACGGCCAGAACGCCGCCAATTGGCAGTCCGTATCCAACATGGGCATCCGGCATTAAAGCGGCCGCAACAACCCCTGGCAGATGACACGCATTGTCCATCTGGTGGTGTGCAGCCTGATCAATCTGGCTGCCCCAAACCTTGTAGTCGGGAACGTCCGCGGTGGGCAGCGGACCGTCGTAAGGACCTTCAATCTGGCGAAGTTCTTTCGCAAGCGCGTCAAGAATGGGGTCTCCAAGGAACAATTCCGGTGAGACGGCGATCTGACGCAGTTTTTGCTTAATATCCCTCCGACGAACAGTGCCGGATTGAATCAACTGCTGGATGGCATTGATGGCAGTATTCGACGCTGCACGCGGGATTCCGAATTTTTCCAGTTGTCGAGCATTCATGACGAGCCTCGACACCAGCGATCCCGTGAATGTTCGCTGGATTTTGCGGCTGTAAAATTCAAAAGTTAATCAACATCTCCGGTGGTCCATTTCCCATCAATATTGCGCCAGACACCGCCAGGATTCTTATCCTGCAGGATGGCTGGTAATCGTGATGGGCGGACAGCGTCGTAGCACTGCAGCATGCCGAAACGTGAAACCGCGGCGGGAATGCCGACGGATGTGAAGCCCGGATGGCCGGTCGCCGGAAATGGTCCGCCATGATTCATGGCCGGGCTGACCGCGACGCCTGTCGGCATTTTGTCATTCAGCAGACGGCCCACTTTTGTCCGAAGTGCGGGAGCAATCATCGCGTATTCGGTGTCATCACTGCCTGCATTGTCCGTATAGATACAACCCGTCAGATTGCCCTCCAGAGCTTCAGCGATGTCGGCCATTTGTTTCGCGGTGCTGGCGAAGACGAACAGGGAACCATTCCCGAATGCTTCGGTCTGAAAAATCGCCGGGTCATTCAGAAACTGTTCGCCGGAAACGCGAAGCAATGTATTCTGAAAACAGACTCCTTTTCCGCCTCCCGGTTGTCCTCCCGTGACAACTGTGGCTCCGGCGTTAACAATTGTTTGAACTCCGGACGAAAAGCTGGAACGGACGCCTTCGGCCAGCATGGTGCCAACCGGGGCCTTCGTGAATCGTTCAGCCACTGCTTTCAGGAATGATTCCCCTGCTTCGCCGGTGGGCAAAACGACGACACCGGGATTTGTGCAGAACTGGCCGGTTCCCATGAGGCAGCTTCCGGCGAATTCATCGGCAATAGCGTCAGAACGTTCTGCAAGAGCGCCGGACAGAATGAAAACCGGATTGATGCTGGAAAGCTCGAGATAGATTGGCTTGCCAGCGGCATCGGCGGCGGCTTTGAGTTTCAGGCCTGTCTGACGCGCGCCGGTGTAACCGGCGGCGGCGATGCGATGATCGGATACCAGTTTATAACCATCTTCGTGACTTGTCCGGTAAATCAGCTGGACAAGCGCTTTGGGCATCCCTGTTTCCTCAATCGCTGCCAGGGCGGCTTCCGCGAAAAGTCGGGTGGTTTCGGGGTGACACGAGTGTCCCTTGGCGATGACTGGATTACCGGCCGCGATGGCTGCCGCGAAATCACCGCCGGCAATTCCATTGAACGCAAATGGAAAGTTATTGGGGCCAAAAACAACCACAGGCCCAATGGGACCGAAGACGGACCGAATTCCCGAGGTGGTGTCGATAACAGGGTGACACCATGATTGCTCCCGCGCTGCTTTGGCGGCCTGTCGCAGCTGGTTAATGGTGCGAGGCAGCTCGCCATCTTTCAAACGCGGGCTGACGGGTAAAGCTGTTTCGGCATGTGCTGCTTCGACCAGGGCGTCGGATCGTGATTCAATTTGACGGGCGTAACTTTCGAGAAACTCTGCGAATCGTACTCCTGACCAGCCTCGTGTTTCGCGTGAAACCGCGGCCGCGGCCTCCAGCGCTTCGCTGATTTCGGACCAGGGACTGACCGGGAAAACCTGTGGCATCGGCTGTTCTGTTGCCGGATTGACTGCCTGGAAGGTCATTGTACCGGAACTGGTTTTCCACTGGCCGTTGATCAGTACGGGTTGTGTCATGACTGTTTTGCTTTCGATGGTCTGTTGAGTGGTTCGTTGAAGTCGGGAAGCCGCCGGGTATCAGCCTTCTGCGACATTGACATAGACTTTGAGTGCGTCGCGGTCTTCGACCAGCAGACGCATCATTTCCTTGTAATTGTCCAAACCATCCACAGGCGTGGTGAGGATCTTCTCGATGACGCCCGGCCATGTGACTTCACCGAGTGCCAGGTCGGCGATGCCGGATTCAAAGTGTCGGAAGTTGGCATTCACGGATCCGAGCAGCAACTTGTTTCCCAGTACCCAGTTCAGATTCAGGTTGTCGCTGGGCACTTCGACTTTCCGTTGTCCACCCGTGATGCTGGTCCAGACCACGCAGCCATTGTGTCCCAGGTGTTCCATGGCTTCAAAAGCAATCGCACTGCTGCCGGTGGCTTCAACGATCAGGTCGGGTTTTCCGTTCCGGGAAGCCAGTTCCTTCATTGATGTTTCTGATGTGCTGACGTAGGTGGAACCGAAGCCTTCTGCGATTTCCGCTTTCAGATTAGGTTTTTTTCCTCGAGCAAGTGTGAAGACCTGAATACCGCGCAGTCGCAGGATGAGAGTTGAAAGCAGACCAATCTGCCCCGCTCCCGTCACCCATGCCGTTTTGGGTTCCCAGACTTGAAGCCGTTTCTGAGCGAGAAAGGCCTGTTCAACCGCCTTTGCAGCGCAGCTCATGGGTTCGGCCAGAACGTGAAGATGTTTCAGGCCGACGGGCATACGTACAACGAATTCTTCGTCATCCACGAAGTATTCGGTCAGGTAACCGTGCCGCAGATTGATGCCGCGTTCGTAGTACTGTTCTTCGCTGGTGATATCGGATCGCCCAATCTTGTCGTAGATAGAGCCACCAGGCCGACGTACCGTGCACGTGACGTAGTCGCCGACATTCACTCGCGTGACTGCCGGACCGACTTCTTCCACAATGCCAAAGCATTCATGCCCAATCACCAGAAAGTCATAACCATCCGGTGCATTCCCATACAGCGCATCGTTAATTTCCCGATCGGTTGCGTCGACGCCGACCTTCAGCACTCGAACCAGGACGCCTCGACCATCGGGGATATCCGTGACAGCGGGCTTCGCAAGATCTGCCAGATGCACGCTATTGGGGGTACCCGGTCGGACAGCGATGGCTTTCATCTCAATCAACTTTCAAGCAGAACACGAACAAATACTGGATTGATATCCGGACCAGGCAGAGCGAATCCGGAGTTTTAAGAAACTGGAAGTGTGCGGCGATGAGTCTGGAGTGTGCAAATACGCACGAGGAGAAGGTGGGCAGAATCGGAGATGACCGACAACTGCTCGTGTGCGAAATGGCAGGCGGATTCTATGAGGCTGACTAGTGGCGTCAATCGACCCCCCGTCGCAGCGACTCGGATGAGAATTCCTGCCATTCGATCAGTGATTGGGCTATCGACGTCCGGGCTTGAGCAGGTATGGCACAATTCATGCTGCCTGGCAGATGGATCAAAGATGTGAGAAACAGGATGAGTCTTATGAATCGTGAATCAAGAACGTCGTCTGTTCTGATGCGGGCATTGGCGGGGCTGGTTGGGATGATCGGTTTGCTCGCGATGATCGCGTGGCTGGCCGGAGCATTCACGGACAAGATTCCGCCCGGTCGGGTTGCAACTGAAGCTGCGCGGCTGAACGGGGAAGACACCGATACCGTTCATGAAGTCGTCAGGGACGATATCGAAGAGTCCGTTGGGACCCTGAAGGCTGCTGGCCGGACAGAGATTTCAGCTCGCATTCTGGCCCGCATTGAAAAGGTGCTTGTGACTGCCGGGGCAATCGTGAATGCGGATGACATTGTGATCGAGCTGGACCGCGAGGAACTGGAGTCGCGACTGAAGCAGGCCGAGCAGGCTGCAATGTCGGCTGATGCGGCATTGTCGCAGGCCAGAATAGATCTTGATCGAGAACGGCAACTGCGAGAAAGAAATGCGGGAGTCCAGTCGGCGCTGGATGCCGCGCAGAGTCGTTACGACATCGCGACGGCTCAGGCTGCGGGAGCAAAGGAAGCCATCGAATCGGCCAGAATCGTATTGTCGTACGCGACCATCCGAGCACCACGGGCAGGACGCGTTGTTGATCGGCTGGCGGAACCCGGAGACACCGCTCAGCCCGGACGACCGTTGCTGGTGGTTTACGATGCCGAATCTTTGCGGCTTGAGGCTCCGGTAATGGAATCACTGGCCATTCGGCTGAAGCCAGGTCAGGAACTGGTGGCTCGTATCGACGCTCTGGATCGCGAAGTGACGGCGACGATTGACGAAATCGTGCCGCAGGCCGATGCGCCCAGTCGCACGTTCCTTGTGAAAGCAATCATTCCTCGTACAGAGGACTTGTATGAGGGCATGTTCGGCCGACTCCTGATCCCCGCGGGTGAGCGTCAGCATCTCTGTTTGAACGAAGCGGCCGTTCAGGAAGTCGGCCAGCTTCAGTTTGTCAACGTTGTTCGTGACGATCAGACTCTTGAGCGACGACTGATTCGAACCGGTCAGGTCGGAATTCCCGGCCGTGTCGAAGTGCTGAGCGGCTTGTCCGCAGGAGAACGTGTTGTTCTTCGGAATGCACAAGTGGACTCCGAATAGTGCTCGTGCATCTCAGCGACGGTGCGTGTTCAGGTTTCCGGTTTGAGTCAACAGTAAAGGCAAGACGTCGTGACGGATCAGCCCTCCCCGATTTCAGATTCTATGCCCGGTCATGATCTCGCCGCTGTCGCGACGGCTGAACAGGCCACTACCAGTGACAGCTCGTCAGTGATGACACGGCTCGTCGAGGTTTTTTTGCGGGGAGACGTTGCGATTCTGCTGACGATCGTCTCTCTGATTCTTGGAGCCGTGTCCCTGTGGCTGACTCCACGGGAAGAAGAGCCTCAAATCGTGGTTCCTATGGCGGATGTGCTGATCTCTGCGCCAGGGATGTCTGCGGAAGAAGTCGAACAGCAAGTCACAAGTCGCGTCGAGAAAATGCTCTACCAGATCGATGGCGTCGAGTATGTTTATTCGATGTCGCGTCCGGGGCAGTCGGTCGTTACGGTGCGATTCTACGTTGGCGAAGATCGCGAGGATTCGCTGATCAAGCTCTACAACAAGTTGCAGTCGAACGTCGACCAGATTACGCCTGGTGTATCCGGGTGGGTGGTGAAACCAATCGAAGTCGACGATGTTCCGATCCTTGTTGCGACCTTGTGGACAGATCGCACGGATCAGTATGGTGATTTCGAACTGCGGCGACTGGCCGAGCAATTCCAGAACGAATTACAGGCCATTAATCAGACCAATCGCGTCTGGGTTGTTGGCGGTCGGCCAAGACAAATTCGCGTTGAAGTAAATCCGTCTGCGATGGCTGCCCGGCAGGTTTCCATCCTGCAGATTGCGAAGGCCCTGCAGGTCTCCAATGTGAATCAGCAGGTCGGTTCATTCGATCAGCTGGAGCAATCGTTTGTGGTCGATGCAGGTCGATTCGTTCAGGACACTCAGGAGCTTGGCCGACTGGTCGTCGGACTTTCGAGTGATCGTCCTGTGCATCTTCATGATGTTGCCGTCATCAGAGACGGTCCTGCGGAATCAACCACATACAGCTGGCTGGGGTTCGGGCCTGCACATGAGAATGAAGTTTCACGCCAGCCACACGACGTCTTTCCTGCAGTACAGATTGCTGTTGCCAAGCAGAAAGGCAGCAATGCGGTTTGGGTAGCCGATGCGGTCAAAGATCGTCTGGAAGAATTGTCCAGGCAATGGTTACCGGACGGAGTTCATTATCAAATTACACGAGACTACGGCGAAACGGCAGACGATAAGGTGAACGAACTGGTCGAGGGACTTGCGGTTGCGGTTCTGACAGTGATCGTGTTCATCGGAGTATTTCTGGGTTGGCGTGCAGCTCTGGTTGTCGCGTTGGCGATTCCTGTTTGTTACAGCCTGACACTGTTCATTAACCTGATGGCTGGCTACACAATCAACCGAGTTACCATGTTTGCGTTGATTCTGTCGCTGGGGCTGCTTGTCGATGACCCCATTACCGATGTCGAAAACATCGCTCGCTACTTCGCACTGCGCGTGCTTCCGCCGCGTCAATCGGTGCTCAGGGCAGTTCAGGAAGTGCGTCCCGCTTTGTTACTGTCGACGCTGGCGATCATTGCCAGTTTTCTTCCCATGGCATTCATTACGGGCATGATGGGACCCTACATGGCGCCGATGGCATTGAATGTCCCATTGACCGTTTCCATGTCAACGGTTGTCGCATTCGTCCTGACGCCCTGGCTGGCCATGGTCGCACTTCGAAGAATGATGGACGATGCAAATCCGGACGATGAATTTGATATCACGGCTCGGCCGCTGTATCGGATTTTTCGCTGGTTACTGACACCCATGCTGGAGAAACGATGGATCAGCTGGGCGGTTCTTGCCGGCACGGCCGTCTTGTTTGCTGCTGCCTGTTTGCTGCCGGCTTTGCGGATGGTTCCCCTGAAGATGTTGCCGTATGACAACAAGAATGAGTTTCAGATTATTGTCGACATGCCGGAAGGCACCACGCTGGAAAGAACGGAAAGTGTCGCAAGAGAAGTCGCTTTGCATGTAGCCGCTGAAGCTGAAGTTACCAACTACTGTGTTACGGTGGGAACTTCATCGCCGATGGATTTCAACGGCATGGTTCGTCATTACTTTCTTCGGTCCGGTTCAAATGTCGCGGACATCCGATTCAATCTCGTTTCGAAGGACCTGCGAGTTCAGCAGTCTCATGAACTCATTCTTCGCATTCGGAATGATATGAAGGAACTGTCCAGCCGATTCCACGCAAATCTGAAGCTCGTTGAGGTTCCGCCCGGGCCCCCGGTGCTTGCTACGATTACGGCGGAGGTTTACGGGCGAGATGATATGGCCTACGCAGAACTGATTGCCGCGTCCAGGCTGGTTGCGGGTCGTCTGGAGCGGGAGCCGTTCATCGAAGATGTCGACATCAGTGCCGAAGACGATCAGCAGAAGTGGGTATTTGAGGTCGACAAACCCAAAGCAGCGATGAGCGGCGTGTCGACGCAGACAGTCGTGTCGACGCTGGGGGCTGCGCTGAACGGCCTGAATGCCACCATCCTGCATCAGTCTCGTGAAATCGATCCTCTGAATGTTCAACTACGACTTCCTCGCCAGCAGAGATCTGCGCTGGATGATCTGCGAGAGCTTTATGTTCCGGGAGATGGAGGAGCTTTGGTGCAGCTGGGGGCAATCGGATCGTTTCATCAGGTGATTGAAGACAAGACCATCTATCACAAGAATCTGAAACGGGTCGTTTTTGTTTACGGCGAAGTCGCAGGACGGGCTCCAGCGGATGCCATCATTGATATGCAAACCGATCAAAGGAACTCCGGGGTGAAGTTGCCTCCGGAAGCTGATCGCAAAGCCCGTGATGTCGAAAGTCGGACATGGCTGGCAATGGGAGGCGGAGATGAGTGGCAGGTTCCCGAGGGGATTGAGGTTGAATGGGCAGGCGAAGGCGAATGGCAGATCACGCTGGATGTCTTCCGTGACCTCGGCCTGGCGTTTGCAGCGGCCCTGATTGGCATTTTCATGGTTTTGATGTTTCAGACCGGTAGCCGCGTTTTGCCACCCGTGATGATGTTGTCAATCCCGCTCACTCTGATCGGAATTATGCCGGGATTCTGGTTCCTGAACGCTGTCGTCAACAAACCTGTCGATGGCTATCCGAACCCTGTCTTTTTTACCGCCACAGCGATGATTGGGATGATCGCGCTGGCGGGAATCGTGGTGCGTAATTCTGTCGTCCTGATTGATTTCATTCATTTGGGAATGCAGGAAGGGCATCCGCTGAAAGAAGCAATCATCCGCAGTGTCGCGATTCGAACTCGGCCCATCCTTCTGACCGCTGGAACAACCCTTCTGGGAAACTGGGTGATCACACTGGATCCGATATTTTCCGGCCTTGCCTGGTCGGTGATTTTTGGAATCGTGACTTCAACTCTGTTTACGCTGTTTGTCATTCCTGTCGTGTATTGGTTGATTTACGGACCCCGAAAACAGGTCCGCGACTGATGAAATGCAGAGATCAATGTGGATCTCGTGCGATATTTGGCGCTGGTATACGTGCATCGAGTGACTTCACTGAAGAACGCGTTCCAACGGTTTCGATCAGGCAGCGGCGTGTCTTGATGGATGTTCTTTTCTCTCACCGTGCGTGAAACTGTCCACCGCAGTCCGGAGCCGTCGCGTATCCCGGGACATCTCGCGAAGCCAGCGAGTAAGAGCTAACCTAACGCCAAGTTAACGCAAATAGACTATGAATGATCTTGCGAGCTCCTGTTGTCAGTTTACGCTTTGGGTATACCATTGGCAGCATACGGACTGCAGGTCGCCCCCTGAGAGAGCAGCCGACAGATTTGGATAAGTTGAAGCCGATGCCGATGCCGATTTCAGGCGACGGATGGGAATTCTGACATGCAAAGGAAACCTTCTGTTACCATCCCGGACATCGGGGGCCAGCGGCATTCCGCCAGATTGCAGGGAGTAAGTCACCTGGTGTTGCGGACCTGGCTCTTGTTGTTTGTGG
>JAGQQE010000183.1 GCA_020426345.1 Planctomycetaceae bacterium
TCGCTTTTCCGCAACCAGTCGAATTTCGTCGAATCGTGAAATCGAACCGTCAAGCCTTTCCTGAACCATTTCTAAGCAAGGGCCGTAGCTCACTCCCTTTAAAGTTATGCTGAACTGACTGATTCTGGGAGCCCAGCTTGCAGCATGAACCCAGTTATTCCGCGGCCAATTCAAGATCGTTTCGTGGACCCCGCTCGTCACGACAAGGAGATATGGGCTCGTGTCCAAAATGGCGTGAACAACGGCAGCCCAGCTTCGCACCTGTTCTTCGTTCAGGGTATCCACCTGATCGAAGCACAGAATAAATGCGCGTTTCCGAAACCCAGAGAACTGACAGAGGACGCGAATTACCTCCTTCATTCCTTCCTCGGATAGAGTCGCTCCGTCCTCCGTCATGTTGTGGAGGGAGACCCCGAGCCGCCGCTCATCTTCCTTGTCGAGAAACTCCCCCATCAGCCAACGCCGCGCGAGAGCAGCTCTTCCGTTGGAAAATCTGCCGTCGCGTTGACGGTAAACGTCTTCAAAAAAAGCCCAGAGGATTTCGGAAATTGTGCCGGTACAGTTCAGGTCTTGCAGCATGACCTCGAAACAGGCGTGCGCTCGCGCCGGAGTTGGATGTCCGGCAACATCACGAGTCGCTTCCACGATGGCCGTTGCAATCATACTGTAGAGCCGCGTCTTCCACGGTTTTGATCGAAACTCTCGTGTCAGTATGCTGATCGACGTCCGCAAAATCGTCCGCAGAATATCCTCGGGGCCTGCCTGCAAGTTCAGTAGATAGACGAAAGGAAACTTCTCTTCACGCGCCCAAGCACCAAATCTGGCCAACAGGTGGCTCTTCCCGATGCCTGGCTCACCAGTCAGAACAACTCCTTGGCCGTGACCAGCCCCTCCGGCCGCGACGATCTTTGCACGATCCTTCAACTCCTCCAGTTCGATCTCATGAATTCCTGAGACATTAAAGGCGACGGAATCCGCCTGTGTTACTCGATTTTGGTCGAATGGATTAGCAAGTCGAATGTGGTCAGCAAGAGCATTAATCGAGTTCGGCATTTAGAGGGCCTCGGCAGGAACAGGCGCGTCTTCTTGCAAATAGGCAGTCCGTGCCAACACTGGTTTGTCTCAGAGCGCGGGCCATTACTTCCGCAACACTAGAAGATGGGGGCGGTTGTCAATTATGAGGCAGGCGGCCCGTTCAACCTCTGTCAGCGGAAAACGGCCCTCGACTGCGCTCAGAGAGTAACGGCCAGCTTTACGAAGGCGAAGCAATTCTTCGTCAAAGACGGCTCGTGGATAACGATCGTCAAGCAAGCGACGTAAGTCTGCGAGGCTGACGCATCCGGGAATCGAAGAAGTTCTATTTGCTGTATTAAAAGCCTCGTCAAAATCCGCCGAAAAACTGTTCCGAACGGCTTCTGCTTTGTCTGGCATTGAGGATCGATCCACACGAGATCGAACATCCTTCTGAAAAAACAGATTCCACTTTCGTGAAATCCTGAGTGCGCCCAGGGCGGGGGGTAACGACTTGTCTTCAATCATCCGCTCAATTGCTGCCTCAATAAACGGTTGCACTGCGACATGAAGACCTTTTGTCTTTGCCAGCGTCGCCACAGGGACAGCCTGGTGCTCGGGCTTGATATGCTTTGGCAGCAACAGCGGCAGAAGCAGAGAACTTTCGGCGATCTGCTGCAGGTCCTCCGCCAGGCCGATTGGAGAATCCACCGCTGCCGGGAATGCCGTGATGACTTCTGCACTATAGGGGGCCAGCGACGCAGCTCGACCTGCCATCAGAATTCCCGCTTCAGGTCCCACCCGAGCACACAATCGGGAAAACGTGGTGGGATAGCTGGCTGGCTCGTTCGCCTTTAAATCTCGCAGCGCGGCTACCAGTTTCTCGGACAGCACGGCTTCCGGCTTTGGAAAACGGACGTCTCGGAAGGTCAGGTCCTTCTTTGTAGCCTTGACGATTTCGAAGAAGACTCTCGACTCGTTCCGACCGGCGACGGACAACCAATGGTCGGCAAACACATTCTGCAGATCTTTCGGCAACTGTTTCTTTAAGATCGAAAGCTTCGTTTCCGGGTCTTCCGGTGTACATACTGCATGAATCATTTTCTCCAAAAACGAATCCTGCGTCACGACACGGTAAGCATCGTCTGAAAAAGCAAACCACTCCGTGGTGCCGTCGTTTCGGATCGAGCGAACTGCACTGCAAAACGGCTCGCTGTTGATTGCCTGTCGAACCAGACCTTCAGAAGCCGAATCGACCCCGCTGCCCCGGGCACACAGTTCCGAAAATGTCGTCGGATATGAATGCGGCTCATTGGCCTTCAAATCTCGCAGCGCGGCTACCAGTTTCTCGGACAGCACGACCCAAGACAGCGGAAACCGCAAATCATGCAGTTCTTCCTGTACCTTGCCTTTTCCGGATGAAGATTTCACAAGGACGAAGCCTGCAAATGTTGGCAGGTTTCTTTCCTTGATTCGTCTTTTCCATTCTTTTACGAAAGCAGTACGAAGCGTACTGGTCAGCAGAGCTTTCAGGGAATCAATAGAGACGTAAGGAAGTTCCGGCGAGCACAGTCGGGAAAGCAGTTCTTTCAAAGTGCGATCGTCTGCCGCCAACCGCTCCTTGTCTGCTTTGAGCGCAACCAGCGATTCGGGGTCGCCCGGGAACGCAGTCAGTGCATCTTTCTTAAGCGGATTCTTACCGACGGCTGCGAGGATCTCTTCGTCAGAAATATCAGTCCGGACACCGTCCGCAAGATGCCGCAGCGTGCAGGGATAATGTTCACCCCCCGCAACACGCTGCAGAACCTCGCACATGGCCTTACTGAGTTCGATGGCGGGGTCCGATGCTTTTGACTTTGCCACGATCTGATTTTCCATTCACAAAACAAAATGACTGAAAGTACCCCTTCCACGCAAGTCCTTGATGGACAGTCTAACCATGCCAAGGGTTCCCCCCACACCACGGCTGACCAGTTCCGTAAAACTTTCAGAATTCACACACGGGTACCGCACCGCAACAGAAGCCTCAAGGCCACAAAATGGGAAGAAAAGTACGTGAAATGCCACAGAAGGTGCGACAGACTCGCCTCCCGAACATTGACCGTGTTGCGGCCGGTCTCCTGACCGAGTCGCTCATTTCGACCGTGGGTCTCCCCGATTGTTCACCAACAGCTGAAGGCTCTCCGCGGTTTCCGCCGAGAGAGGTCTCGAGACAGCGGAATGCGCGAACGAGACCTGGCAGAATCTGCGAGCCAGCCGTGCCACGGAACTGGAAGAGATGTTCTCAGCCAGCAAGGCCGCTGCGATCTGCGGACATGCTGAGAAGATCGCCAGAAAGCACTATTGGATGGTGACTGCCGATGACATCACCGCGATGGCTCAATGCACCACGCCGACCAAAGCTGGTGCACATTTGGTGCAGTACCCCGCCGCAACATCTGGTATTGGCTCGCAAGAGGTCAGAACCGCCAAAGCAAAAAGCCCGGAAAAACCGGGCTTTGCGAGTCGTTGCGATAAGTTGCTTGTGGGTCAAATGGGCAGAGGGGGAATCGAACCCCCGACACCAGGATTTTCAGGGCGGAGTTCGTGGTTTTACCTAGGTGTGCCGTTGTTCATTTCGTCAATGAAAACACTGGTATTCTGAAAACTGCTGTTGCCGAACAATTTCACTGCTGTACACTGATTTTCGCCCGTGTTCACCGAGAATGGGGTTCAGAATGGGGCTCAAAATCTGACATTAACACACGCCTACCTTTAGCGGGGGAAAAGCGGACATCCTGATCCGCCTGGCGTGTGTTCTCTTCCTCAGGAAGTTCGGATACAGGAACCGAACAGTGGATTCGAGAATCTCTTCTGATGAGATCCTTGCGCTGAAAGAGTTCGCCACAGGGGTGGTTCTTGATGCTCACACAATCATCTCCGGGCGACTAAGGGCGGCTGCGACATCCGACGCATCCATGCGGAGGGAGTTGCACTTAGCGGCCCTGATGGCTCGATCTGTGACCGGGGCCACTCACGCATTATTCAGAGACGGGGAAATCTGGTCCATTCTCCAGCATTGTGTCCCCCGGCAGAAGCCACTCACGCGACCGGTTGTTCCCTCGCCAGTGCCGTGCTGCTTTGAAGTGATCGTAGATTGCAAGGCATTTGCGCAGAATGTCAGTGACGTTTGCGGCGGAGTTCTCGACAGCACCTGCAACGAACCTTCTATCGAACAATTCGAAAAGCTCGGAAACCTGTGCAGATCGTTTCAGTGGAATCCATGGCAAGTGATTCAACACATCGAATTTGAAACAGCTTGGCTGTTCCACGCTTTCTGCGGACACCCTGTGCCCGAAACTTCTCCTACCGAAGCTGTTCCACGTCAGTCCGCACTCGCAGAGGACAGACCTGAAGCGAATTGTGGCGCGCCACAATTCAAAAAAGATCCGCCCTTCGGGCCGCGGGTTTCGGAAGATGTTAAGGCGTGTGTTCGTGCCTTCATGGCGGAATACGTGAAAGACCTGGACGTCGACGCTTGGTGCAGGAATTACGCAGAGAAACGTGTCCAGCGTCCCGACTGGAACTGCCGAAAAATCGTTTACGACTACGTCAAAATGCCGGAATAGTCCTCTTTTCGTGGCGCGCCACAACTGAACGCCAGCCGTCCAAATACTCTGGATTGGCTGCTAATGCTTGCTCCAATGGTGCTGACGAACGACAGCAACACGCTACGTTCAAAAGCAACCACCAGCCAACGGAGTAAGCCATGCCGGAGCAAACGACACTGCCATCCGTCCCCACGTCGGGACTGGCACGAATCGAAGACGCTGCCAATTTTCTGCAGGTCTGCCGAACAACCATCTACGCCATGATTCGAGACGGTGAGTTGCCATCCGTCCAGGTCCGCAACGCTCGCCGGGTCCCGTGGTCAGCACTGCATCAGATTGCGTCTGCGGGGGCGGACCAATGAGCGGACGCCCCTACATCGACGGCGACACGTTGCAAGACATCCGCAACGCCTACGGCATGGGCGTCCCGCTTGACCAACTGGCGGCACAAGTCGGCATCACTGAACCGGAACTGCGGCGACTGCTGGGACTGCCGCAATGGGGACCGGAAGTGCAAACACAGCCGGATCTGTTCGCAGATGACCGTCTGGACGCCGTTCTTTAACGAAGAAACCCCAGCAACACCGGGAAGCATCGCTGGGGCTCTCAGGATTCACTTGTCCGTCCGGCAGCAATCGGAAACGGACATCAGATGGAGTTGACATGATTTTACCACGGGAACGGCATCCAACAACCACAAAAGTCGGTCCGACATTCGAGCATCTGACACCAGTCGAGTTCCACGAACTCAAAAGTCGGCAAATCAACGATCTGCAGCGATGGCAAGCACTGGACTGTCTCACATCTTTGTGGCGATTCTTCACGGCGGAAACTCTGTCTCCGGAAACGGCAGACCGAATTTTGAACGCCTACCTGAACGATCACCCCGCAGATGCGGGATCACCCTGTAATCTTGGGGACCGGGCGGCAATCTGGTTCGCCAGACGCTGCGGTCTTCCGACGATCGGACGTCGACGCGGGCAGTCACGACGGGGCATCGCTGAAAGCCGGGAGGCGGTCCGATGCAGATGACAACTGCAATCAATTTCAGTGCCGTCCCGGAGCAACTTCAGTCTCGATTGCAGTGGGTTCTCTGGCAGTCCATCGCCCGTGACGGCAAGCCCACAAAGATGCCGGTCACCGTGTTTCGCCGTCCCGCCAGCAGCACGAACCCGGAAACGTGGGCTGATTTTGAATCCGTTGTGACGACGTTTGATGAATCGGCAGACAGCGGAATCGGATTTGTCTTTTCGGCGGATGACCCGTTCATCGGCATCGACCTGGACGGCTGCCGAGATCCGCAGTCAGGCGAGCTCCAACCGTGGGCGCAAAAAGTCGTCGACGACTTCGGGACTTACGCCGAAGTCAGTCCCTCCGGAACGGGCGTCAAGCTCTGGGCCATCAGCCAGACGCAACTGCCGAAAGGCCGGAAGACGGAACTGCCGTTGCCGAATCTCTACGGCAAGGCCCCGGGCATCGAAGTCTATTCTCAGGGTCGATACTTCGCAGTCACGGGCTACACACTCCCGGGACATGAGCGAATCACCGATTGCACGGCACAAGTTGACAGGTTTCTGGCCGTCCATTGGCCGGAGGCCCCGAAGCCGTCTGAACCGCAGCACGAATGGCGGTCTGATGATGCCGTTGTCGAACGCGCCCGAAAGTATCTGGCAAAGATTCCCGGAGCTGTCAGCGGTCAACGTGGACACGATGCAACGTTCCATGCGGCTTGTGTTCTCACTCAGGGATTCGAGCTCACAAAGTCTCAGGCAATGGGCGTCCTGGCCGAATGGAACGCCTCCTGCGATCCACCATGGACGGACATCGAACTGGAACACAAGGTCGATGACGCGGCAAAGCAATCAGGTGAACGCGGCTATCTGAGGAACGCGAAGCCGGAACGCTGGGAACAACTCACGGCAGAGTATTCGATAACGGGCAACCGGGCACCGTCTCAGGCTTCCCCGTCGCCATCCAGAACCTTCGCAGGTGTTCCGGCTGCAGATATCTGGCATCTGGCAAGCGAGCCTGTCAGATGGCTTGTCAGGGACGTTGTCTCAGCCGATCAGCCGACGATCTTCGGCGCGAAACAGAAATCACTGAAGACAACGTTGCTGACTGATCTTGCTGTCAGCCTTGCCAGTGGCTTGCCGTGGCTGAATCGATTTGAGATCCCAGCGAAGCAGCGTGTTCTCTTCATCACCGGAGAAGCCAGCCAGGTGGCTGCCATCCGGAAGATTCAACGGGCAGCGGATTGGCGAAACCTTACAGCAGACGACATCGGGGACACTATCCGGGTTGAAGCTCTGAACTTCCCGACGCTGCCAAGTCTTGACGACTGTCTGCAGATTCAGAAAGCCGTCCGGGAATATTCCATCACGGTTGTGATCTTGGACCCACTTTACATGGGACTGCAAGGGGTGAACACAACGAATTTGACGGAAGTTGGTCCGGCCATGCGAAACTTCATGGAATGCTGTCGACCGGCTGAAGTCATCATCGCCCACCATGTGAAGAAAACAGCTTCCTTCGACGATGCTCCAAACCTTGAAGACCTGTCTCAGGCAGGCATCGCAGAGTTTGCCGGGAACTATTGGCTGATGGGCAGGATGAGCGAATACACCGGGGACGGGCGCCACGAACTGGCCATCCGTTACGGTGGCCGGGACGAACAATTCGGCCTGCTGAAACTGGACTTCGACGAACGCAACTGGACGGCAGATTTCACAAGCCTGATTGATCACCGTCAATTTCAGCAGCAGTCTGCAGAGAATCAGAAGGTCGTTGACATGAAACAGCGAATTGTCCGGGCACTCGGACGCAGTCCGGACGGACTGTCAGAATCAAAGCTGGCTGAGGCATGTAGCACAAAAGCAGTCCGCCCTGTTTTCCAGATGGCTGTTGAAGAGCTCGAATCTTCGGAGTTTCTGGAAGCTCTACCTGAATTCAAAAGCGGCCGGAAAACGTGTCTCGGATATCGAATCAGGCCGGAACTGAATAAGGACAATTCAGTAAGGACAACTGTCCGGACTGCTGTCCTTTTGTCCGAATTCAATACGGACGCGCCGCCCTTATAGGGCGCGTCCGGATTCAGTATTGAGACGGGTTTCGGAACTGTCCGTATCAAAACCTTGGAGCACTCAAAAAATGACCCAACCGACCGATCCGACGCCGGAACAAATCCACGAGGGCTGCGAACAGATTCAGTCAAGCTGGACGCCGGAGGAACGCCAGAGGCGGCTTCGAGTTGATTGGCGAACCGATGTGCCAGCGATTGCTGCAAAGCCTCACAGGCTTGCTGGTGGGCTCACAATGAAAGGTGGTGACGAGTGATCAGAGAACACGTTCGAACACTTCCGGAACTGGCGATCGCGATCCGAGTTTCTGAGGACGTCCTTGTCGGCTGGCAGGCTGCCGGAATGCCTGTCACACCGAACGGCTTCCACATTCGGAAGGTTCTCGAATGGGCTCGCCGTCGTGGGTTGATTCGATTGATCAAAACACCATCGATGACTGAACCGGGACTTGAAGAAAAACTATTTCGGCCAACGTTTGGACCGATGACGCGGCGGCGGTTCACGCGAAAAACGAACGGATGAAAGGACTGACCATGCGGATTGAGTACAGCGAACAGGAAGCGAGGGCGTTACACCTACACCGGTCACGGGCGCAAAAAGAGGCGTCTGCCATTCTGCGGGAACGCGGATTGCCACTGCCGACAGAACGCTGTGAACCGGCGGCAACCAACGAATCGCCCGTCACGTTGACGGGGCACAACTGGATGACTTCACAACTCAAAAAGGACTGAGACCATGACAAAGACACTCACCGGAAATCCGGAACGGCTGCGGCTGATCGAAGAACTCAATTCTGTCGATGACCTGAAAACGCAGTACCGTGAACTCTGCGAACAGACCGCAGAAGCGCGAAAACAATTCCAGCAAGGCCTCGTCCCTGAAAATCGGATCCGTTTTCTCGACCAGAAATCGATGGAACTGGGGGCCCGGATTTCAAGAATCGTGAACCAGCATCCGCAGACGTTACAGAACGGCTGTCGGGACGAATCTTTGAATGCTGAGAAGGCCAGGCTGGTTGCACTGCGGTCCCTTCGACAGAAGGCAGTGGGCAACGTTGAAGCGGAGATTGAAGCCATCGAACTGATCATTCACAACCTTGTGAGTTCGAATCTGACTCAGCAGTACGGGCCTGGGGTCGACCTGAAGCCCGGCGAAAAATGGCCGGATGGCGATTCGGAAAAGTGGGCGCGACGTTTCAGCGCTGATGGCAGTACGTTCATGGTCGAAGCCCGTCCGGGATGCGGCAAGCCTGACAGTGATCTTATTCGACACGTCAACGTTGAGTTGGCGAGGCAGTGGTTGGTCCGGCGTCCACTTGCTGAGGCGGCATCTGAAGCGGCTCGGGAGCTGGCTGACGTCAACAGGCAGATTGAATCGAATCGAGAGGCAAGGATCTATTCGCCTGTCTGATTCAGAACCCCGCTTGTCGGCGGGTGGGCACGTCCGGCGCATGGCAGCGCCAAAGGAAACGCGGCGCGAGGTCCTTCGGTTGGGACCTTGGTAAACCTAAAACGCCGGGCGTGTTTTTCGGACAATCGGTTGAGCAGACGTGAAATTCCGTCTGCTCCCGTTCTGGCGGCGGCTGGCAGTGTTACGGCACTGTCGGCCGTCTGCCCTTCACGGGTCCTTCCAGGCGTTTCTGACGGTCAGTGGCGAAGCAGGGACCAGTTTTTTTACCAATGATGAGCGAATATCTGACATGGACGGAGAATTTCACGTCGGTTCACAAAGAGCGGTTGCCGAGTTCTTCGGGCAGCGGCCGCGAACCATTGAGCGCTGGCGAGCTGAGGGCATGCCAGGAGATCGTGGCGCGTACTGCCTGAAAGAGATTCTGGCCTGGGCAATCGACGCCGGAAAGGTGGGGCAGTTGCCGGCCGATGATGATCTAATGACCGGGGCAGCGGAGTCTGAAGGCCTTGAGCGGTACCGCATGGCGAAAGCTCAACAGGAAGAAATCAAGCTGGCTGAGAAGCGTGGACAGGTTGTTCTGATGGATCAGTTCAATGATTGTGTGCGGGTTGCGCTGGCACCGCTACGAAAGGTACAGGAAACGTTCAAGCGTCGTGGTGATCGGGAATCGATCCAGCTGATTCACGAAGCAATTGACGAGATGGAACGGGGACTTGCCCAACTGGGTGACGTGTCGGGGAAGTCCGCCTGGACGTGATTGAAGGAACTGAATTGCGTGAACCGAGACCAACAGATTCGAAACCTGCTGCAGACGATCGAACAGCGGCTGACAAACAAGCCTGGCGACACCTTCAGGCGGACCATCTGAACTGGGCATCCGAATCGCCGTGATACGTACCAGAAATGCTCTGCAGACGTATGGCGGTCTCTGGGACGTGGCGAGATGCCGTAAAGCGATTGAACGACTTCCCGGCGAACTGCGGGCGGCTGGATTCGATCCGGAATTGCTGGAACCTTTTGAGGAGCACACAAAGGAAGTTGTTCGCACTCTGCGGCGCGTTTGACGTCGCGGGTCCTTCCGGTGGCCCGGGTGGTTTCTGCGGGTTCTACCTTGCAGACAGTTCTCGAATATCAGGATTTTCGTGGTCGTTACGATGATTGAAGACCGCTTTCGGGCCACGTTGACAACTCGGAATGAAAGTGCCACGATGTACGTCCCAAAGCCTGCGGGCAACAGTACTCCCAAACCAACCAGTAAATCAGAATCCCGGCCTCGGGATCTATGGCAGCGCGTAGGAAACGACGCGCGGGCGGCTTACTGTCCGCCTGGAAAGCCTACAGACTCCGAGGTCGGGATTTTGCTTGCGCTCTCCGGAGCGGGGCAGAGTCTCGGCAGGGCCGGAATTCGCACATCAGGAGAGATCTGATGGACAGTGTCACGATTCGCGGCCGGACGTACAGACTTGATCTACTGCGGGCTGCATCAGCTTTCGTTGATGGCACAAACTGCATCGAATCGTTTGAAGTCTGTGAACTGTTACGTCTGGCTGCAGACCTTCTTCGTCGCCTTGAAACAATCGACGACTTGCCCGACGTTGTTGATGCCGTGATTGAAATTTGGCAGGGGCTGCGGGGATCTCTTGCCCCGAGTCGAGATGTTCAGAATTTTAATCAGGCAATGCCGTGTGGCACGATCGTCTGTGTGGTCGACCCGGATGATGCTGATTCCGAATTTCTCAGTCGGGTTGCCTCAAACGCATTGAGTTCAAGCCGGTTTGGTGACGTGGTTTTGGTCGATGGGGCATGCGAAATGGTGCCTATTTCTTCCGTCCGTCCAGCATCGCCAAACATGGTTGTTGCCGTCGAAAGGGGGTGCTGATATGACGCCTAAACTGACGGAAGCCGCCTGCCACTACAATGACGCCAACCACCTGAGCAGCCGCACTCTGATCCACAATTGTTGCCGGTTCGCCGCTCACTGTGGGGACCTTGAGCTGTCGCAATATCAGGCGGATCACCTGGCAGAGTTCCGACGAAAGACAGTGCAGCACATGTCGCCATGGACGATCGAGAAAACGATCACTGATGTCATCACTGTGCTGTCCGCGAATGGTATCCAGTTGAGCCCAGGGAGGAGACTGCGGCGGAACCTCGCTGATCGGAACCCTGTGCCGATCGCCGCGATTGATCAGGTCTGGCCTCACTGTGATCCATGGCTGCAACAGTGGATCGTCCTGAGTTATTGGACCGCAACACGGCTTGCTGATTCGATCAGGCTGCAGCTGAAGCTCAACGGCGAAACAACGCTGCACCTGACAGCAAACAAGACCGGGCACTGTCATAGATGGCCTGTTCCAATGTGGTTAGGGCCTTGGCTGCAACCAATGGCGTTACCCTTCTGGAAATCCAACGACAACGCTCAGGATATCGTCAGGACAGCGATTACGGCTGCATGCAATGCCGCTGGGTGCGAGCGATGGCAGCCGAAAGAGCTGCGCCAGCGGGCCCTGACCGCGTGGAGCCAGGCAGACGGACAGGCCGGAAGAATTGTGCACGGCTGCGGGCTCGGTGTTCTGGCGCATTATCTCGATCCAGCGGAAGTGCTGGCGGCTCATGCTCACAAAGTCCGACTGCCTTCCTGCTTTGGAGCGACAGAGCATCAACCGGACATCTCACTTGATTTCTTGAGGCTGGATTCCGACGCGCAGGCGATTGTCCGCCAGACACTGCTGAGACTGGCTTCGACGTCACGTTGATTCGTTGGTGGCCTCTCGGATGCGAATGGGCCGATTGATCGGCAGGCGGCGGAGGCTCTGAAGGAAAATCCGACCAAACGACAGGACCGCGGGATATGGATTGCAGGCCGACAAGCCGGACACCATCGCCGGTTTCCCGTGTGTCTTTTCTTCGATGGTTTCACTTTGATGGAGTGAGAAACAATGGCAGGCAAACGAGGGCGCGGTGAAGGGTCGATCGACAAGATGCCGGACGGCAGATGGCGGGCGCGGGTTTCTCTCGGTATTGGTTCGGATGGCAAGCGGAAACGAAAGGCCATCTACGGAAATACCAGAACTGAGGTCCAGAAAAAGCTGCGGGCAGCACACACGGCGAATGATC
>JAGQQE010000184.1 GCA_020426345.1 Planctomycetaceae bacterium
GAACTGGAACGCAGCACATTGAATCGCCCGCTCGGGACAATGCATTGTCCCGGTACAACTCAACCTCGCAGTCATCACGAAACATCCGACGGGAGCTGTTCGCTGGTAGAGATTGGTACAGATGGACTCCAGCGGATTCGAACGATTGACACCAGTTCGGTCGACTGGAAGCACATCGAGGTGACCGTCCGGGAGCACACCACGCTGACCGCAATGCTTCAGATGCTGAAAGCCGAATTACTGGAGCAAAACGTGGGCAGCAGTGATCGCATCTGGTCCGTTCACTGGACCTTGCGATGTTCTGTGCCGGTCATGCGGGAACTCATACAGGAAGACCTTGCCGTTGCCGTCGCCGTTGAGCTCGATGAACTCAAACGCGGCACCCGTACGATTCAGTTGTTGCATGATGTGGTACTGATCCCGCTGGAGTGGCAGTTGTCTGACGCGAATCATCTCGCACAACGCTATTCACGACTGATCAATGATGATGCTCGACTGATCGAATCAGAACTCAAACAATTGATTGAAGACGATTCCGAATTGTCAGTCGGCTGGCGACATCGTCTCACGGCCCTGTTGTCCGGCATTGATGCGGAACGAATCTTCGGACGCATGCGTTCCGATGGTGCTGACTGGTTTCTTCCGGATCTCGAAGAATTCGAGACGCTGCAGCGGACGGCCTCACCAAGGGACATTTCTGAAGGTGCCAGCCAATCCGAGGACGACGAATGGACGGACGAAGATTTCACCGAAGAAGACGCTGTTGATGTTCTGATGTCTGATGATGAGCTATCCGCAGAAGAGGATGTGCCTTCAGATGACGAACAGTTTGACGACGATCCGGACTTCGATGAAGAATACAATAACGTCGACCCGGACGACGACGAGGAAGACTTCGAAGACGAAGATGACGTCGCAGGAGGCGCAGCATGAAGCTGACCGAGATTGATATTGACCGCTTCCGAATCTGGCGAAGTCTGTTGCTGCGTCTCAATCCGTCCGGGTTGAACGTGATCTATGGCCCGAATGAGGCCGGTAAGACCACTCTGATGCGCTTCGTTCGGTCCATCCTTTATGGATTCGAACCGCTTTCGCAGGAACCGGCATGGCATCGACCAGATGCGGAGCAGCCCTGGCGAGGTGCTCTGCGATGTGAACACGGAGGACGGACCTGGCGAATTCATCGTCGAGCTTCTCTGAAAACAACAGGAAAGCTGCGAATCTCGGGTGGCCCTGAGGACCTGCACGGTGACGAAGCCATGCAGCTTTTGCTGTCTGGTACAACCGAATCGCTGTTTACAGACATCTTTGCCGTTGGCGTTCGCGAACTGCAGCAACTGGCAACACTGGGTACCGATCAGGTCTCAGAATACATCTATGGCCTGTCGATGGGGCCGCAGGGGCGACAGATTCTGGACTCCATTGCGGGAGTCAAAGAACGACGTCAGCGTTTGTTCCGCGATCACGGGAAGGCAGGCACGCTTCCGGAACTGTTTGATCGGTATGCAAGAATCTCCGGCAAGCGGGCCGATGTTGGCAAGGCACGAGAGAAGCATGCACGCCTGACACGACGGCGGCGGGAGCTCAATGACGAAATCCACGAACTGCAGCAGCGTGAAGATACCATCACCAATGAACTGCAGGGCCTGCGCTTTCTTCAAAGCGTCCACAAACCGTGGAAACGAAGTCGTGATCTGCAGGACGAACTGCAGAAGTTACCGTACGTCCACACGAATCCGTCGGAAGCACTGAAGCAACTACAGGCGGCCGAGAAAGAAAGTCAGGAATGCGCAAATCGCCGCGACAAGCTGAACGATCAGGCAGCCCAGCTGAAGTCGCAGGCGGAACGACTACAGATCGATGGTGAATTCGAAAAAGAACGGTATGCCATTCAGAGTCTGGTTGATCAGGCGGACTGGATGCGTCAACTGGACGAACAGATTCGAGGCGCAGAAGAGCGTTCTGCCGAACTGCGTCGCGAATTGAATCACCAGCTGACACAGCTTGGCTCAGGCTGGACGCTGGATCGTCTCATCGGCATTGATACCTCCTCCGAAGCGCATCACCAGCTGCTGGAGCAGGCACGGGTCTACCAGACGGCCCTGCATCGCCGTGGCAAACTCAGGCGTATGGCCCGTTCACTGACTCGCAAGAGCCAGAATGAACTGGTGGAACTCAATGAAGAACTCGACGCATTGGGCATGTCGGTCGTTGAAGCCATTCAGCTTGAACAGGAGCGCATGCAGGAACTCGAAAACCTGGGGCGACTTCGTCTGGAAGAAGAACGTCTTGCACTGAAGATTCAGACGGTCCGCCGCGTGATGAGTCGTGTTGACACCAACGAATCTATTCCTCCGTGGGTTGATAAAGCCGTCAACGCCATGTGGTGGATCGGAACGGCGTTATTCCTGTTCGGCATTATGACATTCGCCATGGGCGGCGACGCCCGCCGGTCCCTGGGGGGATCGCTCGCAGCAGCAGCCTTCGGCTTTGCAGGAATGATGTGGTGGGCCGTTCGAAATGGTTTGCGAAACCACTTTGACACCAAGACCGGTATCCAACTGGACGACCTGACCGACGAAGCACGGCAGGCCGATCGCGAACTGCGAAATATTCAGGACCGCATCGAGAGGATGGCGATACCGGGAATGGGCCATTCCGGATCAGCGCCGCGATCGCTGATTCAGACGAATGATGTGACCACCAAACATCGATCATCGACGGCTGAACTGATCGAGCGGATTGGCGAATGTTCACGCCGCATCACAGACCTGGAACGTCTGATGCGTCGGCAGGATAGCGCGATGCTTCGTCGCAAACGCCTTCAGGTACTTCGAGACCGTTACCGAACGGCGCAGCAGGACGTGAACGCCCAGCGACAACAGTGGTGTCGTCTTCTCACACGACTTGGAATGGACGAAACCGTTGATGTGCGTCAGGCATTCGACTGGTGGCAGCAAATCCAGCAGGTGCGAGAAATGCACATGCAGTGGCGCAATGTTGCACCAGAGGTGGAAGGACTGCGACGCATGTTTGAGGGCATGCGATTGCGAGTAGAGCAGCTGGGGCAGCGCATCACGACATCAAAGAAGTCGAACTTTACCCGGCCGCTGGAGGTGCTGACTGCCTGGAGTCTTCAAATCAAGACGCACGATCGTGATCGCACCGAACGCGCTCGACTGCTGGAAGAATCCGAAAGCCGGGCTCGCGACGGAATTCATATGCAGCACCAGATGGAAGCCGCAGAACTGCGCCGCAGCGCCGTGCTGGCACGCGCGGGCGTCGCTTCGAAAGAAGAGCTGCAGCAGCAGGTGGAATGGGAAAACAAGCGACATCAACTGACGGCCCAGCTGAAAAAAGCGAAGGAAGAAGTGGTCGAAATCTCGTCCGCCGAAAATGCGATGGCCATCGTCGAAGATGATCTCATTCGATTTGATCCGGCTCACGCTCGTGAAAGAATTCAACTTCTGGATCTTGAGTTGTCAGAAGTCGAAGAGCAGCTGAATGCCGATCATGAAGAGCTCGGTAGCCTGAAGCAGGAAATCAAACTGCTGGAAGCGAGTCGGGATTCGCATGCGGATTACTTCCGGAAGGCGAGTCTTGCGTCCGAAATTCATCGCGCGGCCGAAGAGTGGATCGCACTGAAAGTGGAACAGGATGCCGTCATCCAGCTCCGACGTCAGTTCGAACAGGAGAACATTTCAGGAACCCTGGTGACCGCATCCGACTACATGCACCGGATGACTTCCGGGCGTTACCATCGGATCTGGGCCCCGCTTGGTGAAGATTTTCTCTGTATCGATGATGAATACGGCCAAACCTTCCGGGTGGAACAGCTCAGCGGTGGTACTCGAGAACAGCTGTTCCTCGCGATCCGATTTGCGCTGGTTCGTGAGTTCGCTCGCCGCGGCGTCGAACTGCCTATTGTGATGGATGACCTGTTTGTGAATTTCGATCAGGAACGAACAGAAGCCGCTGCCGATTGTCTGATTGAACTTGCCGGGGAAGGTCAGCAGGTCCTGTTCTTCACCTGTCACGAACATCTCGCACACCTGTTTCAGGAAAAGAAGGTGGAACCGCTCTGGCTGCCGGGGCATAAAGTCGCACTGGACCTGCACAAACCAGAGCTGGAACTGTCCGGCAAGGCACTTGCGTCAGACGCTGGCACAGGCACATCGGTCACGCATCTGGACATGGCCATCGACAGCGACGAACTGCTGGACGATTCAGAGGCAGACGAACAGGAAAACGGCGAAGCCAGGAAAACCGAAACCGTCCCGCGCGGCGAAGCTTCGTGATGGAAAAGCTACCGGAAACATTTGGGGCGGGGTGCTTCCTACCTGCGATTCAGAGTTACAGTTCTGTGGCTGGAAGGTGAAGAGAACGGCCGATTCAGTTCTCAGCAATCGTGCCGATGACGGTCAATTGATAGTCTCCTCCAGCCATCGTCGAAAAGTCGTCGGTCAGAAATGTGACATCCAGCCAGCAATAGACCAGCCCGGGCCCGCGGCTGGAAACCTGAACCGTTGCCACTTCGTCTCCGGCGGCGTAGTTCGTCTGATCGATGGGCGCATCAAATCCCCAGCGTGCTGATCGTGTTCCCTGAATGCGAGTTATCTGAATTCGGGCGTCGCGTTTGTAAGCTGCGTTGCTGAGATTGTGGAAAGCGTGGTCCGTTGAGAATCGAACCGTTGCTCCGGAACGTGATGTGGATAGTGCAAACCATCTCTGATCAGCCATGACAACGTCATCGTTGGTTCCCGGATGAGCCTCAACAATGGCGGGATCAAGTGCTCGGATGACAATCTGGCCCGGAATGCGTACCTGATAATTGGTGGAATCCTGGCCGTATACCCTGTTTGACAGTGTCAAGAGAAGGTACCCGAGCAGAATGATGGCAACTCGATGCTGGGACATGGTGGATCATCTTTTGAGTGTGTATGCCGAAACGGGTTCAGCCGTCTCACAGCGCGCATACTCAAAAAATGGCTCACGAAAGGTATCTCAGCAAGCCAGCGATGGGCAGATTCACCCAATCAACGTTCCGTTTTTGCAACGCGCTGTTACAAACCATGAAGCCCGCCAATCCAGCGCGATTGTTCTGATCGAACCGCCGTCCCGTGCTGATCAGACAGCATGAAGCAGCCCAAGAATTCCCAGTCCGTAAAATGTGTATTCCACGTCCGCCTGCTGGTCCCAGCTGGCGCCTCGGAATCCGCCGGAAGGCAATTCGATGGATTGACTAACCCAATCCACGATTTTATCCGGAGAAATTAAGTCGCGACGTCCCAGATCCTGTGCGGTGAGCAACGCTGTGAATGTCGAAAGCCCGTCAGCAAACGGAACTCGCGTATTTGCCTGAAATCCACCTTCACTGCTGATGACATCCGTCAGGAACGCCAGTGCGTCATCGGCAATCTCGTTGTCCATGGCATTCAGCTTATTCAGCAGCGCGACAGCGGCGGCGGTCGGATTTGTACCGCTGCGTTTCATGGGTGCGATTTCTACAAACCCGCCGTCATCACGTTGACGGTCGTAAAGAAACTGCACCAGCGCATTACGTCGCGGAACAGACTGACCAAGAAGCTCGTACGTCAGTGCCACCATGAACGACTGGTATGTACTTCCCGCAGCGCCACCGCTGGATTTTGTATATCCACCATCCGCAACGCGACGAAGTTCGAGCTGCCGACAGAGTTGTGAACTCAGGTCCTCCGGCTGGCTGGCAAGGATGTCGTGTCCCGTCGCCGCCTGAAGCACCAGAACGCAGTACAACCAGCTCAGCAGGTCAATCGCGCCCAGATCAAGCGGTTGAAATGAATCAAGAAATGGCTTTAAGCCCTGACAGACCTGCGGTTCGAGTTCTCCTGTCACCGCCAGCGCTCGAACTGCGAATCCCGTGTAGTAAAGATCTGAACCTCCTTCGCGACCGCGAAACCCTCCGTCCGGCAGCTGATGTGCCATCAGAAACTCGCGGTGACGAACAATTCGACTGGGATCAATCTGGCGCAGGCCCCGTGCAACACGGTCGGCAAGTTTGAACAGATACATCGTGTAGCTTTAATCCTCAGTCGATCACAACAAATTCGTTGCTGTTCAGAAGGCACAAACAGAAGTTGGTCAGTGTCGTTCGATTTTCATCCACCGACAGCGATCCATCGGCTACAGAACTTAACGAATCGTCGACAGAAGAACTTTCCTGAAAAAACAACCTGGCCGTCTTTGTTTCAGCGATGGTTGGCGAACGTTGAAACAGTATTTCAAATGCCAGAGCGATTTGACGATCCACTTCGACGGCATCCGCAGGCTCACCTGAAGAAGCAGTTCGCTGTGCCAGTTGATCCTGAATTCTCCGCGCCATTCCTGTCGCGATTTCAAAGGCGAATTCGGAATTCAGCAGGTGCAAAGCCTGCGTCGCAGTGGTCGAGACGTTGCGCAACGGACAGCTTTGATTTGCTGACGGACGATCAAAGGCTTCAAAGATGGGGTATCGAAGATTTCGCCGCGCAAATACGTAGATGCTTCGACGACTGTGTTCAGTGGTGTCAGGCGTCACATCCCACTGATTCTTCAGCAGCGTACTTCGGAGTTCGGCAGGCAGCGGCGGCCGAACACCGGGACCACCCGTTTTTCTGTTGAGCGTACCAGCCGCCTGAAGCATGACGTCACGGATCACTTCTCCTTCCAGACGCTGCCTTGGAAAACGCGAAAGCATCCGACAATCGGCATCGACATGAAGACATTTTCGCCAGGCTGTTAATTCCTCTTCAGAAGAGCCGTCAGGGAGTTTGCTGCGCTGCTTCCAAACCTGTGACGTTAATATCAGGCGATGCAGTTCTTTCAGGCTCCAGTCATTCGCAATCAACCACGCTGCCAGCCAGTCCAGCAACTCCTGGTTTGATGGTGGCTGACCCATAATCCCGAAATCCCCCGGCGTATCGCAGATACCGATACCAAAGTGGTGCTGCCAAACCCGGTTCACTGCAACTCGGGCAGTCAGCGGGTTGCGGGAATCTGTGAGCCACCGCGCCAGTTTCACTCGCGGGTCTGAGGAAATCCCGGGTTCATTGAACGCAGATACCTCGGATGCAAGCACTGCAGGAATGCCCGGCTGAATTTCTGGCCCCGGTCTCCGAAAGTCTCCCCGCAACATAATGTGCCCGACCACGGGTCGGTCGTTCAATCGTTGTAAACGGGTAACAGAGACGTTCTTCTTTAGTAAAACGGACGGTTCGAAGATGAGTCGGATTCGATAAAAATCAGCCTGACTGATGGGGTCGTACTTCGAATCGTGACACTGTGCACATCCCAGTTGCAGCCCCAGTACCGTGCTGCCGACCGTCGCCGTCATCTCGTTCAGTAAATGATGTTTGCGTTCGTCCTGCGAATTGATGTCCGGCATATCCGGGCCGCTGACACAAAAGTGCGTCGCAATGGCCGCTTGGGGGTCGTTTGGATACAGGAGATCTCCGGCGATCTGCTGACGGATAAATTCATCGTAGGGCATGTCGTCGTTGATGGCCTGAATCACCCAGTCACGGTACTTCCACGCATCCGGACGCACCTTGTCATGCTCAAAACCATCCGTTTCCGCGAATCGGGCGACGTCCAGCCAGTGCTGGGCCCATCGTTCACCGTACCCCGGCGAATCCAGCATGTGATTGACAACATCTATCCAGGGGGCAGTTCGTGCCTCATCGATCAACTGTGTCGACGGCAGCAATCCCGTCAGCCCCAAACTCGCGCGACGTACCAGGATTCGCACATCCGCTGAAGGCTGCAGCGACAATCCATGCTCAGCCAGGACCCTTTGCGCGATTTCGTCAACAGGGTTTTGCGCAGCAGAGTCGTGCAGTGGAGAATTCGTTGGTGGTGTCGTATCCAGCCGGACTTCCGGCAACGGATAAAACGACCAGTGATCCCGGTCGTCGACAGTGAATTCTGGTTCAACATAATCTGCATCGTCGGCATGGATGCTGCTCAGGCTTCCACAAAAGGATGTCAGCAGAACGAGCAGAATCGCTGGTCGTATCTGTTTCTGCATGGTGTCATCCGACGTAAGAAGTGCACACTGGTGGGAAATAGCGCTGACAGGAATCTTGGGCTGGTCGGCTGATTGTGACAAATCACCCCGCGCGAAGGCCAGTCGACAAACGACACCAAAGAGAATTTGCCACAGGATTACGATGCGTGCGATGCCTGCAACCTGTGACGACATTTCACACGCGTCTGCAGGATTGACGTCGAAGACGGCCCGATTCGCCGGGGTTCCCCCTGCGTCGACCCATGCCTGGCGCATCAGGATTACTTTTCAACCGGCATCTCCCACGTCGGCAATCGCTCGCAGCAGATTTCTGCCGCTGATGCTGTGACTGGTGCCAACATGATGTATGGTTCGTGTTCTCGGCGCACGATTGCCAGACTATAGTTCCACCGCACAGCACTGATCGTTGATATGGACCATCGCCATCATTCAAGCGACGCTGGAAGAATCGGATCCAGTTGAGGAAACCAACGCAGATCCCAGAGCCTGAGTCAAACTCCAACCATTTCCCGGCGTCATTGAACAGACACTTCTCACAACACCTCGTCAACGGACGAAATTATGGAACCCGTCTCTAACGAATCTGAAGGTCCTTCGAGGTCTACAGATCCGGTAACATCAGAGTTGCCCAGCCCGGAAAAGAAATCCAGCATGTGGTTCGGACTTCGTCGCGACCCTCCGAGACTGGGCTCCGCGCTTGCGGCGTCAGCCTGCGTGCTGCTTGTCTTCGCAGTCTGGTGGTTCGTAACGCACGGAACTGCAGAGGAACGCATGCTCAGCTACATGCAGTTGCCGTCACCGGGTGAGACAAAGGAGTTCCTTCCCAAAATGCTGGACGGCGATGCCCCCGAACGGCATTTGGTTCACAACACCGCGGTGTCCCTGAAACGGGTTGTGATCGGCTTTGGCCTGGCACTGCTGGTTGGAATTCCACTGGGTGTACTGGCCGGCTGTTTCCCGATAGTTCGCAGCTTTCTCTCACCACTCATCCTGTTTGGACGGAACATACCGGTTGCCGCGCTGACAGCGCTGGTCTTCGCGCTGTTTGGAACCGGGGAGCTGGAGAAGGTGATGTTTATTTTCATCGCCTGCGTTGCCTTCATTCTTTCGGACACAATTTCTGCAATCGAAGAAGTGGGACAGCGATATGTGGAGACAGCTTTAACTCTGGGTGCATCCAAACTTCAGATCATGTTCAAAGTGCTCGTGCCGCTTGCGATGCCCATGGTTTTCAATTCACTGCGAGTGCTCTTTGGGCTTGCCTTCGGCTACATCATGCTGGTGGAAATTGTTCAGGAAGGCGAAGGCGCGGGCGGGCTGGGCTATATGCTGAATATCTCACGACGACGAGGTTATCCGGAGATCATGGTCATCATCATTCTGACCATCCCTCTTGTCGCGTGGTTAATCGACCAGCTGCTGTTCGTGCTGCAGTGCTGGCTGTTCCGCTGGAAGTATGAAAAAGAAGCGCAGCAGAGCCTCTCATGGCGACTCTCACGCCGAGTCCTGCGACTTTTCTGGCGAACCGCCTGAAACCTCCGCACGGATAACCGCCCGGGATGGGGCAACTCGGCTATCGCCTGAAGAACCATCCCATCAAATCGGAACCGTTGTCAAAGGTGAGCGGGGACCCTGAAGCGGCAACTTCGTTGTAGGACCGAGCGTCATCCGCCTGTATCCCTGTTCCACAGACGGCGAATGGACAATAGCCATGACTGTGGGTGCGCGTTCTTAAGAACGTCGGATGGTCCGGACAAATCAGCAGGCGATATTCCCCCTGTTCCTTCAGCCATTGGTGGAGCGGTCCAACGATCTGCTCGTCGATGGATTCCACAGCCTTCACTTTAGCGGCGACATCACCTTCGTGGGACGCTTCGTCCGTCGCTTCGACATGAACGACAACGAAGTCAACGTCGGGCCGTGACAACGTTTGAATCGCTGCTTGTCCTTTGGCCGCATAATTGGTGTCGAGATAACCCGTTGCTCCCTCCACTTCAATCACTTCCCAGCCAATCAGTCGACCGATACCGCGCAACAAGTCGACCGCTGTAATCACAGCGCCGCGCTGAGAATAACGATCCACAAATGGCTGAAGCGCCGGACGCTGACCATATCCCCAGAGCCATGTTTGCGTCGCAGGACTTTCGCCGGCCGCCAATCGATGAAGATTTGCTTCGGCCGTCGCGAAGAGTTCGCGGCTGCGGTCCATCAAATCACGCAGCAACTCTGCCCCCGGCCCGGTTGGCAGAAAGTCTGCAATCGGCTGGTCAGTGATGTCGTGAGGAGGGGTGTTCGTCGTTTCCTTCGAAAATGGAGCCTGCTGGCCGCGACTGCGATACACCAGAAGATTGCGATAGCTGACCCCGGGAAAATACTTCCAGTGGCTGTCACCACACTGGTCTTTCTGCAGCAGCTGAATCAGCTGGCGAGCGGATTCGTTGGGAAACTGTTCGGCCGTAAAGCTTTTCATGATCCCATCAAGGATCGTGACTAGATTGCACCGAATTGCCCAGTCGCCATCATTGAGTTCAATCCCCTGTGCAGCTGCCTCCAGCGGTGCGCGGCCGGTGTGGTATTTCAGCGGGTCGTACCCAAACAGGCTCATCGTGCCGACGTCACTGCCCGAGGGCATCGATTCCGGGACATTGTCTGTCTGGCCGACGAGCCCTTCCCTTGCAACAGCGTCCATGTTGAGAATTCGCGCCGCCTGTAATGGCGTTTGACCATTCAGTGATGCCTGTGCCTCGTCTGCGACGCCGTCAGGTATTACCAAAGCAAACTTCATGATTCTTCCTGGCCTCAATCAAATCGTGTGACGTTGGGAGTCATGTGTATATCACGAATTCGTCTGCCCTGCACGGCGAATCGCCCGCTTCTGAATTCCTGGGATGCCGATGAGTGTTGCCGAAATGCAACACACCTGCATTTCGGGTAACGACAACCCTGATTTTGGGGGCATCGCGGGGGATCGGAGAATTCGAAACCGATGCCACCAGTCTGACAAGCAAGACTTCATTCGGCAAAGTTTGGTATCTGGTCAGAATCAGCGAATTGGGAGTTTCTCTATGGTCAGTGGCATTGATGCATTGGGATTGATGGGGATTTTCCGGGAGAAGCCACGCACAAAGGCCTCAAACGCTCTGGCACGAATCCTCACAATGCATGACATGAGTGAGATGTCTTACGAAGAAGGCATTTCCAGGAGTCGTCGGCAGGATTTTCCCCGTCCAGTCGCCCTTGGTGTGATGGTCATCCCGTGTGGCAGAGAAACAAAAGCCGCTGATGTCAATTACCTGCACGCTGTACCAGGCGTCACCTGCGACCTGCGGCGCGAAGGAATCGGTGTGCTTTTACCACACAATCTGAAGGGTGATCACTTTCTGGTTGCCATCCCCGATACTGAAGAAGTGTGGCGATTCTTTGGATGTGAATGCCGACATAACTCACCACGCCCCGGCGGATGGTGGCAACTGGGCCTGCATGTTGAATGGCTGGCGGAGCCGGAAAGCAATCAAATGGCCGACTTTCGAAGTCGTTTGGGACGATTCTTCGATTAAGCCGCGCGGCTGATGCAGCACGCCACTGACGACACGCAATTCGGAAGTGCTTCTGTCCGCTCAATTAAGATGCCGATCGACACAAACCGCCATTACGGAACGACGACGGCGTCATTTCGAGTTCTGTCGTATTGCATCGTCGCTGGCTTATTGTTGTTGATCCAGCCGTCGACCCCCTGCAATGCTCCACCTGCAATCGGCTTCTTTTCGAACATCATCGGGGCAGCAATCTTCAATGCTTCCTTGTAGGCATCGTTGACATATTGCGAACGCGGAGCCCGATTCAACAGTCCCACCCCTGCTGACAATTCCGCCGAATTCAGGTGGTGAAACGAAAGATAGAGATTTTCGCCACAGCCAACGAATGCTGGATTTGCAGGAGCCGCGTTGAAGTACTGAGCTGTTTCACGAGCGAGCTGGACGATCTTCCACGCAATCGGCTCCAGGTCCAGCTGCTGAGCTCCGAAGGCATTACCGTTGAGTGATGAGCCTGTCCTTGCAATCGCATAGGCAGCCCGGCAGCGAACATCAATGAATCGGTTTCGATCAGACAGCACTTTCAGCAGGACAT
>JAGQQE010000185.1 GCA_020426345.1 Planctomycetaceae bacterium
GGACACTGCAAATCACGGCGTCAATGATGTCGCACGAGAAAACCCGCGGTCCCAACGGAAGATTGACGCATTGACAACCAACCAGGGTGCACGCGGGCTTACCAGCCGGACGGAATCTGAAAGCACTGGACAATAGTTTCAGCCCGGGATGCAGTTCGCCAATCGGTTCAGGAGAACTCTGAAATCGCCGAAGTCCATCTGGTGAATGACGAAGTTCTCCCCAACTGCCTATTCACAGCAAAACGCTAAACCTGCGACACTACCAAACGATGGACACGTTCGCAGCACGCGGTCCTGGGTTTGCCCACGGGCGACGATAGCTGTGATAGGGGTAACGATAATTGACGCCACCGCCGTCCATATTGGGTAGGCCTTCGTATCCTGTCATCCCCTGACCGACCATGCCGAACGCCGGACCGTAACCCATTCCCGCTGCAGCATCCATGTACAGACCGCCAACAGATCCCAGGCCGCCCATTCCACAACAACCTGCTGCGGCACTTGAGCAGGCACAACCAGCCTGCATCACGGGAGCAACAACAGGCTGCACGGGAACATAACTGACCTGCGGCTGCGAAGAATTGCAGTTACAACCGGAACCGCCAAAAAGATGATTCAGCCCTCCCTGCACAGCGGTTGAATTCATCGCGACAAACACCACCATTAATGCTGCAGGTCCCAGCATTCGCTTTCCAAACTCCGACATCGACACTCTCCAAACACGCGAGATTCTCAAACATCCTGAATCGACACATCTGGATGTACACGAAAAGAAGAGAGAAGCCAGGCGAAAGTCGACAGCAAATGGACGAAGTTAAAATTTGACGGTCAGGGCGTTCAAATTGCGCTCCAGACAACGAATTGAAGGAAGTCGTGGTTTCTCCAGCTTTGGAAAAAGGGATGCGTTGTAGCGGCCGATACGAATACCGAAGGATCATTGCTCAATGCCGTTCGACCGGTTCATGCAACTGGAAGGGTTCGATTCGGCTCGACATCGGAGGGATTCAATGCGTCGGTTATTCATCTCAGTAGTGAGCCTCGTGGTCACTGTGATTGTCAGTAGTGCTGCCGTTCACGCCCAAATCGGATCTCCCGGAATTGAATACTCCGGCGCAATTGCGACTGGAGAAGGCGGGCAGCTGTATCCCTATGACCAGCAGGATCCCTGGATCCATGGGCAATTTCAGCGAGTCCCCGCATACGGTGGATTTGCAAGCTTTCGCCCATACAACTACCGCCACGTTTTCTCCCAGACACAAATCGCATCAGGCTGGGGATCGGCGCACGGAATGCCATATTCACAGCAGTTCTGGAATCGATACCGCCCGTCATACCTTGATGGTAACCTGCATTCACAGGCCCGATATCAGCAACCAGCGACACCGACGCCTCCGGCACTCATGCCCGGCCAGCCTGTCTATCAGGCCAGCTTTCAGGCGACCCCTTCGGCCGTGGCTCCAGTTCAGTCCCAACAACCATTAAGCTCTGACGGTCGCCCGATCCACGTCTTTCCGCCGTCCGTACAGCGATAAGCTACCAAAGTCTCTGCCGCCGGATTCAGCGTTTCCAGATTCGCATCGGTGCAGTTTTCTGCTCCACGACGAACGCGACACGCCTCCTGGCAGGGGTGAATCTCCCCGAAACGAAACGCTCCGTCGTGGCAACCTGCCGCGACGGAGCGTTTCTTCATTTGGTCCGGCGCGATATCATTACCCGCACTCGGGTATCGTGCGATCATTGGGTAGAACACAGTTCCTCGTAAACACTCACTATCATCAAGACACAGAGATTTCCGCTATGAAGATTTGCCGCCTGGAGACGAATGACGGGGCCAGACATTGGGGGTTCGTTCAGGCAGATGGTTCCGTGACTCTTGCAAAAGGGCATGTCCTTGAGACGCTCACCGATACCGGGCATCAGGTCACAGAATTCAAGCTTCTTGCTCCCATTCAGCCAGCCAATATTCTGTGTATCGGATTGAACTACAGAAAGCACGCTGAGGAAGGCAAAGCGGATATTCCCGAGAATCCGGTGCTCTTCATCAAGATTAACTCGGCAGTCCAGAATCCTGGTGACCCAATCGTATTACCCCGAAAACTTCGCAGCGACAAAGTCGACTTCGAATGTGAACTCGCAGTCGTCATCGGTAAGGACTGCCTGAATGTCTCGAAGGACGAAGCATTGAGTTACGTACTCGGCTACACCTGTGCGAATGATGTCAGCGCAAGAGACTGGCAGAAGAACGGCGGTGGAGGACAATGGTGTCGAGGAAAAACGTTTGCCACTTTCTGCCCCCTGGGACCTTATCTGGTGACAGCGGATGAAATCCCGAATCCCAACGCGCTGAGAATCAGCACTGTGCTTAATGGCGAAACCATGCAGGACTGGAATACGGACGACATGATCTTCGATGTTCCGACGCTCATCGAATTTCTCAGCGCCAGTACGATTTTACCCGCAGGAACAGTGATCCTGACAGGCACTCCACACGGAGTTGGAATGGCAAGAACGCCCCCGGTGTTCCTCAAACAGGGTGACCTGGTCACGGTTGAAATCGAAGGCATCGGCAAGCTATCCAATCCGGTTATTGAAGAGCCAGCATAGCCGGGATGCACGCTCCCGGGAACAATGCTGGTCACGTTTCCGGGGCGGCCGTGTCCGCGTAAAGACCGCGGAGCTCGTCATTAAGCAGTCCGACGCAGTTCCACGGATTGATCGCCCGCCGCAGCCAAACCCGATAGTCGAACGAACTCATCGTTCCGTCCTTCGCCATTTCCAGCTGATACCGGGCATCACAGATCATTCTCCGGAACGCCGAATCGTTTGCTCTCAGAAATCCCGGGGCACACGAGGATTGGCCATACGGAAGCGGGCCGACCTGCCCTTTCGATTCAACATCATTGAACCTCGGGTCCTGATCGCTGTTTTCCATCGTGGTGACTGCAGCAAAATAAATCATCGACCAGTCACACCAAAGCTCGAAGGACGGCAACGCTGCGTAGCACCCCTCGACAAGTTCGTCGACCAGCTGAATTTCCTGAATGACATTGCTGGAATATTCGTGCATCTTCGCCAAATGGTTTCCGGGATGCACAAGTACATCGAGCAGTCGTTCCACGCAGACCAGCGTGTGGGCGATGCCCGTGCTGTGGAGTGGGTCGACGAATCCCGCAGAATTGGGCAATGCGGCCCAGTTTTTTCCCGCAGCAGCAGAAGCCAGCCTTTGGATGCGTGGAACCCATCGAAGTCCTTCAACGGGTCGAACGATGTTTGCGTTTTCAAATTGCTGCTTCAGAAACGGGAAGTCGCTGATCATTCTCTTCCAGATACTTATGGCGTGCGCGTTGCCCTGCTCCGCTGAGGTCAGTTCGCCGGAGGTGAAAGAATCGGAGAACAGATGCCGATGTTTCCCATCGAACATCACCCCTGCACTCACCGTGCCGTCATCAAAACGCAGCTGCCACATCCATCCAAATGGAAGCACATGATGAACAGCAGCATCATCGCAATGAAATGGAAATTCGCGGGTCCTGATATCAAGTGAATTTAGTAGTTCTTCGCAGGATGGAACGTTTTCAAAGTGAGCGAACAGCGTCCCTGAATGTGTCTTCAACTGGTCGCTGATGTCAGGGATCTTTAGGTGCTTCAGTAATGCATTGGATGAACCCGTGGCATCCACCAGAAAGTCCGATTCCAGACAAACAGAGTCCACAGATTGTCCAATTGTGATATGCCAGCCATTCCTGCCTTCACTCAGTTTATAGGTGCATGGAACATAGTTGGTCACGCCGGAACCTACCGCTGTCTGGTAGAGAAAATTGTCAACATCACTCCGCAGCCAATGTGTGTCCGAAAACTCATCGCTCGCACTGGCGGCAACAAGCAAACGTCGTTGATGAAAATCCACGGGTGAAGGAAACTGACCGGGTGTATGGCTGAAGTAGCTGAAACCTCGTTTTTTCCCGCACAACAACCACGGCAGGTTTCGTTTCCATGTTCCGTACCTGACGAGGGGCAGAATTTCCGGTAAAGCATATCGACGGGAAATTCGAGCAAGCGTCTGGTCGGCCAGAGGCGTCGAGGATTCACCGATCGCAAACCTTGGATGTGCCTGTGTGTCCAGCAATGCGACACGAACGCCACTTCTGGCCAGCCCTGCTGCCAGCAGACTTCCACCGAACCCGGAACCCAGAATGATCACGTCAAATTTATTCTGCATCAATTGTGCCATTCCCGGACGGAGACTTCGACACACAGATTTTCACTGGCGATTCAATCGATCACCTGCAACCATCTGCTGACAGCCAATACCTATTCAGTCTACCGATCTGGGTTATGTCATCACAGATCGTTCATTTCCTGATGACTTCCGGAGTTCGAAAGACATGCGACATCAGTCTCACGCATTACTCTTATTGTGTCTTGGAATTTTTATCTGCCGACCGGCCATAGGATCGTGTGATGAACCAGCGGAAACCGCTGAAGAACTTTCGCCTGCTCTGCAGGTGAAGAATATTCGCCGGGCATACTATGATGGAAACCACAATGCGTTTACGGATTTGTGCCGGTTCAAGGACCGGTATTATCTGACGTTTCGTTCATGCCCTGATGGTCATATGGTTCATCCGACATCTTCGATTGTTGTGCTGACCAGCACAGATGCGAAGACATGGCAAAAAGTGAACCAATTCTCTGTGCCCCGGCGCGACGTCAGAGACCCACATTTCCTTGAGTTCCGGGGGCGTCTGTTTATTTACACGGGAACGTGGTACTGCGGGGACGCATCGCCGAAGACTCGCGACCTGAATCAACACCTTGGTTTCTGTTCCTTTTCTGACGATGGAAGAAACTGGTCAGAGCCAACAATGCTCGAAGGCACTTACGGTCACTATATCTGGAGAGCCGCTCAATCCAGCGACAAGGCCTTTCTTTGCGGTCGCAGAAAGCACAGATTCAGCGATGAATCCGGAAGTAACCGAGAAATCATCGAATCTGCCATGCTGGAAAGCGACGACGGGCTCGTCTGGAAGACACGGTCACTCTTTCAGGAATCGTGGGGAGACGAAACCGCATTTCTGGTGGAAGACGATGGATCCATTCTGGCCGTCGCCAGACGCGGCTCAACGCCCGCTGAGATCTGCCGGTCCTCGCCGCCATATGCTGAGTGGCGTCGTCAGCCACTGGACCGGTACATCGGTGGTCCAATGTTAGCCAAGTGGGGAAACAGGTACATCGTCGGTGGGCGGAACAACACGTCCGAAGGCCCCCGAACGGTATTGTGTTTGCTGAGCGGTGAAAACACACTTAACACGATTGCTGAACTACCAAGCGATGGCGACAACTCCTACACCGGGTTCGTGGCACTTGATGAACAGAATGCCCTTCTGTCATGGTATTCCAGCCACGAACAGGACTCCGCAGGAAAAACCATCACTGCAATTTATCTGGCAGACCTTCAACTGGAGTAGTTCTTACCCACCCGGATTCGTGCTCAGCCGAATTCATGCTCAGCCGAATTCATGCTCATTGAGACCCGATGGGGAATTCTCACGACTTCTGCGGCCGTGGAAATCAACAGCTGAGTCAGACGCAACTTCAGCTTAACCGTACAACTCTGCGGAGCCCCCACTCCAAAGCCAGCAGCGCGATCATCAGATACATCAACCACGAGCGATCCCAAAGCGTTCGCAACTGTTCATCAATAATCACGGGTTCACTGCGGTCGGGAAGCAGGTCCGGCAATTCCGCCATCGCCTCGGCAATTGATAGATATTTTCCGTCGTTGTTCTCAGTCAGTGCCATCAACCCGGCCACATCCTGCGTTGCATTCTGCGATTCCAGATTGGGACGCACGACTTCCAGCATGGCAGTGAGTACGTCACTCGATTCCGGAACCGGCACCGAAATGCGATAGACGCCGGGACGAGGTGGTCTGAAGTTATTGCGAAACTGTCCTGTTCCTCGCCCATCATTATTTAACTGATCGGGGACAGAAACAGGGCGACCATCTGCGTCGATAATGGATACCGTGACGGAATCAGACTGAAGTGGCTGAAGACGCTGGTCATACAACTGTGCTCGGATATTCACTGACTGGCCTGGTGATGCTTCATTCCGGTCAAGCAACAGCAGGCCCCGTGCGTTGCCCCGACTGCGTCGGCCCTGCCCAACTTCACGAATCAGACTCGTCCAGAATCGCTGATGCCCCTGCGGTGAAATCTCGCGCAATCTCCATGTCTCTGCGGACCCGAGAAAGACCGTCCGACCGGACCCAAAAAACTGCGAAGCGAGAAACGGTGGCTGACCAATTTCCGTACGAGCTCGAGGATTCCCATACTCCAGCAATGTAACGGCACCGTCGCGCAGACCCCGAATCGGATAAGAACGGTAGATCCCTTTGAACGTCTTCCAGAGATCTGTCGTCGCGGTACCAGAGGCGTCAGCAATCTTCAGGAACTCAGTCGCCTGTCCTTCGGGAGTCAGCTTCAGTGGCCATGGCTGGTCGGACCGCTGAGTCAGCTGCAACTCGGGCAGCATTCGGTTCAACAGCACTGGATAGAGTACGGCAATGTTGCGGTACGCTTCTGCATCCTTGGCCATTCGGGGCGTGTAAATGTCACCCGCAACCAGAACCATTCCGCCAGAATGTTCGGCAACCCATCGATTCAGATACTGCTGCTGTTCTCCTGACAGGCGACTCCAGTCCGGATCGAAAGCAACGATCACGTCGTACTCAAATAACTGTGCTTCTGTCGAAGGAAACTGGGTGAGCGTGTTGGCTGCTTCCTGCGTGACGAATTCTGCATCGTCCACAGTCACGGTCTGCAGCCACACATCCGATTCAATTCCGCTGTGTCGAAACAACGTGTTACGTACAAACTGATAGTCACGCATCGGGCCACTGGAAATCAGCAGGACCCGGATTTTCCTGTCAGTGACCTCGACTTCGCGACGACGTTCGTTGTCATCGAGGGTCATTTCAGTCACCACCACGCCACCAGTCGAATCACTGCTCACTTCTGTCCGCGCGACAAATTCGTATTTGCCGGGCACTGGCAACTGCTGGGTAAAACGAAGCGAGACAGGTATTTTCTCGTCGGCGATTGTCACAGAGGCTTCGTCAACCTGCTTTCGATCCTTACCATCACTTCCGGCCGACTGCTGAAACAGACGCACAAGAACCTGCTGATTCTGAATACCGGTGCCCTGTACGACAACGTTGATGTCAAATGGATCTCCCTTGTGAACATCCGCTGGCGACTGCATCCCCGCCAGCCATAAATTGATCTGTGGTCGCTGACTCCCAACTCCCACGGTGATCAACCGCGTCCCACTGCGTTCAGCTCGCACCCGTGCGGGTGATGTGTCAATTCCGGCATTCGAACGACCATCTGTGAGCACAACCACCCCGCTCAGCGTGCGCCCGGAGATCTGGCCAATCAACTGATGCAATGATTCACCCAAACGAGTTTCGCTACCGGTTGCCTGCATCAATTGGGACAGACGTTTCTTCGCCGACTGACTGTCCAGCAACGCCCCTTCTCCGGCCTCAGGCTGCTCGGACAAATCCAGTGTTGTCTTGCCGGGAGTGTCCCGGACGGCTTCTTCACCGGATTCTTCATTTGGTTCCGCATCCGAGATTTGAAGCTGATCGCCGTTCATGTTTGCGACGGGGCCCCGCAACGTGGAATCAAAAGTATATACGGATACCGCATGCGTTCGGGCGAGTTGCCCCAGCAAACCCGATTCAATCAAGGCAGTCGTGACGGCTTCGTTTCGGGACTTCATGCCCTGCGGAACCGCGGCATCTGGCGGGGCCTGATTCCCGGATTGGTCGACATCCATCGCGGGAAATGCCATCGAAGAAGAGGTATCGACCAGAATCCCTACCCGCGATTTTTCAATTCGGGTCACCTGTGTTCGCTGTCGCGGATTCAGGGTAATGGCGACGACAAGAATTAAAACCAGCAATCGCGGAATCAGCAGTCCAAGCCTCCACGGCGTCTTCAGAAACCGCGAATCCCTCCAGGATGTGCGGAAGGCAATCCAGAACAGAACGGAAATCAACCCGCCAAATATCAGGATCCCAGCAGTGGATTCAGGGAGATCGAGTTCCGTGGCCTGAAATGATTGCGTCTCAACCTCCTGCGCTAGTGCGAGGGCCGGACGAAACGCGAACGCAGCAAGCAGGGTGAGCCACCGAAGTGCGGCACCGGAAAATAAGACAGTATTGCGTTTCTGATGCTGCTCTGCTGGCTTCGCATTCCCGAACTGGCCATGGATCGGAGACGGATTTCTCCCTTCAGACTCATGACAACATTGAATGTCTGGAACGCACCTCATCATGTGCCCTCCGGATGATAGCTCATGCGCAGTGCCAGCAACTGTTCGCAGACCAGAATCACCAGCAGCAGACCGAGAAGAATCCAGCGAACTTCACGGCCGGCATCGCCTGCACCAAGTGCATCCGCTGTTTCGCCATCGATCACCTTGACGTGATCCAGCGTCGCCTGACCAGAGAGTTGATCAGCATCCGCCAGCTGCAGATTGCTTTCTGTTGCGGGAGCATTCATGGCCCACCAGGTTTCACTGGAATTCCCTTCGCCATCAAATCTTCGGATGCGATAAACCCCCGGGCGATCCACCTGACGAATCGTGACTGACAGGATTTCTTCTTCACCGGGCTGTGTCGGGGAATCCAGGGAATCAGGTTTTGAATCTGCAGATGGCAGAGTGGCCTGCAACCGAACGAAGGTATCAACGGTGGCATCATCACTGGATTCAGGTTCTGGCAGAAAGACTTCGACGTTCTCTGTAAACTGTGATACCGGCCACTTCAGAACGAGGGGTTCGGCCAGTTCCCGATGCTGGACTCCATCTGCAGGTCGTTGAAGATAGGGGTGCATCAGCAGATGCATAACGACAAAACCAGGAGCAGCGGGGGCAATTGGCCAGTTGCTCCACCGTCGCCCCGCTCCGACAAGAAACGTCAGAATCCGGCCGCGGCCATGCTGGTGTTCGAGGATCGCTGGCTGACCATTCTTCAGGCGAGCCAGCGTCTGCACGCCATCCGCTCGAGAAATGTCATCTGTTTGCCAGTCATCACCTGGCTGAAACCATTTCGAAATCTGAATGAGATCAGCGAATGGACTGTCAGGGATGTTGTACACCGCGAAAATCGGGTGTTGTTCAAAGACAAGCGACTGAAACACAGACGCATTTTGATTTGTGGCCGAAGAAACTTCACCGATGCTGCCGAGCGTCAATGGAAACAACTCAACCCCAGGCTCGCGAAGGGAGGTGTTGTACCAATCGATATTGGCCTGCTCATCCGGAAACCATGCGATGCCACCACCGCTGTCAACATACGATGCAAGCAGACGAACGGCATCTGCAGCCAGGTCACGTATGTTTAGCAGGTAAATACAGTCATACGAATTCAGATCCAGGGAGGTCAACGACTGGGACGTTCTTACATCCGCCGTCAGCCCGGTCAGACTTTCGTCTGCACTTAACGCAGCCGCAATATAACCCGCATCTTCCTGCTGGCCATGATCATCGATAATCAGAATGGAACGTCGATCACTGACGTCCACGACTACGTATCGACGGTTATCTTCGATCAAAGCATCCTCATCCAGCAGCACTTCGACCTGATGACGCCCTTCTGACTGAAAAACAAGATCGTGTGAGACGATCGTTTCTGCTCCAGCCTCAATATCCGGAACCAGAACACTGCCGGGCACAGGCTGACCGTCGATACGGACGATGCCACGCAGCCCGCTGACTTTAGTGGAACCATGATTACGGATCGTGAGATTCATGCGCCACGGAATCCCGCGGGCAATGGCCAAAGAATCCGATGTGATCTGAGACAGGCTGATGTTTGAGTGCCCTGTCGCTGCGACACGAACAATATTCAGGTCGGCCTTGACGGCTTTCAGTGATTCCATAGCCGTCAACACTTCCGGTCGGCCGCTCCAGTCGCGCATACGAAAATCGGTCACAAAGTGCACATGGGGAGAAACTCCGCCATCTGCTCCCAGAATATCACGAGCTGTCTCAAGGGCATATTCGGGCGAAGCCGCCCTCCACGAACACTGCAGATTGCGCAGGCGGGTTGTGAGTTCCTGCAGCATGGCCCCATCCAGTGTCCTGTCCGAAATCACGGCTCGCGAAGGCTCTGACATCAGAAGTATCGTCACGCGCGACGTGCCTGTCGCTGCTCCGCCGTCCGCGAGCATGCGTTCGACAACTGCTATCGCTTCGTCAAAGACGGTTCGTTCTCCGTCTCGGTCGCGCATCGATAAGGAGTCATCAATAATCACCACATGATGAACGCTCGCCCCACGGAGCGAAAACAAACGGGAAGGATCCATGACCAGGCGAGCCAGCAGCAGGCAGATCAGGATGACAGCCAGCACTCGCAGCAACAGCAGCAACAACTGTTCGATGAACAGTCGCCGCCGATTCATTTCATCGCTCTGCAGCAGAAATTCCATCGCCGCAAATCGCACTTTTCTGTAGCGCAATCGGCTCAGGATATGAATGATGACTGGCACCGAAGCCAGCGCAAGCCCGGGCAACACAAAGCCGGGGTTCAGGAAGTATTGCGCTAGCCAGCTCATCGCTTTTTCGCCCCCATGCGAGCGTTCAGAAGCTGAGCCAGGGCGGCATCAAGATTCTCGCTGGTTCGCACCAGCTTGTAATCGACCTGACTCCCGGCGCAACGGCGACGAATCGTTTCCAGAAACGCTTCCAGCGCCTGCATGTATCCGGCTCGCAGTGCGGCGGGATCACATGTCAGTCGACCAGCATCCTCCATCCCCTCAAATCGCAGGGTTCCTGAATACTGAAAGTCCAGTTCCTGATCATCCATGACGTGCATTATCAGCACTTCATGTTTTCGCTGTTTGAGTAGCTGCAGACCGCGGAAAAGCTCTTCCCGATCACAAAACAAATCCGAGATCAACACCACAATACTGCGGTGGTTCAGTGTCTCTGCGACTCGACGCAGTACCGAGCGAATATCTGTCCTGCCCGCCGCTGTCTCCGCCGTCAAACCTCCAAGAACCGCCTGCAGATGATTGTGGCGACTACTGGTTGGCACCTGACTTCGCACCTGAGAATCAAATGTGGTCACACCCACACTGTCGTTCTGTTTCAGAATCAGCATAGCCAGGGCGGCAGCGATGGTCTGAGCATATTCAAACTTGGTCATCTGGCCGCTGCCAAACTGCATCGACTCGCTGCCATCCACAAGAAGCGACACCCGTACGTTGGTATCTTCTTCGAACTGCTTCAGGTAATAGCGGTCCGATCGAGACCACAGTTTCCAGTCGATGCGGCGCGTATCATCGCCGGGCACGTACTCACGGTGCTGCACAAATTCCAGCGACTGACCGAAGTACGGACTTCGATGCAGTCCCGAAACAAAGCCCTCAACCACTTTGCGAGCCCGAAGTTCCAGACGAGAAATCCTCGCGATCTCGTCAGGTGGCAGATATTTTTCCAGGTCGCGGGTCACAGAATGGCTTCAAATATCAAACGTAGATGTCAGCTCCCGCGATGGGAAGCCGTAATGATAATAAACCCGGGGAATCATCGTTGGATTCAAACGATTTGGCAAACGTCACTTCCCCGCTGTCTCATTTGCTGTCAGTAACCAACTCGCCCCTGCATCAATGATTTGGGCCCCCGGTTCGTGTTCACGGTACACGCGACCAGAATGCTCACCTTCTGAGTGTTCCGGGAACGTCAGAAGACGCCGTTTCCATAGCATGGTTACGCAGCCCGGTCACAGCTTTCCGTAACTTTCCGACAGTGCCGTGAGCCAGATGCGACATACGACCTGGGCTTCGCCCGGAATTGCTGATCAGCAAACCCTGCAGCAGTCTGCTCCGGTTTCTTCAGGCAGCAAAGATCTTGCCCAGGCGAGGGTCGTTTGTTAACTCACTTTCCCGGGAAGGGGTTTCCTGAATCAATCGTTCGATGACCTTGTCCGACGTAATTCCTTCGCTCTCCGCCGTAAAGTTGGGCACGATACGATGCCGCAGTACCGGAGCCGCCAACTTCTGAATGTCTTCAACAGAAACGGTCGTGCGTCCATTCAGCAGCGCACGTGTCTTGCCACCCAATAACAGGTTCTGCACGGCCCGCGGACCCGCACCCC
>JAGQQE010000186.1 GCA_020426345.1 Planctomycetaceae bacterium
ATCCACCGTTCTGATCAGGGAAGACGGCAACCATTCACGGCGAACTTCCGATGCTTTGCGAATGAGGGCGTCGGTACCGCGACCATCAATATCTACACAAAGGAAGAGCTCGCACTGACGGACGGAAGACTGACTTCCAAACCTGACCCCGCGGCCGCCTGTCATCAGGCCGCGATCACTGCCTGGTTCCCGTCGCTTTGCAATCCGATCAGGAAAGGCCGCGACCAGCGAACGCAGAATCCACTCATCGGCCTGATTACGAAACTCATCAGACCCACACTCAGAATCCTTTTGCACTCGCTCGAATTGTCGAGCGACCAGCTGAATTGTTCGAGCGTTTGCTCGGTGGATTGTTCCAAATGAGGTCACAGGATTTCCCGTCTGTTGAAACGATTCAAACGCCAGCAGACGATCCAGAACGTCGGACTGCGACCGCGCGGCAGGAGTTTTTCCCGCCACAGGTCCATTTCCCGCCACGAACGGATCCCGTTCCGTGAGAAGTGCGGCCAGCAAAGCGCCGCGTCGTCCCAGCCCGTGGTTCTGTGTTTCAATCAGCAATCGGGCAATTCGCGGAGATGTTGGGAACCGAACCATGGCCTGGCCGTGTGCCGTGACGCCATTGTCATCCATTGCACCAAGGAGTCGCAGCAACCGGTCCGCATGACGAAGAGCCGTTTCGGGAGGAGATTCAAACCAGGGAAACAGGGCCACATTTTTTTCGCCCCAGGCATGGAGTCGCAGCACTGCAGCTGACAAGTCTACTCGGTGCAGTTCGGCCTGATCGTAGTCCGCGCGTGTGCGATGGGCCGATTCATCCCACAAACGCAAACAAACGCCGGGCCGAGTTCGCCCGGCCCGCCCGGCCCGTTGATCCGCCGAGGCTTTGGAAACGGGACGCTTCTCCAGACGGTCCAGTCCCACATCCGCGTCGAAGTGCATCTGCCTCGCGTAACCAGAATCCACCACAGCCGTGATGCCGTCGATCGTGATTGACGTCTCTGCGACATTTGTTGCCAGAACGATTTTACGGCGGACGTTGCGAGCCAGTACCTGATCCTGTTCTTCGGAACTAAGGTCTCCGTAGAGTGGCATGATGGCAATGTTATGACGCCGCGCGAGCGAATCCAGTTCTCGCTGCGTCTTCATGATCTCACCGACCCCGGGCAGAAACACCAGGATGTCTCCGTCTGTCTGAGCTAGAACGTGTTCCACACCCTGGGCGGCCAGAGTCGGCAGGGGAATTCGATCCGTCCGACGCAGATATTCCACGCGCACCGGAAATGTTCGCCCCCGGCTTTCGATGACCGGGCAATTGCCCAGCCAGTGGGAAACCGGTCCGGGATCCATCGTTGCAGACATGACAACAATCCGAAGATCCGGTCTGACGGTTTGCTGAACCCGGCGCACCATCGCCAGTGCCAGATCGCTGTCCAGCCGCCGCTCGTGAAATTCATCGAATACAACGACGCCGATATCTTCGAGGAAGGGGTCGTCCTGCAGCCTGCGCAGCAGGATTCCTTCCGTTACAATCAGCACGCGCGTCGATGCACTTACAGCCTCATCAAAACGAACCCGATAACCGATCGTCTGGCCGACCTGTTCACCGGTTTCACTGGCAATCCTTCGTGCGGAGGTTCGGGCGGCAATTCGTCGAGGCTCAAGCATGACGATCTGCTGGTCTCCCAGAGGACTGCCGACGTGGGAAGTCTGTTCGGAGGTGAAGCCGGCCCGGAGTAATGCGAGAGGTACGCGCGTCGTTTTCCCGGCGCCGGCATCAGCCTTCAGCACCGCGCAATTGTTTGAACGCAAAGCAGCCACAAGTTCGGGCAGGACGTCATCGATCGGCAATGGCACTGGCATAAAGGTTGGATTTAGCTGGAAAATCTCGAACTGAGCATCAACAAGTGCTGGCAAGCAGATTGCTGATCTTCTGGATGGGAGCCTGACTGATTTCATAGGGGACAGCCGTTAACACGACTGCCCAGATATCGTATTCCGGACAGACCCAAAACACGGTTCCGGTCGCACCCCAGTGCCCGAATGTTGTCTCGGGCAGTAGCTCACAAAAGCAGGCAGAATGATCGTTCCAGTTCATCCGCCACCCATAGCCCCATTGTTGTGATCTGCGGACGGAATCCGGAAGTAGAGACATCTGCGTTGTCTGGTTTCGAATCGAAGCACGCACGGCTGCAGCGGGAATGATCGGGCGACCATCGATAGTTCGACCAAGCCTGAGCATCAACAGCGCAAACCGTCCAAGATCTTCAGCCGTTGAAATCAAACCACCCCAGGGCGCACCGAGTGTTCGCCAGTAACGACTGTTCCAGTTCCAGTCGCAATCCGAATCTTGCCAGATGGGCAGCTGACAGGTTTCAATGGTGGGCAGGATCGTTTCTGCCAGAGATCCCGGCACGCCAAGCCACGTGGAATCCATTCCCAACGGCTCAAGCAGGGACTTCCTGAGCACGGTGGCGAGTTGGTCTTCGGCGATGTGTTCGATCAGGTGACCAAGAACGGCATAACCCATGCTGCTGTAACGGCAGTCGGTTCCTGCGACGAAATCCGGGTTTGCCCGGGAGACTGCTTCCACAAAATCGGCCACCGTGGCGTGCCGCTCCCTGAGCTGCTGGTTCTCAGGCAGCATGTCTGGCAAGCCACAGGTGTGAGTGAGCAGGTGTCGAATGGTGATGCCACGCAGACCAGGCTTACAGAAAGAGTCGAGAATTCCGCAGACGCGGTCTCCCAGACGAAGTCGCCCCTGACTGACCAGCAACATGGCCAGCATCGAAATCACGGGTTTCGTGATAGAGGCAACCAAATAGCGGCGACTACCCGGGATCAGCGCTGTGTCATTGGTGCTGCACCAATCGTAAAGAAGAAGAGGGCCCTTCGATGAACCATAACAAACGCTTGCCGCGGGTAACCGCGCATCGTGGCAGATCCCCGCAATCCTCTGTCTGATTTTCTCCGGATCGAAATGCTCGTTCATTCACGTTCTCGATTGTCAGAGGCCCACGGTCATTCCGCTTGCAACAGCTATCTCCATGGTGGCCTGGTCGGTCTGAAGTCTGGTGAGCCAGCAATCAGCGAAAAATCTCATTTGCTGTCCGCCCGACGCACCTGTCAGAGACATATTGGCCGGGATTCACCAGACGCGGGTCCTTTGCCGGCGCATCAGGTTCGCAGATTTCAACGGGTTGTCAGTTTCGGACATCGTCGTGCTGCCATGCCGGGAAAGGGATCGCATCGTGGACAAGCACCCGTGCGAAATCAAGCGGCGTCGCGGTGATCTTCATGCCCGGACGTCTGCTGGCCATCTTCAGATTCAGTCAGATTCGTCGCCTGACCACGGGGCGGCATTGCTCGCACCGCATTCATTTCGATTGTGGCGAGCTGATCAAGGAGTTCACGAATGCTGCGTTCTGCCTCACGTCGGTCGGCCTTCCAGCGGTCCTGCAACCGGGAGAGTTCGGCTTGCTGTTGCTGGATTGTCGTTTGTAATTCCTCGACCACGGATTCGGATGTCCGGGCGTTCAGGGACGCTTCGCGTTCGAGGAACCATTCTTCCAGCGCCGCACGGTCCTGCCGAAACTGCGCCTGGCGATTCGTTACTTCAGCGGATAACGACTCCACCTTGTCCCGTTCGCTGTTGATCTGACTCTTCATGCGGTCGAAGAATGATTGGACATCTCCCCGCGCCTGCTCAAGGCGGATGCGTGCGGTTTCGCCGAGACTACTGTCCCTGAAAAGGGATTCCCGGGCTTCTTCAACGGCCAGCCGCTGTTCAAGAATTTCTCCCTGTGTCCGATCCAACTCGGAACGAAGGCGGCTCAGCCGCTGAGAACGTTCTTCGAGCTGGGTGGCCAATTCAGCGAGGTTCACTTCCTGCTGGCGAACTCGTCGCAGCCGGTTTTCCGTGTCCTGATTCAGCGCATCACGTTCCTCTTCCGCGCGACGCTGCTGCTTTTGGATGTCTGCCAGAGCTGCTGTGCGCGATCGTTCAACAATGCGAGTGTCTCGAGCCAGTGAAGCTTCTGTGGCAGCAAGTGTCCGTCGAACCTGTTCCAGTTGGTGAAACCGAAGTCGATGCAGCTCGGTGAACCGATGGCGTTCGGTGCGAAACAGCTGCTGCTCCCGTCGAAGTTCGCGAACTTCGAACTCCAGGTCTTCTCTGGCTCGTCCAAGATGTTCGAACTGAAACCGATATCGCCGCTGTAAATTACTTTGTTCCGTCAACAGCATTTGGCGACGCTTTTCAACCTCTTCACGAAGTCGCGTCTGTTCCGTTTCCAGCTGTTCTCCGAATACTTCGCGTTGTTGCTGAAGGTCTTCCTGCTGTTGTTGCATTTCCAGTCGATGTGCTTCGCGCTGAGTTGCCCATTCCTGCTTCTCGCGATTCAGTTGCGCCAGTTCGCTGGAGACCTCTTTCCGGACTTTTTCCAGAAGTCGATCGCGTTCCGACTGAAGCTCGGCGTCCAGCTGCTTCATCCGTTCCGCATGTTCGAGGCGGTCTTTTTCATTCTGTTCGAGAACCCGCTGTCGCTCTGTCTCAACCAGCTTCATTTGTTGTTCTAGCTGCGACTGTTGCTCGGCCAGTTCTGCCTTCACGGATTGCTTCAGCAAGACGCGTTCTTCGCTGAGTGCACGCTGCGCCGCGCGGAGGTCCGCAGTTTGTCGTTCGAGTTGTTCCTCCTGAGTGGCAACGCGAGCGATCCGCTGGTCCAGTTCCGCCTGTAGTTCTCGCTGCGCAGTGCGATCGCGCGCAACCTGTTCGGCAAACTCACGGGCTCGGGATTCAAAGGCGCGACGATCAGCTGCGAGTTGCTGATGTTCGGCTGCAATTTCGGAGCGTTGCTGGTTTAGTTCGGTGAACCGCTTCTGCAGGGATTCCGCAGCAGCCGAAGCTTGCAGGAGTATGCGCAGGGCGTCGGAATCACTTGAAGCCACCTGACCGGAATCCGGCTTGACCGGCTGGCTCCGGACCCGGGGCATCGTGCTGGATGTTGACGGCAGCACATGAACGGATGGTACCTCGATGGGTCCGTCTTTGCTCGGGGTTGAGGTCAGAGGAACCTCGTTCGGCGCGCGGAATGGCTGCGAGGCATTTCTCAGCAGCTCATTCAGTTCGTCATCCGGCATGTTCGGGATTCCCTTCCCAAACCACGGTTCACACGCGCCAAACAGATTCAGCCGAAACAGCGAAGTACCTCGCATGCCCGGCCATGGTTCAACAACTAGGCGCTGGCCTTGTCGATCATGTTCACAAAATGCGCCTTGCCCGGGGCTCCAACCACTTTGTCTACCAACTGGCCACCCTTAAACAACATCACTGTTGGAATGCTGGTGATCCCAAATGAGGCTGCGGTCTGCTGATTCTCGTCTGTGTTAACCTTTCCGATCTTCACTTTGCCATCATATTCAGCGGCAAGTTCTTCGATGGTCGGCATCAGCATCCGGCAGGGCCCGCACCAGGGAGCCCAGAAATCGACGAGAACCGGTGTGGCCGATTCCAGAACTTCGGATTGGAAATTGTCATCAGTAAACTCAACCAGATTACCAGCCATCAACCACTTCTCCTGAACAATGCCGCCTTCACTTAGCGTTAGACCGTGGAAAGCTGCAGATTATTGGACGAACGCCAAACGGTGTCAACGTGACTCCTGAGGACGCTCATCAGTCGAAAGTCCTTACAAATAAATAGCTTTCGTTCGGCAAAGTCTGCCGTTCCTGGTGCCACACGGTAATTCCCCGGGTACCGCACTGGAAACAATCGACGTAAAACACCTAAACTTCGCAGGCTCGGTATTCTTCATCAGGCGCGCGCTCCGGCAATTCGAAAGCACTTCAGAAATGGATACTTCTGACGGCCACACATTATCAAATGGCAGGACTCTTTCGCGCCGGGAGCCTGAGCGCCGCTTGACGTGCCTAGTGAATCTGTTTCTGCTGCCGTGTCTGTTGTTCCTTCGTGTTTACGCCCAGGGACAAACTGCTGCATCTTTACCTGCTGAACGGCAGGACATCATTGAGTTCGATTGGGTTCAGCAGCGAGTTTCTGTTTCTGACCTGGGAATGGGGCTGGACCTTCCGTTCGTTCATGGCACACCGGGACTAACGGATTCAGAAGCGGAAGCCTATCGGGAATTGTATCGCGTCATCGAGGAGCGTCGGTACGCGGCCGCCCAGGAATTTGACGAAGCCCTGACCGAGCAGGAGATTGAGAACCTCTGGCAGTCCTCTTTTTACAAATTTGAGGCCGCTCGCAGGCGTGCCTGGCGAAACGGTCAACTGGAATTGCAGGGCATCCCCGGTGAAGCCGATGATGCAAGTCACCGCAGCCGTACCCCTTTTGGGACTCGTCCCCCCCAGGCAGCGTATTCTCTGCTCGCCGACATAGCGACTTATCCGGACCATTTCGTCGGTCGGCCCATCGTGTTGTATGGAATGTTTATCCCCAAAGGCCAGGTCGAGCTTCCTCCGTCACGCTATGAGGTCCTTCAGAAGGATGAACCACCCCTGGCCTTTCAGGGCGGAGTCCTCAAGGATCTTTCGAATTCCCGGACCCTGGCGATGGTGCATGCTGCCGGGTATATCACGCCCTACGAACAGATGCTGCCCACGCGCATCTGGCCGACGGAATCCGCTGCGATCCCTGTCATGGTCAAGGGATGGTTTATTAAACGCTGGGGGCAGTATCCCCTGGTAATGACCGAATCTGTTCGCATTTTGTACCCAAAACCGTACGACGCATTTATCGAACGTTATGCCCAGCCAAGACGACCAATGACATCTGAGGAGGAGTGGATTTACTACGAAACCCTCCGTCAGATGCAGTTGACCAATGCTGCCGGGCAGTCGCAGATCGCTGCGACCAACATCAGGGATCGAATTAACGACCTGATGTCGGCTATCCAGCATAAGACAGAGGAAGCTCAGAAGAGTCTGGCTTCAAATCTTCGACAGCAGAAGATCACGGAACAGCAGTACCACTCGCGATCTTTAAGGCTGGAAAGGCAACTGGCGTTTCGTCTTCAGCGACACCGGGAGTACCTGACCGAGCCGGATAAATTTCCGTTGTACGTTGATGTGTTTCAACATCCGCAGGTGTGGACAGGGAAGCTGCTAACGCTTCATGGACACGTTCGGCGCGTAACAAGTTATACGGGCAGCAGCGAGTTTTTCGGTAGTCAGACTCTGCACGAACTGTGGCTCTATACAGATGACTCGCAACGAAATCCGGCGGTCATCGTGACCCCGAACCTGCCCCCGGAGTTTCCTGTGGGGGCGGAAGTGGTCGACCGCGTCACTGTCACGGGCTGCTTCTTCAAGCCGTATGTCTATCGAGCGGAACAGGACCACCGAATTGCTCCTCTGATACTGGCTGGCCGGATTTTCTGGTCACCAACGGATGACCAGATTCGATCGCTGGCCAATGAAGGCTCCATGCCGGCGGATTCGGCGACCGTGATCGCTGCACGTAAGCGAAACAGTTCGAACAAGCTGAGCGAAACGGGAGTGATGCTGCTTGGTTTTGTCGCCCTTGTTGTGATGATGATGATTTGGGGTCGTGTGCAGCGGGATCGGAGAGAACGACGACGATTGCTGGAAGTGGTGGAGTCTCAGCGGGATTTTGATCAGCATCTGATCGACCCTGTGCTGGCTCGCCTGCGAGAAACATCGCAAATTGGCGAGCCGGACAATGGGGTCCTTTGAAGACATTGGCAATGCTACGACGGTCTTCTTTCGCTGAACATCAGTCCGTCCACAACATCACGGAAGGCCAGGGATACAAATGCCAGACTCCGCTGCCAACACGCACGAATTTGATGCCATCGCTGATCGCCCGATTCGAATGGGCGTGCTTATCAGCGGTGGGGGCACAACACTGCTGAATTTTGTTTCTCAGATTGAAGCACAAACACTTTCTGCTGTCATACCTGTGGTCATCGCCAGTCAGCGAAGTTGTCAGGGTGTCCAGCGGGCGAAAGACCTGGGGCTCAACGTTCTGGTGATTCGACCCCGTGATTTCATGGATGTTGATGCCTTCAGTGCCGCCGTTTTTGCGGAACTCCGGCGTTATGATCTTGACCTGGTGGCTCTGGCGGGGTTTCTAAGCCTGTTGATTGTTCCAGAGGATTTTCGCTGGCGGGTTCTGAATATTCACCCGTCGCTCATCCCGGCGTTTTGCGGACAGGGATTCTACGGTCACCATGTTCACGAAGCTGCGATTGCCAGAGGCGTCAAAGTGAGCGGATGCACAGTCCATTTTGCCGATAATCATTACGATCACGGCCCAATCATACTTCAGGAAGTTGTTTCGGTCCCGGACGATGCCACCCCGGATCAACTGGCGTCGATGGTCTTTGAGACCGAAAAGGTGGCCTATCCCGAAGCCATTCGGCGAATCGCATCAGGCCATCTGTCAGTTGCTGACGGGCGGTGCTTCTACAGCACGGATGCCTGAGCCTTCGATCAAAGAATGGATCGCGTCCAGTTGTGATTCAGCCGCAAGGTCAACGACTTCTTCCGGTACCTGCGTGCCTGATTTCTGGTGAACGCGGTCGACAAGTCGATTGAACGTCACTTGAAATTCCTGCAGCAGGTCATCTCCACGGAGAGTCACCTTCCGCAGCTCCCCGCCGTCGTTGTAAGTCTCGATGACACGGCGGAAGTGATAGATCGGGCCAGCAATTCGGTGCGAGTATCGCAACATGTCCCAGATGATTAATGGGCAGAACACAGACATAGAAATCAGCAGCGGGCGACTCGAAGAGAAGAATTCATGCGAGAAACGACCCAGATCAAAGTTTGATTGCCCGGTCACGAGATCCGGAGCCAGTCGCACCAGCTGTTGCCCAGCCATGACGACCAGCAAGGCTGCGTTGTAAACGATCCAGTAGATAGACAGCCGGACCATCAGCTTTCCCTGGATCGCTGATGAAATGTATCGCGTTGTGCGCTTGGATCGAGAAAGTTCCATGTGCAATCACCTAATGGGTGCAGCAACCAGACGGCTGAATAGCGTTACGCAAACAGACTGGCGGTAGGGCGACAACCCGAGGCAGGAATTCCCGGGAAATGAGCCAGTGCATCTTACCTCATGATGAAACATCCGGCGGGTGTTTCTGCAAAATTGGGTATTTCCCGCCGGGCGCAGATTTGGCGAACTAAGTTTCCTGTGGAACAAAGCCAGATTATCAGGCCGTGGAAACGCGTAATGCTCACAAGTCAAAAAGCCCGAATAAACAGACCTCGGCGAGGTATCATTCTGGTCCTTGGCGCCATCCTGATGGTGGCTGTTTTTGCCTTTGTCGCGTTCACTGTCGATATCGGATACATGGCGGTCGTGCGTACGCAGCTACAGGGTGCGGCAGACGCTGCCGCCCTGGGAAGCGCACAAGACATACCGGCGGGAGCAGCCAGGGTCACTTCTTCTGCCAAAAGCATCGCTGCACTTAACAAAGCGGCCGGAGCTCCAGTGTCTCTGGATGATTCAGATATTGAACTGGGGTTCTTCGACTACGCGCAGAAGACTTTCGTAGTTAATCCCAGTTCAGCAAATGCCGTCCGCGTGACCGCGAGCGTCCAGAACCAGAAGTATTTCTTCGCTCAGGTGATGGGAAACAACGCGTTCGACATGCAGGCAACTTCAATCGGTATGCTGAACCCACGCGATGTCGTCTTTGTCGTTGACCTTTCGGGATCTATGAATGACGACACCGAACCCTGCTGGGCAACGGATGCGCTGACAGCAACCTACTCACCACTCGGTTATCCGGATGTGGCCACTGACCTGATGCAGGATCTCTACACCGATTTTGGATTTGGCGCTTTTCCTGGTCAGACTGAATATCTGGGAGCCCCTCTCGGTGCGCCCGAAAACGGATACGCCATCGCGGAGATCACCCGGGACGACGGTCCGCTGACGAGTTCCACACTTCCCAGCCAATACAGAATCCTGAACACGGATGAAGAATGGGACAGACGACGCAAATCCTACGCATGGATTATCGACTACCAGCTTGCAAGGCTCATGCCTGCGGCAAAACCAGCACCGGATTCTTCACAGAATTTCGAGTACTGGTCACGATACATTGATTATCTGATGGAAGGTGCCTGGGTCGGTACGCCACCACCACCCACGTCGACAGGTGGCGGAGGTGGAACGACAACACCGCCAACTTCTCCATCACCTCCACCACCGCCAACGATCGGAAACCTTGGACGACCATTGAATGCGATTGAGTACGTCGGTGGTCGTCTGTTGACATCATCGATGCTCAGCAGTCCGCTGCGATTGAGTCTTTCGATGTCTTCGGCGATTGTGATCGCGCCGGAATCGACCTATCCGGGATGCCCTCGCCGCGGTTCAAACGAATACATCTGGGTTCCATGGTATTGCGACAATGATCGGATTTATCAGTTTAACAATCCCAACAAGGCATCCTTTCCGTCTGCCAGCGTACCGTGGTACTGGAGAAACAGATACGGCTACCGGACTTATGTTCAATTCATGCTCGACTGGGGGCGAGAGCGTTCGCCGGAGTTCGACAACAGCGAAAATTCCAATCCGGGATTGGCCGGAAAAACGCCTCTGTCAATTCTGAGTCCGGACTGCCCATTGCATGCGGAGTCAACAGCCGGCGGAACATTTCAGTTTCCCCCTCGTACTCAGCCGATGCATTCGGTCCGCCGTTCACTAATCGCAGGACTTCAGGTCATTCAGGACCGAAATCAAGGGGTGGCAGCTGGCGCGGGTGACAGAGTTGCCATCGTGACGTTTGATGGAAGAGATCAGTGGCATGCACCATCGATCGTCCAGCCGCTCACTGACGATTTTGAGTCCGCAAAGCGGGCCTGCACTACTCTTCAGGCAGCGGGTGATATTGGCGCTACAACTTCGACAGAAAGCGGCCTGGCACTGGCCCGGCAGCATCTGACCGCAAGGACATCATCGTCAAATCCATCCAATGATCCTTTGGGTCCCCAGGGGCGAAAGTTCACCTCCAAGGTCATTATCCTGCTGACCGATGGTATGCCGAATTCCTGGGAAATGGATGCCGCCACCCTTGAGCAATACATGGCCAGCGAACCGAGCGCGGAGTTCTACCCTGCTGGTTATGACTGGTTCAATTCGGCCCTCGCACAAACACAACAGTTCTTCATGACCCAGCGCGGAAAACTCTACAGCGTCGGGATGGGGCTTGGGACAGACTACGACTTTATGGATCGGCTGGCCCGAATAGCCAGTACTGATAACAACGGAATCAGCGCTCGCAGCTCGGGCAACCCCGCTGAATACGAATCACAGCTCACCGAAATCCTGAAGAAGATTATTGACCGCCCGGGTTCTAAACTCGTTCGATAGACTTTCGAATATGAATCATTTCATCAATCGCAATCACGTCCGCCCGCCAAATCCAGAAACCCGAAACATTCGCAAGCCAAAGCGAACAGGTGCGGCGCTTGTGGAGGCGGCTGTTGTGCTGCCAGTGTTTTTTCTGGCAATCGCGGGCATAGTTGAGTTTGGTCGCGCGATGATGGTGAGTCAACTGGTGACGAATGCGTCTCGCGAGGCCGCTCGCCGTGGCGTTCTGGACGGGGCCACCAACGCGGAAATCGAGGCATATATTCAGGATAAGCTCTCGGGCGCATTAAACGCCGACGTTAGCAGCATCTCCATTGCCATCACCATTACTCCGGATCCGGCAAATACTACCACGGGTAATAATCTTGCGGATGCTCAAATGTACGACCTGGTCACGGTTGATGTTTCCATCCCATACAACAAAGTGGGCTTCATTGCCGGAAGATGGCTTGAAGGCAAACAACTGTCAGCACAGACAACCATGCGTCACGAATAGGGCGATTCGGCAAGCCGAATTCGAAGAGAACGGTCTCCGCAAGAGGAGCCAGGCAGATCCGCGGTGCGTATCGCGCACAGAAAAAGGCGAGAGTCCGATGAAGGAGCTCTCGCCTTTTTGCGTTGTATAAACAGGTTGAGAATGTCAGTGTGGTTTTGTCGTACCAGGATTTCTTTTTGGTAGATGGGTCTGCTTTCTGTACGGAAAGCTCAGAGAGCCATCAATCATCCTTAGAAAGGAGGTGATCCAGCCGCAGGTTCCCCTACGGCTACCTTGTTAC
>JAGQQE010000187.1 GCA_020426345.1 Planctomycetaceae bacterium
TGTCCAGGGAGAATACGTCGGAGCCGTTCGCTATCGTGCCTGGTGGCCGCCATCGTGTTTGCATCCCACGGTACCCGTGCATAGTCCGCTCGTCTTTGATATTCTGGACGTCTGGTCAGAACGATCGATCGGCGGATGCGTTTACCACGTATCGCACCCGGCCGGCCGAAACTACGAAACTTTTCCTGTCAATGCGTACGAAGCCGAGGCGAGGCGAGTGTCACGATTCTTTGCGATGGGGCATACCCCCGGGCCGGTTAATATCCCGCCGCGCGAGATTAACGCGGCGTTTCCCCTGACGCTCGATCTGCGCCGAGGCGTTAGTCCTGCATGAGTTCCAATCGCATCGACGGATCGATCCATCCCGGCACTGGCGCAAAGCCATTCTCTTTTTTTAGTGAATACCAGCCGCTGGCCGGAGCGTATGACGAATGTTGCCTTCCCAATGGGTCAATCCGGAAGGAATGGCAGCCTGTGGTGGCACGTCTCGACAGCATGGGACTCGAGGAACTCAGCAATCGCTGGCAGCAGGCACGGACGCAGATTTCCAGGGACGGGGTTACATTTAACCCGCACGATTCGGAAGGCACAGTATCCAGGCCGTGGTTGCTGGACGCCATTCCGTTGGTTTTTGCTGAATCAGCATGGCAGTCGCTGAGTCTGAAACTTGCTCAGCGTGCCCGATTGATGGAAGCTCTGCTGTCGGACTTGTTCGGTGACCAGCGACTTCTGAAAGAACGGATCATCCCCCCCGATCTTGTGTTCGGACATCCTGCCTGGTACCCCGTTTATCAGCAGTTGTACGCATCAGGTCATCGCTTTCTGGATTATTACGTCAGCGATCTGGCTCGAGACACGGATGGCAAGTGGTGGGTCACCGGAGATCGTGTCAAATCACCTTTCGGACTCGGGTATTCGCTGGAGAACCGCATTGTCACGTCACGTATGTTGTCGGGGATTCTGCGAAAAGTGCCCGTCAAACGTCTGGCACCGTTCTATGCAACCATGAAAGAACAACTGCGGCAACTGGCCCCGCGTTTTCGGGACAATCCGCGAATCGTTCTCTGGTCAAAGGGGCCCAAGAGTCGTTCGTACTTCGAAGACTCTTATTTGTCGCGGTACCTGGGCTACACGCTCGCCGAAGGTGGTGACCTCGCCATTCGCGGGGAAAGCGTGCAATTGAAAACTCTGGGCGGGCTGCTTCCCGTTGAAGTTCTGTTTCGGCGGCTGGACGATGATGATTGTGATCCGATTGAGTTGAATCCTGGTTCTGAACACGGTGTGCCGGGCCTGCTGGAAACGATTCGGAGCGGAAAGATCGCGGTCACAAATTCCATCGGAAGTCGACTCATCGAATCCCCGGCCTTTGTACCGTATCTGCCCGCAATCAGCCGATTCCTGCTGTCCGAAGACTTGCAGCTGCCGTCCGTTCCAACCTGGTGGTGCGGCGAATCCAGCGCGATGGAGCACGTGCTGCGAAATCTGGACACAATGATCGTTCGACCGGCATTCAGAACAACCGATGAACCGCCGCTCCATTCCTCGGGGATGTCGGCCCAGCAACGTAATGAACTGGAACAGAAGATCCGCGCGGAGCCCACCAGCTACGTGGCGCAAAGCCCCGTTCACCGCTCCACTGCACCCGTACTTGTCGACGGGAAGGTAGTGCCCTGGTATCTGGCGTTGCGGGCGTTTCTGATCCATTCGGATTCCGGATTTCGGAGCCTGCCAGGTGGACTGGCTCGCGTTTCACCCCAGTCTGAGAATCTGAACTTCACGATGACGTCCGGGGAACGAACGCAGGATGTCTGGATTCTGACTCAGCACCACGAGCCGGAAATCAGTCTTCTGGATGCGCCGACTACGATGGTTCAGCCGCGCAGAAGCGGTTCTGAACTGCCAAGTCGAGTTGCAGATAATATGTTCTGGCTGGGGCGATACATTGAACGGGCTGAACAGACCTGCCGTCTGTTTCGGACGGTTTTCGAATCGTTTGAATCAGAGTTGCCGGATGGGCCTGAACATCAGCCCCTGCTGAGATCTCTCGCGGAACATGGACACATTGAACCAGACCATGCGGTTCCGGAACTGCGTCGAATGTCAACGGAGTTGATCGACCTGCTGCCCGAATCTCTCTTCGACCTTCAGCGTCCAATGGGGCTGCGATCCACGATTGCCAGCGCAACCTACAATGCCGTGCGCGTGCGGGATCGAATTTCCCCGGACATGTGGAGGACGATCGATCGCATTAAGGAACGGATGAAACCGGAAACATATGGAAAGGACCTTCGTGACTTAGATGTCATGGACATGCTCGACCGCATGCTGGCGGACTTTGCAGCCTTCTCCGGACTGGCCGCCGAAAGCATGACGCGCACACTGGCATGGCGTTTTCTGGACCTTGGCCAGCGACTCGAAAGAACAGCACAGATTAATGGGCTGATCAAGAATTTCTTTTGTCAGGTTACCCCAGGCGGGGATCCGGTAGTCGTTGACCCGGCCGTCATCGAAACGGTACTCAAGATCACAAACAGCCTGATGACATATCGAAGTCGTTATCTCGCGACTTACCAGATCCCGGTCGTACTTGATCTGCTCATTACGGATTCAACAAATCCAAGGTCCATCCTGTTTCAAATACAGCAGATCAACCAGCATCTGGACGCAATGCCACATGGAGAAACTCAGGCAATGCTGAATTCTGAACAGCGTCATGGGCTTGCCATGGCAAACGCTGTTCGGCTCGCAGATATTTTCGAGCTAAGCGAGGCGGATGCCTCAGGACGTCGCCTTCAGCTTCAAAAGCTTACAAAACGTCTGGACGATCAATTGCCGCGATTGTCCGATGAGTTATCAGGCCGATTTCTGATTCACGCCGGTCTGACCCGTCACTTCGCCATGTCCAATCCGCATCTGCACCGAGTATCAAACTCGACGCAGGCAGCGTCCGGGAATCCACGTCGCGACTCCGGGAAGTCGACCCGATGAAATATAAAATCACTCATACAACGACGTACCAGTACACGTCGGCGGTCAGCATTTGCCAAAACGTCGTTATCCTGACGCCACGAGATTCCGCCACGCTGACATGCCTTCATCACCGGTTGACGATTCGGCCCACTCCCACTTCTGCCAGTCGCAGGATTGATGCGTTCGGAAATGTCGTGCACGCATTTTCTCTGGAGGAGACGCATTCGCAACTATCGATCACTGCGGTTAGTCGAGTTGACGTGAAAGAGTCGCAACTGTCGTCAGGCACTGAGTCTTTCACAGTGGCCGATCTGAGGAAAGAGCTCAACGCGGGATGCGGAAACGAATGGCTGAAGGTAGCAGTCTTTCTGTTTAATTCCCCCCGAATTCGGAAAGGTCAGATTTTCAGCAGCTTCGCACGCCGCTTCTTCCCTTCCGATGCCTCCCTGCTGCAGGCGATCAAGTCGTTCAACACGCACATGCACGAATCGTTCGTTTACGATAAAGACGCCACACACGTCGACACAAAGACAGAAGAAGCGTTTGAAGGGGGACGAGGTGTGTGTCAGGACTTTGCTCACATTGCCATCGCATGTCTCCGATCGATTGGTATTCCGGCACGCTATGTCAGCGGCTATCTGCGAACGGAGCCGCCCGAAGGTAGGGAGCGGCTTATCGGTGCAGATCAGTCTCACGCATGGTTGTCTGTGTATGCAGGCGAAACTATTGGCTGGGTTGATATTGATCCCACAAACGATTGTGTCTGTTCCACAGATCACATTCCTGTCGCCACGGGGCGAGACTATTCGGACGTCGTCCCGGTCCGCGGTATTTTCCTTGGAGGTGGCGATACTTCGCAGGCCGTGAGCGTCGATGTCGCGCCGATATAGTTCTGCCGATTGACCGGCATCGAACCGCGCGCGGCCCGTTGCCGTTGCACACATCTCAGTGTTGCTCACATATCAGTGTTGCTCACCGGCCAGCCATGTTTGGCTGACGCGTTGAATTCCTGTTGTTGACCCCGGTCAATTCAAATCACGCTGAGAAACCCGAAAAGAAAAACGCACCGACCTGTAACAGGTCGGTGCGTCAGGAGGAACGAGTTCGGTATCGAACGACTGCGATGTCAGTTAGTTCTTTTGCGTTCTGGGAGCGTTCGCCGCTGACTGTCGCGTTGCATCCAGCTTTTCACCCTTCAGCAATGCCTGAACAGCGGTTTCAAGATTCTCCGTAGCGATGCCACTGGCTACGACACCATCCTTATCCATTATGAACATCGTTGGCACTGAAATGATTCCATAGTCGCGAGCCAGCTGACCTTCCATACCGCCAGCGTCACGAATACTCTGCCATCGAATTCCGTACTGTCTGAGATAGGCGGGAAGCGTATCCACGGTGGAATCCAGATTCACGCCAAGGATCTCAAATCCGGACGGCTGATACTTCTGATAAATCGCATTAATGGTTTGCAGATCCGAAGTAAATGGCGTGGCCCAGGTTGTCCAGAATACGACCAGCGTCACTTTGCCTCGATACTGCTGAATGGAAAGCGGCTGCCCGTTTAGTGACCGCCCCTGAAGTTCCAGTCTCGTTCCATTCAAAGCCAGTCGCTTCAGCGCTCCACGGGCCCGGATCCCCTGATTGCTTCGTTCGTAGTCACGAGCCAGCATCGTATACCAGGACTTCGCATCGTCGATTCGCCCAAGAAGCTCAGCACCAATGGCAAGCTGTGCGATGGCTTCAGGGGCACTCTCTGATTTTGGCCAGCGTTTGACGTAGGCTTCCACCTGTTCGCCCCACCATGTCTGAGCAGCATCCGGGGCCTTGGGATCGGCATTCTTCAGACGGATTGCGTACTCCGCCAGAAGACGGCGGTAGTAGATGAAGCTCAGCAGTTCTTCGTTGTCTTTTACTTTTTCCTGCAGATCCGCCAATCGTTTGGGACCAGCAGCATATTCACCAGTCTGAGTCGCAGCGGTAACGCCTTCTGCGAACTGACGAATCCATTGCACACGGTCTTCGTCCGACTGTGGCTGTTGCATCAGTTTTTCCAGAACATCCGCGCGCTGAACGTTGAAGGCCACCAATTGAGCAGGGGTTGCTTCGGCAGATGGACTTGCTTCATCGATTTTTTGCAGCTCTGCCAGCAGACGCTGCATTTCTTCCGACATACTGTCGGGCGCACCCGCGGATGCTCGTGTGAGCTGAGGCTGCATCAGAATTCCGCCGAGTTGAATTGTCTGCGGGCCGCTTCCTTCAAGTGGGCTGGGCAATTGAGCCAGTTTCCAGACGTTCCCGATCTGAACCATCTCTCCGATCATGACCAGATCGTGCTTCTCTCCATTTTGCACGATGGCCATGGCGTTTTCATAGACAGTCAGGTCAGTTGCCGCCCTGTCGTCTTCTGCCGGAATGAGTCCGGGGACGGGCGGATCAAATCGTACCCATGTTGATCGCTGATTCAGAATCTTACTGGAGGACAGGATTGCCCGAAGCTTTCCGGGCAAATCACTGGTCGCAGCCGCCAGTTCTCTGGCGACAGAATCGTTGATTTTCAAATTCTTGATGTCGTCTGCAGATAACATCACGCTGGAGAGTGCCTGAACATCTCCGCGGATCATTGACTCGACCGCGATCCGAGCGGCTTCCTGAGCTGAAAGAATGCGCCACGCATCAATGCGGCCGTCTTCATTTTGGTCGAGCCCCCAGCGAGTCCCGCCCCAGTTCATCCACCGGCACTGGTCCGGCTTGTTGTTTTTGTTGGTATCGATATCGCGGAAGACTTCCAGCCCCATGCGATAGTATCGATACTGGTCGGCAAAACCGTCGGCATTGGTGTCCGAGATCCGGCGGAGGACCTGGCCGGCTGCTCCCAAAACGACGTAACTGCCAGGTTCATTTTCGACTCGACATTTGGGTAGTTCTTCCGCCGTCGGGTTATCAATTTCCACATCTGACTGGCTTGGGCGGTAGGCCTTCAGAATCTGTTCGGCCGTCGGGGCTTTCTGCTGAGCATGAGCAGCCCCTGAAACCAAAATGCCCGCGACGACCCTGAGCAACGCGATCTGAGCGCAGCGTTTGAAACGCATCCCTGCCACTCCGTACAAAAAACCATTGAACCGTTAGAATCCCTGAGTCAGCAGCCAGCGAATCCAATTTCACTGCCGCTGACATTCGGCAGTTTAGGACATTTCGACCTGCCAAGTCACCACCAGTTTCTGACGATCCGAGCCGACTGCCATGCCTGCTAACTACTTGTCCACCGCTTCGAACGATTCTCCCCGATCCTGCCCGGTAGTCGCCATCACCATTGGAGATGTTGCGGGAATCGGCCCCGAAGTCGTCGTTCGGGCGCTGAACAGCATCCTTCATCCGCCCAGCAGTACCGAGATTTCTCTATCACATTGTATGTTCCTTCCTTTAGTCATCGGGCACCCGCGCGTCATGGAGAAGGCAGCCCAATTGGCTGGAAAATCGCTGACCTTTGTCGCCCTGGATGCAATTCCGGGCGAAGGTCACCTGCAGTCCCGGTTGCAGAAACTTCAATCTTCCGGACAGGTTGCCTGCTGGAATCCAGCCGGGGATGCCGTTCTCTCCGCCCCTGGATGTCAAGTCAGCTCGACGGCGGGCGAAGCTGCTTATCAATATCTGGTTGAAGCCATTCGTCTGACTCAGTCGGGGGCGACCGACGCCATTGTCACCGCCCCACTGAACAAGGAGTCCCTGCACGCAGCCGGACATCAGGAACCGGGGCACACAGAAATTCTGGCCGCCGAATGCCGGATTGAAGAATTCGCCATGATGCTTCACCTGTCCGAGTCCCGCATTCGAAACATCCGTGGGGTCCTGAGTGGAATGCAGGATGAAACCGAGTTTGACGGAAATGGACTCAGCATCGCCCACGTGACGCTGCACACTTCGGTGAAAAGTGTGCCGCAACTCCTGTCACAGCAAGCGGTGCTGGAAAAAATCCAGCTGATGGACCAGTTCCTCACGCGAATCGGCTGCTCACGCAAAGCCATTGCCGTCTGCGCTCTCAACCCTCACGGTGGCGAAAACGGTCTGTTCGGAGACGAGGAGTCTCGAATGATTCGCCCTGCCGTTGAACAGGCGGCCGCCGGGGGCACGAATGTGACCGGCCCCCTGCCAGTCGACACGCTGATACGTCGGGCCGTTCTGGGAGAATTTGATGGTGTGGTGGCGATGTACCACGATCAGGGACACATTCCCGTCAAACTCATCGGATTTGATTCTGCCGTGAATATTACGCTGGGCCTGCCCATCATTCGAACCAGTCCGACCCACGGAACGGCATTCGACCGCGCATGGAATCCTTCAACCCCAGCCGACCATTCCGGTATGCTCGAAGCAATTCGAATGGCAGTACTGTTGTGTGATCCGCGTGACAACCGCTCAAACGGTGGCCAGACGGGGGAAGGACGGCCACAATGAACCGATCTGTCCCATTTGTACAACGTAACCGCAGTTTTGACGCAGCCTGAACAAAGAGACATCTCGTAAAGAACATTCAGCATTTCAGCCTTTGCCCCCTGTCGAATTGTTCGGTTCGTCCGATGATTTCGGCGGGTCTTCCCGGATACCGCATTTCGCCGTGCCTGCCGCTTGAATCGAGGGCGTCGGATTGCCAGAATCTGCTAGCCTTGGTGGCACTGAACAAAAATCTCTGATTTGGTTCCACCTCAAGGTCGCAGGACTTTGCGTCTGCGTGGTATTCGCCCGGACCTTCCGGTGAATCCTACGGCAGACATTTTGTCAGCAAGGACAGCGCAAGGTACGTATCGCGTTCCAGTCAAAGAAGAATCTGAGGGTCCACATGAAGTTCCTTGAAGGTAACACTGTCGGTATTGACCTTGGCACGACCTACAGTGCCATCGCCCGCATCGACGAAGATGGTAATCCGACCGTCATCAATAATGCCGACGGCCGTCCGATCACACCTTCAGTGGTTTTGCTCGACGAAGATCGAGTTGTCGTGGGTCCTTCCTTCGAACGTATCTCTGTTGCCGATCCGACTTCCATTGTGGAAGCAATCAAACGAGAAATGGGCAACAAGGACTTCTACGTTGTCTACCAGAACAAGAAGTTGACCCCTGAGTTTGTGTCTGCTCTGATCCTGAAGAAGATGAAGCAGGACGCGGAAAAGGTGATCGGACCGATTGCCAACGCAGTGATCACTGTTCCCTACTACTTCAATGATGTTCGCCGAAAGGCAACACAGGACGCTGGTCGAATCGCTGGCCTGAACGTGGTTGACATCATCAACGAACCAACCGCGGCGACTCTTGCATACGCATGGAATCGTGGCGAACTGGGACGGACAGATCTGAAGAATGAAGAAAAGACGATCCTGGTTTACGACCTCGGGGGCGGTACTTTCGACGTCACCGTCGTCCGCTATACCCCTACCAGTTTCCGAGTGCTCGCCACGGACGGGGACGTCATGCTGGGGGGACTGGACTGGAGTAAGCGACTGTCTGACCATCTGGTTGAACAGTTCAAGCAGAAATTCGGGGCCGACCCAAGCGAAGACCCCGAAGCAATGCTCACCTTCCATCAGGAATCTGAAGACGCCAAACGTGACCTCAGCTCGAAGCCGACCGTCAACATCAGCGTCTACTACAAGGGTAACACTCTGACCGTTGCACTGTCGCGCGTTGATTTCGAACGCATGACCGCTGACCTGTTGCAGCGAACAAAAGACACGACCGAACTGGTGATGCACCAGGCAGGCGTCAAACCGGGAATGCTTGACGAAGTCGTTCTGGTCGGCGGATCAACGTACATGCCGGTTGTGGAACAGATGCTTCGCGAAGTTACGCAACGCGAGCCTTCACGTGCCCTGGCACCTGAACGTGCCGTGGCAGAAGGTGCAGCCATCCACGCAGCCATCCTGCAGGCTCGCCATGGCGAAGCCGGGAACTCAGTGGCCGAAGCTGTTCAGAAGCGACTCAACTCGGTTAAGACTTCCGATGTGAACTCTCACAGCCTGGGAATCAAGATTACCGATCCCAAGGACCGGAGTCGTAAGATCAATCATATTATGATCCCGAAGAACACTCCTGTTCCTCACAGTGTGTCGCAAAGGTTCGGCACCAACAGCCAGAACCAGCAGCGAATTCACGTGGAAGTTCTGGAAGGGGACGCAATTGATCCCGCAGCATGCGAAATGATTGGGGACTTCCGCGTCTTCAATCTGCCTGCCAATCTGCCGAAGGGTTCACCTCTCGAAATTACGTACTCCTACGACTCCGCAGGACGTTTTTCTGCCAAAGCTCGTGAACTGGCGGGCAACAACGAGGCAAGTACCGAGATTGTTCGTGCAGGTGGTATGAGCGAAGCTCAGGTCACCGACGCCCTTGATACTCTGTCCAAAGAATACGAGATCGAGTAATCGGTTTCACGCTTTGAGAATGATAACGCAGGGCGAAGTTCCTTCAGGACTTCGCCCTTTTTCTGATATCTCGCCTGCGCAGAGGACAATTTGTCCCCGGGCAGGCATAATGTGAAACTCATTTCAATTCAGAAAGGATTTGCCATGATGACAAAGAGTTCACTTCGAGCCATCCTGACCCTGGCCCTGTGTCTAACCGCCAGCCAGGTACTGGCCGACGAAAAGGCATCGAATGAAAAACCTGCCACTCAGGCTGCTGCTTTCGGCAAACTCACTCTCAACCTGCCCTCGACATGGAAAGATGCCGAAGTTGTCTCTCGCATGCGGCTTGGGAAAACGTATCACACGCCAGTTGCTGAAGGCGATAAGGATCCCGGCGAGCTGACCGTATTCAGCTTTCCCGGCGGGGGTGGAGGAGTTGCCGCTAACATCCAGCGATGGATCGGTCAGTTTCAAAGTGCTGGCCGAAAATCTTCGATCAAAACCGGCAAGGCTGGTGAATCGACCTATTACCTTGCAGAGATCTCCGGAACCTACAAGAAATCCATCGGTCCACCGATTCAGCAGCGAACAGAAGATATGGAAGGTTACCGAATGATTGGTGTCATTCTGGAAGCCGATGGCGAGGTGTACTATCTGAAACTGACCGGACCGGATGCCACAATCCGGGCACAGGCCCATGCGTTCCGAACATCATTCGGGGGCCACGCCGCTCATGAATCTGACTACGCACTCTAATCGAATCAACGTCAGCATTCCGAATGGCTGACGGTGTCCAACTGATTCAGAACGCGGGCCGGCGAAACTTCTCGCTGGCCCGAAGCGTTTGAATCTTGTCATTTCAAACGACTTCACACCCACTGATTTGCTCGTTTGCCGGAATCTGTCCTTCCGATGTCCCAACAACAACGCACTCTCCGCATTGCTACTCGCACCAGCCCACTCGCACTGTGGCAGGCAAACTACATGGCCGAGCAACTGCGATCGTTGCCGACTGGCCACTCGGTTGAAATCGTTCACATCATCACCACCGGCGACACCAATCAAACAGATGCCCTGCGTCAGTTTGGAGGAACCGGCGTCTTCACACGCGAAGTCCAAAAGGCGGTTCTGGACGATCGCGCTGACCTGGCTGTCCACAGCCTGAAAGACCTGCCCACTGTTTCCGCAGAAGGTCTTGTGCTTGGATGTGTTCCCCCTCGCGCGCCGAGATGTGATGCGTTGCTGGTCGGTTCCGGCAGTTCCGCTCCCTCCGGACTGCATGATCTCCCACACAACGCTCGTATCGGGACTGGAAGTCCTCGCCGACAGGCCCAGCTGCTTCACTATCGACCAGACTTGAAGCTGGAAGAAATTCGCGGCAATGTTGATACACGGATTCGCAAGCTGGACGAAGGACAGTTCGACGCCATCATCCTGGCCGAAGCCGGGTTGACGCGTCTCGGACTTGCGGACCGAATCAGCCTCCACCTTCATCCGCCCCTGTTTTACCCGGCCGTTGGACAAGGGGCCCTTGGCATTGAATGCCGATCAGACGACGAAGAACTGCTGAAGCTTCTGGCGCAAATTACGTGCCCGCAAACACTTGCCGAAGTCACTGCAGAACGCGCACTGCTGCGTGAACTTCGCGCCGGATGTCATGCACCTCTTGCCGCATGGACGAGCATCATCGGAGATCAACTGCAGTTAAATTCAATTCTGTTGACAAGTGACGGCCGCCTGCGATTATCACATGTTGAAGTGGGCAGTAAAGCGGACGCAGAGTTCATTGGAATCTCCGCCGCTCAGCAACTGATTGCAATCGGCGGGGACCATCTTCTGAACGAACCAGCGCCGCAGGATGCGTGAAACATCAGTGATCACTGGAGGACGCCGTTGCGGCAAAGATGTTGGAATTGCTGAAACGAATTCACTGGTCCATCCCGGTCCTTTCCCTGGCGATCTACGCCTTTGGCCTGGCTGGATTACAGCGAGCAGATGAACTTTACGGAGCATCGCGGCTGTTCGAACGGCAGTTGATCTGGGCGGCAATCGCCATCCCTGTGATGATGGCGACAGTGGCGGTTCCCTATCGATCGTTGCGATCATTCAGTACGCCGGCATATCTGCTTTGCGTTGTCCTCCTGGTCGTCGTGCTTTTCATGCCTGCGATCAATGGCTCGCGAAGATGGATCCCCCTGGGATTTCTTGATTTCCAGCCAAGCGAGGTCACTCGACTGACATTTATTCTTGCCCTCGCTGCGCACTTGATGCACCAGGACCGACATCGGAATCTGACAGGGTTAACGATCCCTTTCCTGATGACTTTTGTTCCGCTGTTACTTGTTCTCAAAGAGCCGGACCTGGGCACGGCAATGCTGTTTCTGCCCGTTCTGTTTGCTGTGCTGTTTGCGGCAGGAGCACGCACAAAACACCTGACGATGGCTGCAATAACAGGCTTACTGCTGATGCCTGTTCTTTGGACACAGATGAATGCGGAGCAGCGATCGAGAGTGGTTTCTGTGTTCCGTCAGCAGGATGGTGGAAATGCTCCGGCCGGCGATGGCTTCCATCTTCATCAATCCAAGCAGATTCTTTCACTCGGGGGCATCCGGGGCCTGACCATGGAAGATGCCGAATCGCTGGAAGATCCAGCGACATTGCAGCTTCCGGCCGCCCGAACCGACTTCATTTTTGTCATGATCGGCGAACGGTTTGGATTATTGGGCTGCAGCGTCCTGCTTCTGCTGTACGCAGTG
>JAGQQE010000188.1 GCA_020426345.1 Planctomycetaceae bacterium
TGGAGCACCTGTGGCCGAGACGGTAACAGCGTACTTGTCAGCATAAGCCGGATCAAATAGCCCGTTCTGAACAGCCCTGTTCAAGACCTGGCCCTGCATCGCGGAATTCAGGACCACAGTGCAGGGCCGGGGAGTATTCACGTTTGGGGCCCCGCCAATTGGGCGATTGGGTATTCGTACTGGCCCCCGCTGTTGCTGCGTGGCCTCTGCCTACAGGTCTGCGGAATCCGCATCTGCTGACTTGCATCGGCAGTCATTGCCGATTTCAAAAGATGTTCCCGTCCTGGTTACTGTTACAGGCGACAATGGCCTGAGTTTGTTTCAAGGGACGAATTCAGCCTTACATTTCGATTCAGGCAATCTGGGTAAATTGAACGCTAAGTCACCTCGGTGGACATGAAACTGGCATCGGTTTGGTCATAACACCTAAACATTGTTGCTGTTGCATCACCGATAAGAATCCTGTTCAGAGGTCCGGACAGAATTTGATCAAACTGAAAACAAGTTTGATCAGGTGGTGCGGTCTTCTTCTTGTCGGGCAGCCCTGAATTCGCAGTGACTCCAATGGCTGTTCAATAGTTTTTGTGTCTTTCAGCGCACGCACTTCGGGAGGAGCTGCTGGCATGAGAGATTCGCGGAACCGAAGGGAAAGAGGGTTTCGAAATGCTGAAACGAACATGGAAGTCATGGCTCGCAACCACTGCGATGGTATGCGGGCTAGCGACGGGAACGACCTACGCATCGGACGGTTGTTGTGCACCAGCCACAGCAAGCGCCTGCTGCCAACAATGTGACCAGATCTTTGCTGATGCTGGTCAGAAGCTGTCAGACCAGCTGGCTTCAATGAGCTGCTGCAACACAGCTTCCTGCTGTGCTCCGCCTGCCGTTTCCTGCTGTGCTCCGTCCGCATGTGGCGACCCCTGCAGCCTTGACAGCTGCATCGCAGATGCTTGTGGCGAAGCTGGTTGTGGCGACGGCTGTGGAGAAGGGTGCGATTCGCTGTTCGGTGAATGCGGAAGCGGCATCACGATTGGCGGATGGGCACAATTCGGTTATCACAGTGGTGTGACACCACTGTCAACGGTCCGCAATCAGGGTTTGGCGTTCAACGACCATCCACACCGACTGAACCTGCATCAGGGCTGGTTGTACGCAGAGAAAATTGCTGATGGATCAAATGGACTGGACTGGGGTTTCCGAGCCGATTTCATGTACGGTGTCGACGCTTCGTCAACACAGGCATTCGGCAACAATCCTGGACGGTTTGATTTCCAGAACGGCTGGGATCGTGGTGCAGGCTACGGCTGGGCACTTCCACAGTTGTACGCAGAAGTTGCCGCTGGCGACGTCAGCGTCAAGATTGGTCACTTCTATACTCTGGTCGGGTACGAAGTTGTGACTGCTCCTGGTAACTTCTTCTACAGCCACGCTCTGACAATGTACAACAGCGAGCCGTTCACGCACACGGGTGCAATCGCCACGTACAATGCGTCAGACGAACTGACTCTGTACGGTGGATGGACAGCTGGCTGGGATACTGGTTTCGACCGATTCAACAGCGGCAGCAACTTCCTTGGTGGTTTCAGCTCTTCGCTCACAGAAGACGTGACGCTGACTTACATCAACACTGTTGGTAACCTTGGATGGCGTGGCCACGGCTATTCACACAGTATCGTTGTGGATACCGCAGTTAATGACAAACTGAACTATGTTCTGCAGAGCGACGTTGTTCGCGCCGGGGCATACGACACCATTGGCATCAACAATTACCTGTTCTACACGCTGACCGACAACGTGAAGGCTGGTACGCGAGTTGAATGGTGGAAAGCAGATGGCTTCTCTCGTTATGAAGCCACCTGGGGTGTTAACGTAACTCCGATGGAAAACCTGGTTGTGCGACCTGAAGTTCGCTACGACTGGGGTGCTGACCCAAACAACGGCGGTGCTGACCTGACGACAACGACGTTCGGCATTGACGCGATCCTTTCATTCTAGAATCTGAACACGGCTGTTACTGACCAGAGCGTATGCTCGTGCGAAACACAGCTCCGGGGCCTCCCCTTCGTTCAGCCTGTGTAGGTCAGAATCAGTCCCGAATCGATTCGAAATTCCGCAGTCGGAGTGATCCGGCTGCGGTTTTTTTTGGTCCAGTGATTACCCTTCACAACAATCTGCATCGTATTCTGCAGAAGAACGCCGGATCGCAGATACCGGTGCTGATGAATCAATTTCGGAAAACACCAAAGTGAAACATGGTCTCTCGCTGCTTCCATCGGTCACAGAGTTGCTTCAGGCATGCGATCAATGTCCGCAGCTGAGCCGAGTGCCGAATCTGTTATTGAAACGCTGGATCCGCACAACGTTACACGAACGACGTTCAGAACTGGCTGAAGGCAGGGCACTTGACCATGAAGATCGCCACTCTGAAAAGAATCTCCTGACGGGCCGACTGCGTTTGCTGGCAACAAGGTCAGAGAATCAGCAGATTCGAAAAGTCATCAACGCGACGGGCATCGTGATCCACACAGGCCTCGGAAGATCACCGCTCAGCCAATGGGCTCTTTCCGCCATCGCTGATTGCAGCGGATCCGCAAACGTTGAACTGAATCTTGAGACCGGCCAGCGCACTCACAGAGGGTTTCAGACGGAAGAAAAACTGCAGGCATTAACAGGTTGTGAAGACAGCATAATTGTCAACAACAATGCCGCAGCCACACTGCTGACGCTGCACGCGGTTCAGGAAGGCGTGCGTAACGAGGTGCTGATTAGTCGCGGGCAGTTGGTCGAGATTGGTGGTTCTTTCCGGCTGCCTGAAATCTTTTCACTGAGTGGTGCCATGATGCGGGAGATCGGCACAACGAATCGAACTCGGCTGAGCGACTATGAAATCAACATCCGTGCGACGACGGCTGCCATCCTTCGCGTGCATCCATCGAATTACAGGGTGGTAGGCTTTACCGAATCGCCGTCCATCAGTGCTCTTTGCCAACTTGGCCAACGAAACGGTTTGCCTGTCATCGACGACATCGGAAGCGGTAGCCTGATCGACCCCGCGCAATCGAACGGAGTCACTCAGACATTATCCGCACCGGTTCAGGCCGCGGATGAACCCACATTCTCTGCATCGCTGGCAGCGGGTGCGGATCTCGTCCTGGGAAGCGGAGACAAATTGCTGGGCGGACCACAATGTGGAATCATCGTGGGAAGCCGACACTGGATCCGTCGACTTCGGCAGCATCCGCTCGCCCGTGCGGTGCGCGTCGACAAGCTGACACTGGCCGCGTTATCCGCAACGCTCGATCATTATCTGAATCATCAAATCGACCAGATTCCCGTCTGGCGCATGCTTCGCGAAACTGTGCCTGACCTCCGATGCCGAGCGGAATGGCTGGCATCTCAGCTTCCCATTTCGGACCGGGCAACGATCGATATCGAAGCGGATGAATCGGAAACCGGTGGCGGATCGCTGCCGACAATGTTACTGCCTACGATTGTTCTTCGGCTCCGGGTTCAGGGCATTTCGACCAATATACTGGCCCAGCGACTGAGAACCGGACGTCCAGGTGTTGTTCCCCGGATTTCCGATGATGCAGTCGTCATCGATTTACGGAGTGTCTTGCCTGAAGACGTGGGGGTTCTTGCAGAATGCCTGACGAAAGTGATGTTACCCTGACAACAGCGTCGCGGTCGCTGAGCTGATTTTATGGTATGACCGGTGTCTCCGTGGATGAATCAACTCGTCCGTTTCGCCCCGCAATCAGAGGACCAGTCCGGGGCGAGAATCTGACATGTCGGGTACCAATCGGCAGGCTGTATCCCCCTGCGTTCGAAGCTTCCCGGTTCGGGGGCATTCAACGAGTCATCACGGAAGGTTCAAGAGACACCGCATTTGCGACGACCTGGGCCGGTTGATTACTTCAACCATCCTCGGCTCTTACAAAAGACAGCGTAGGGCACTAACGCAACCGCAACGGCTATCACCACGGGGGACACTCCGACGCCCATAATCCGGATTGTATCACTCAGCAGATACATGTAGACATTCTGCGCGATCACACCGAGCATTGATACCGCCAGCAGTGGTGGTGCCAGCCTGGACTTCCATATTAATGCGAGACAGCCCAGGACACCGAAAACCACCGCCACTCCGAATGCGATGTTGACCCAGCCTGGGGTCGACAGGGTCAGGTTGATTTGTTCCTCATTCAGGCCGGCCTCTGACATTGCTTCCCGGCTGCTGAAGACGGTCATGGCCATCACGAATACAGCCAGGCCAAAAAGATTCCAGACCAGCAACAGTCCATTAACGATCTTCGTCCAGGCTGGCATTGCAACTTTTTCAGCTTCTGTCACCGCGCAATTCCTTCTTCAGACCGGCACGTCTCGGAGTTCGACGGTCGCCTCAAACGGCTCGCCTGCGGCCTGAAGCTCTTTCAGCAGATCTTCAATTCCGCATTCGGTTGGCACAGCCACCTTCATCACCATTTCAAAGCCCGCGGCATCGGATGTCCGCACGGCATGCATCCCGGTGATGTCAACACGTCGAATACTCAGCACGGAAGACAGTTTCCGCAGGACACCGGGACGATTGTTGCCACCGATTCTCAGGGCATGAATCTGCGAATTCGTTCCGTTGCCGGAATCAGACAAGTCTCTCGCCGGATCCTTGACGCCGATTTCGATATCAAAGGGTCGGCAAACGTCGTTCAAGTGGTCACGAATAATGCCTTCATCGATGTTTTCCGGGAATTCCGCGGAGAAAATCATGGTGAAGAACCCGCGTACGACGGTCTGGCTCATTTCACGCAGGTCAGCGCCCAGTTCTCCCATCGCCTTTGTCACGGCCGAAAGAATCCCCGCGCGGTTCGCTGCTGTCATGGTGATGATGAGTTCTCGAGACATCCGACTGCCTTCCTCAGTAGTTCCAACACCGGACCACAGTTCAAACACCGGACCAGGAAGGCCCTCTGCGTTTGATCGGCAGGTTTCCGATCGGCCTGTGTCCGATGAACCTGTGTCCGATGAGCCTGCCGTCAGGTCTGATTTGGTACCGAAACCGACTTTGCTTCAACACGCGATGAGTTGTTTGCGGGGGCCACCTGACAGTTAAGTATACCATTTACCCATCGAAAACAGGCGTGACCGGCGGACATATGATTTTCAATTTCCGCCATACAAATACCGGCAGCAAGCAGAATGATATGATCGCCTTGCTGGACCGGCGGAAACTGGTTTGCTGCGAGCACCTGGTCCAGTCGGGACAGAATGGTTGGCACAGAGCACGAGATCGTGTTGCCATACTGGTCCAGATTGTTCAGAAACTGGAAGTCCGGGAACTCCTGGCGGGCCGTTGCAATCAATGCGCGGAGCAACTTGCCACTGGGTTGGTGTGGTAAGACGATGACGCGTTCGCCCGGCTGGCGATCAATCGACATGATCGCATTGCGCAGGTTGTTCAGCATCAATTCGATGCCGTTCAGAAAAACAGGTTCTGCGTTCATCCGCATGACATTGCGGTAACTCGACTCACCGCGGAAAGTGAAGCAATCTGCCCATTCTTTATGGAACAGGGGATTGGAATTTGGTCGACGTTCTACCGGAATCTTAAAATCATCCGCCCGAATTACAGAAAAGGGCAGACCTGTTTGTGAACCACTCACATCAGCGTCGATGCCGGGAATCCCCTGCAAAACGGCTGCGGCTGCCCCGGCCGATACAATTCCGCAGAACAAACGGTCCGATCCATCATGCCATGTTTCGGGGGTTTCCACGGCGAGAATGGCAATCCGAGTGTTCGGACTTCGATGCGATTCCAGCCATTCTGCGCCGTCCTGCAGCATTTTCAGAAAGCCGCAACAGCCGTAGTTGACGGGTTGGATGAGCGATCGAGGAAGCTCGTGCCGCCGCGTGAGCGTGCTTGCGAGATCGACCACTTCCTGACCACTGGTATGGGAATGACACAGAAAGACCTTCGCAAAATCTCCCAGCATGATGCCGGTGGTCGATTCCAGTCGATTGATCAGTCGATCTGCCAGATCGATGGCGGTGCGGCCTGTTGCAAGAATCCGGCGGTTCGAAATGCCCGTCGATCGACGGATAGCATCTGTGCTGGAGAAGCCGGATTGGTTGCCGAGCTTCGATAACTCCACAATGCGGTCGTTATTCAGCGATTCGAACAGATCAATCTGATCGAACACGTCGACAATGTGGGTCAATGCGGGATGTGTAAGCTGTGAAACCATCAGTGGCTACCAGAACTTGCTATTTGACTTGCCCGCGGAACATCGACAACACAACCATATCCAAGTGATCGCGTTAATGCTACGAACGAAGCGGCATTTCATTCTGAGTTGAACAGCGATAAGGGTCGATTTGCGGAATGGTCACTGCCAGCCTGGTCAGTTGTTAAGACAGCCAGCATACAGACAGTTTTCCCCGCGAGAAAAGTCGCCCCACCTTGCCCTTGTTTTGGGCCCGGTTGGCGTCAAAACCGCCCGGAACGAAAAAGTCGCAGCAGAGGATGCGTATGCCACTGCTGCGACCCGGATTCATAACCTGTCAGGCTCAAACCTGAATCTCGTAGCCTTTTCGTTGCTCACGGGCCTGCCACTGGGCTGCAGCAGCATCCCCAATGATCTGTTCTGTTTCAGGATTCCAGTTGATCGGCCGATCCAGACGAATAGCGATGTTCGCCAGGTGGCAAACGGTCATGGCACGATGGTGGCTGTAGACGTCACTGATTGGCTGGCTTCGATCGACGACACATTCGAAGAAGTTCTTCATATGGTCTCCGGGCTCTTTGCCTTTGTACAGAGTCTTCAGAGTTTCCTCTTTCAGCGGATTTTCTTTCAATCCATCAACCGCCGCCCCGGTGAGTTTACCTCTGTTCACGAAGATACGGCCTTCCGTGCCCTCGAGCATCAATCCGTTATCGAATCCCAGGTCGTCCGCTCGGTCGCGGATGTGAAGCACAGAACCGTTTTCGAAGGTCGCGGTCACATGAAATTTTGTCGCCGTGTTGTACTTGGTGTCATCTGTCGGAACGCCATCTTTCAGTGGGACGGGATGTGTCGAAGAAATCGGCTCGACCTTGACGGGGCCGGTATTTTCAAGATTGAAGGCCCACGCAGCGATATCCACGTGATGTGCGCCCCAGTCAGTCATCTTTCCACCGGAGTACTCGTACCACCAGCGGAACTCGTAGTGGCATCGTGAGTGCGGATAGCGTCCACCGGAGGCTCCGGAGCGATAATCCACTTTCGGTGCCTGACCGAGCCACATATCCCAGTTCAGACCGGCTGGCACATCGACAACCGGAAGAGAATCGCACGAAGGAGCCCCACCAATTGCACAAGTGACTGTTTTGAGATCACCGATGCGTCCCTCGCGAATGATGGCAACAGCATGCAGAAACCGAAGGGCCATTTCACTTCTTTGCTGCGTTCCGACCTGGAACACACGACCCGTCTCGTCCAGAACCTTTCGAATCTGTTTTCCTTCGTCAATAGTCAGGGTCAGAGGTTTTTCGCAGTAGACGTCTTTGCCCGCCTTCATGGCTTCAATCGCAATTTTGCTGTGCCAGTGGTCGGGCGTTACAATTGTGACCACATCGATATCACTGCGATCCAGAATCCTGCGATAGTCTTCGTGCATTTCGACCTGTCGGTCGACGCCTTTCTTCCCGTTCAGTTCGAGAGCTTTAGCCTTCCCTTTTTCCTTGTGCGCTTCGTCGACGTCGCAAACCGCCGCACATTCACTGAACTTCATCGCATTAGGACCAACGGCATTCCAGCGGTCCCCGGTGCCAATACAACCGAGCACAGGTCGATCGTTCGCACTTCGAAACGGGGCTGCAAAAGACGAAGGAGCAAACCAGTAGGGGCTTGAGGCTGCCGCCAATCCCGCAAGGCTTGTGTTCGTAAGAAATGACCGACGGGTTTCCTGACGCGGCATATGTTTGCTCCCCGAAATTAGAAAATGGATGACTCGACTGTACGGATAAACTAAACATCAGACGGCGAACCGTCCAGCGAGACGCCCACAGCACCACTTGAAACCCTGGGTCAGCTGCAGGCCGGATCTGAACCGACGGCTCTGTTTGAACCAGCCTTTGATTACTCTGAAAACCAGAACGCTCACCGGAATCTGGAAGTCACTCCTGTCCGCTGGTGATTTACGGCTAACTCCGCCACAATGATCACCCAATTCCAAACGCTGTCCGGTGTTTGAACGTGCCTGCCGTCGGTTTCAGCGATGAGTGAAAGGCACAACATCGGATCTATAATTCCATTCCGTCTGAAAATCATGGTCAGGATAACAGGGTAAGATCGCATGCACTTCGACTTTACAGGCAAGAATGCGCTGGTAACCGGTTCGTCCAAAGGGATTGGTCGCGCAGTGGCCATCGAACTTGCCAGGGGTGGCGCCAATGTCACCATCAATTGCAGTTCGAGCCGGGCGCAGGCCGACGATGTTGCAGACGAGATCCGAGCCATGGGGCGAAACGCGCTGGTCGTGGCATGTGACGTGTCAGACCAGAAAGCCGTTGAAGATATGGTCGCCCGGACCGTGAAGGAATTTGGCAGCCTGGACATCTTCGTCAGTAATGCCGTTTACAGTGACCGCCAGCTGATGGTGGAAGCCGATATGGATGGTTTTCGTCGAACCGTTGACGTCAGCATGTGGGGAGCGTTTTATGGGGTTCGCGCTTCATCCCAGCAAATGCTGAGTCAGGGCAAAGGAGGAGCAATCACCGTCATCAGCTCTCCCCATGCCATTATCCCGTTCCCGACTGCGATGGCCTATAACATGTCCAAGGCCGCAATCGATCATATGGCGCGCACCGCTGCCATCGAACTGGTGAAGCACGGGATTCGCGTCAATGTCTTTCATCCTGGCTGGATCGACACTCCCGGTGAACGCAAATTCTTTACCGAAGAACAACTGGCTGAAGGGGCGGCCAGCCTGCCCATGCAACGCATGGGTTCACCGGAAGAAATGGCCTTCGGCGTTTGCTTTACTTTAAGCAAAGAGGGCGAATACATGACCGGTTCAACTTTGACGATGGATGGCGGTGTCGGCCTGCCCTGGTGGTCGAAACGGACGGAAGGCAAGCAATAAGGCGTGCGCGACGTCCTCAGTCGATCTGCCAGTGTTTTCCTACTGCCAGTGTTTCCTGTCCTGTGAGTCATCCGAGACCGGTGGTCGGTTGGCAGAACCCGAAATCAGGCAGAACCTGAAATCAGGCAATGATGGCGGTGGGTGAAACGGTTTTCCAGGTTCAGGTAGCATGTCACGCTCCGGTTCCTTCCATCAAGCGCCATGTTCCCCGGTGGTGTTTTGCTCATGGAATCCAGCCATCGCGAAAGTCAAAAGCCATCTCAAACCTGTCTACATTCGTTCGAACCCCGCGTTTGTTCATGTTCCTTCATCCTTCAGAATGCCACGAAACACAGGCGAAGCTGCACAAGACGATCGACCTGAGTTGCGTTTGACAAGTCCAACATCACGGCACCAGGCCGGAGAACACCTGTGAACGAGCCCGACGTGCTAACATCACTTGCCGGGATGTTTGTGCTTGGCATTGGCAGCCAGTGGATTGCGTCACGCATTCGCCTGCCGTCAATCCTTCTTCTTTTGACAGCGGGTGTGATCGCCGGGCCGGTGCTGCAATGGATCAACCCCGATAAGCTGCTTGGCAATCTGGTTCTTCCCATTGTTTCCCTGTCCATTGCCGTCATTCTGTTCGAAGGCAGTATGAGCCTGCGGTTAAGCGACTTAAAGGCGATCGGTCGACCGCTCGCAATGCTGCTGACGGTGGGAGTTCTGGTGACGTGGGCGCTGAGTACGATTGCTGGTATCTGGATACTGAATTTCCCGTTTTCTGTTTCGCTGCTGCTGGGATCAATTCTGACGGTCACCGGACCGACAGTGATCGGGCCCATGCTGCGGGACATTCGGCCGACAGGATCTACGGGGCCGATCGCGAGATGGGAGGGAATCGTAATTGATCCGATTGGTGCTGTCCTGGCCGTCCTCGTCTATGGAGCTCAGGAGGCATTGCTGCGGGGCGACGTGCAGAATGCGGCGACGTCGGCGCTTCAGGGTTTTCTTGGAACCATGTTCGCGGGCAGTGTCGTTGGCTTGCTGCTCTCGGTGGCACTTTTGCAACTTCTCGCCCGACACTGGGTCCCTGATCATCTTCAAAGTCCCTTCACTCTGGCGGTGGTTATCGGGGGATTTACAGCGTCGAACCTGCTGTCACACGAATCGGGACTGGTGGCAGTCACAGTGATGGGCCTGTTACTGGCCAATCAGAAACGCGTGCCCGTGCGTCATATTTTTGAATTCAAAGAGAGCCTGAGTGTTCTGCTGATCTCAAGTCTTTTCATCCTGCTGACCGCCCGACTGAACCCGGTCAGTCTGTTGAAACTGGGTTGGCGCGGTATTGGATTTGTCACGTTTCTGATTCTGGTGGTTCGCCCGGCCTGCGTTTGGATTTCAACGATTGGCTGTGGGCTGAAGAAGTCCGAACGTATTTTTCTATCGTGGCTTGCACCGCGCGGAATTGTTGCTGCCGCCGTCGCATCGGTATTCGCACTGGAAATGCAGAGAACCAGTCTGCCAGCGGAGGAATTCGCTGCAGCGACGTTCATGGTCATCATCGGTACGGTGATCGTCTATGGTTTAACAGCAGGAATACTCGCCAGAAAGCTTGGTCTGAGTTCGGCGAATCCACAAGGCATCCTGATCGCCAGCGGACATCCCGGCGCAAGGGCCATTGCGGTCGCATTGGTGAAGGAAAAGATTCCTGTCGTCCTGGTCGACAAGAATGCCCAAAATCTTTCCGTAGCCAGGATGGAAGGTCTGAATGTCTTTCACGCAGATATTCTGTCCGAAGCAATGCACCATGAAATTGATCTGGGAGGGATTGGGCGATTCCTGGCCCTGACGCCGAATGTGGAGGTCAACAGCATCGCCGCTCGCCGCTTCAGTGAGCTGTTCGGGCGTGCAGAAACGTATCGGCTTAGTTCGCCTACCCAGGGGCACGATCGCAGGAAAATCGCATCCGATGCGTTATTTGGCCGAGTCGCTTTTTCAGAAAATGCGACATACGAATATCTGGATCGACGATTCGAGTCCGGTGCGGTGATCAAGCGGACCCGCCTGACAGACGAATTTGATTTCGACGACTTTCGAGCCATGTATGGCCCGGACGCTTTAGTCCTGTTCGTCCTCGATGAAACGGGACGACTGTCGATCACCACAACGGACCGGGAGATCACTTATCGTGCTGGCCAGACTCTGTTCGCACTGACGGACCTGCCTCCGGAGCAATTACCTGCCGCTGAAGACTCGGGCGCACAGAGGTAAGATCCGGCCGCGACTCCCATGGCAAGCGGTTCGGCCGACGGATTCGCTGGTGACTTTCAAGGGGACTTTGGTATGCTGGCGGCAGCGCACTTCCCCAGTGGCGGCTCTGGCTGCCCAATCTCACCTGCCGACCCACCATTCCCACGACCATGAAGCATCTCCTTCCCAAATGCCTGCTTCGGCAAATCATCCTGATCGGCGTCCAGGCCCTGATTTGTGGAACAGGGACAGCGACAGCCGATGAATCTGGAATCGGGCAGGAAGAATCCGGAATCCGACAAGTCGATTTCGCTTCGGAAGTCCTTCCCATTCTGCAACGCCGCTGCCTGGAGTGTCATGGGCCGGACGCCCGCGAAGGCGGTTTTCGATTAACATCACGCGACGATTTACTGTTGCGAAACGATTCGGGTGAACCATCCATTGTGTCGGGAAAAAGTCGCGCCAGCGAATTGGTACGACGCATCAGGTCTGGTGATGAAGATCGTATGCCCCCCGAAGGTGACCGTCTGACTGACGAACAGATCCGGATGATCGAGCAGTGGATCGATGCCGGCGCCGAGTGGAACGTTGAGAGTTCACCGTCACCGGTCCATTGGGCATACGTGGCTCCACAAAAGGCAGACATTCCCTCCGATGTGCATCCGGTGGATCATTTTGTCAGTAAGACGCTGGCCGTTCATGCTGCCGGACTTCAGCCGTCTCCGGCGGAACT
>JAGQQE010000018.1:0-19622 GCA_020426345.1 Planctomycetaceae bacterium
CATTCTGACCGAAGATGTCATCGCCATGATGGCCGAACGATTCTTTCCTGGTGAGGAAGTCATTTCGACGGTGCCGTTTCGCGTCACACGAAATGCCGACCTGAGCGTGAGTGAAGAAGATGGCGCGGACCTGCTGGCCGAAATGGAAGATGTGCTGGATTATCGCAAGGATAGTTTTTGTACGCGTCTCGAACTTTCCGATCAGGTGACGCGTGCCATGATGGATTTTCTGAAGACACTCCTCAGACTCGGGGAACGCGACATCTATGTCGTCCCCGGGATTGTTGGCATGAGCGACCTGATGCAAATTGCCGACATCAGCGGCTTCGATCAGTATCTGTACCCACCGTGGTCTTCCTGCGAAAACCCGTTGTTCGAACCAGGTGAATCGATCTTCGAGGCCATTCGGCTTCAGGACATCCTGCTTCATCACCCATACGAATCGTTCGATCCGCTGCTTCGGCTGCTGAACGAAGCTGCCGAAGACCGGGATGTCGTGGCTATCAAACAAACGCTGTATCGAACAAGCCGAAACAGTCCGGTTGTCAAGGCTCTGATGAAGGCCGCAGAAAACGGAAAGAACGTGACTGTCATCGTGGAACTGAAGGCCAGATTCGATGAAGCACGCAACATCGAATGGGCGCGACAGATGGAATACAGCGGCGTTCAGGTGATTTATGGCGTCCGCGGATTAAAGACCCATGCGAAGGCCTGCATCGTTGTTCGTCGCGAACCCCAGGGTTTCCAGCGATATGTTCATTTTGGAACCGGGAACTACAACGAACTCACGGCGAAGTTCTACACGGACATTAGCTACATGACGTGCAACCGCGAATTAGGCAATGATGCGATCTCCTGGTTCAACGCGATCACGGGTTCTTCACAGATTCAGCAGTTTGCTCAAATCGAATCTGCCCCGATCGGTATGCGGGAAAAACTGCTGGAAATGATCTCGGTCGAAGCAGACCGTGCAAAGAATGGCGACCAGGGACGCATCATCCTCAAACTCAATTCCCTGGCCGATCCCGATATGATTCAGGCTCTTTACAAGGCCTCGCAGGCAGGCGTCCTGATTCATCTGAATATCCGCGGCATTTGCTGCCTGAAGCCGGGCGTACCGGGACTCAGCGAAAACATCACCGTTACCAGTATCATCGATCGATTTCTGGAACACGCTCGCATCCTCTATTTTTACCATGGTGGTGACGAACGCGTCTTCATCTCCAGCGCGGACTGGATGACAAGAAATCTGGATCGCCGAGTCGAACTGCTGATCCCGCTTCTGGATGATTCCTGCAAGCGTCGCGCGATCAGTATTCTGAAAGCATGCCTGCGGGATAATCTGCGCGCTCGCAGAATTACTGCCACTGGGCAGAGTGAGCCGCGAGACACAATGCCGACTCGCCCCTATCGATGCCAGCTGGAATTTCAGCGCCGCGCACGCGAAGCGGCCGAAGCGGCATCAGAAAGAAACCGCACGACATTCGTGCCCGTGGAACCCGGTTAACACACAAACCCGGTTAACACACAAACCCGGTTAACACACAAACCCGGTTAACACACAAACCTGGATAACACACAAGCCCGGATAACGCCAGGATCCGGCATGTCCAGCGTGGCAGGCATAGTGAAAATCCCCGGCACTGCGCCGGGAGTTATCTGCAAATTGTTCGAAACACGTTGACATTCCGTGCAGAGTTATGTTCCGCAGAATGTGCGATAGCACGTCCCGGGGGGCGAGGGGTCACGATACACATCGAACTGCGGGTCACGATCAAAAGGACTTGCCAGGGCATCCAGCAGACGATGCATCGTGCTTAGATCGTCGCGTTCCGTCGCTGCTGACAGCGCTTCTTCGACGCGGTGGTTGCGAGCTATTCTTGCAGGGTTCACAGCCAGCATTCCCTGACGAACCGATTCCCGGGTATTGCCATCGACCTTCAGACGGTCGTTCCATCGAGCACACCAGTTGACAAATGTCGCCTCGGCATACAAACCGCCGAAGGACTCCGATGCACGGCCCGTCGAAAGATCATCGAATGTATTTGTCAAATCTGCCTTCACAGACTTCATCCATTCCAGCAACTGGTTCACAAGTTCGCGATCTTCATCCAGTTCTGCCTGAAGTCCAAGCTTTCGCCGCATCCCCTGTAGCCAATAGCTATCGAAACGCTCAGCATATTCATCCAGCGCGGCCGTCGCCTTTTCGACCGAAATCGCTTCGTCGGCATCCAGTAACGGGAGCAGGGTTTCGGCAAATCGGGCCAGATTCCATTGCCCGATCGCAGGCTGGTTCCCGTAAGCATAACGACCCCGACGGTCAATCGAACTAAACACCGTTGCCGGGTCATAGTGGTCCATGAATGCGCAGGGACCGTAATCAATGGTCTCTCCGCTGATGGCCATGTTGTCGGTATTCATCACACCATGAATGAAACCTGCCATTTGCCATTGCGCAATCAGAGCGGCCTGACGATCGGCAACAGCACGAAGGAACTGAAGGTACCTTTCGGCATCGGTGCAATCGCTCTTCGAGATTTCAGGGTAATGGCGATGAATCGTATAATCGGCCAACGCACGCAGACTGGATTCGTCCTGTCGGCTGGCGGCGAACTGAAACGTACCAACGCGAATATGACTGGCCGCGACACGCGTCAGAATGGCCCCGCGCAGGGGCGTTTCCCGATAGACGGTTTCGCCAGTCGTCACAACGGCCAGACTTTGAGTTGTCGGAATTTTCAAACCGTGCATCGCTTCGCTGATGATGTATTCTCTGAGCATTGGCCCCAGAGCTGCGCGTCCGTCGCCGCGACGGGAGTACGGAGTTTGCCCGGATCCCTTCAGTTGAATGTCGATCCGTTCGCCGAGCGGCGTTCGATGTTCTCCCAGCAGAATTGCCCGACCATCTCCCAGAATCGTGAACCCACCAAACTGATGGCCTGCGTAGGCCTGCGCAATCGGTTTGGCCCCCACCGGAATTTGCTGTCCGGCAAACAGGGCTGCCAGATGCCCGGCAGGCTGATCATTCAGCCGCAGCCCAAGCTCCAATGCCAGCCGATGGTTGGCTACGACAAGCTTTGCATCTGCGACTTTGACCGGCTCGGCCACCGCAAAGAATTCTGATGGCAGCTGTGTATAGGTGTTTTCAAAACACCAGCCGAAAGAATCCGGGTTCGAAGACACGGGCAATTCACGCGACACTGATTTCTCCGACTTCTGGTAGACAATGGACTCCACACTGTAGGCGCATCAGGGCCCATTGGCGAGCCCCGCAAAACTGAGGGTGGATTAGTGCCTGTCCATTCGCGGAACGATGTTTCAGCGCGGCGACATGGATGATATGACTGCGTGTTGATGGGAACACTCCGAAATGCCCGGAACTTCGAAGGCGGTGCTGAAACACCGCGGCCAGAATCCGCCGCGAAGCAAAGCAAAACCAATACAAACTGCCGCGGTCATGTACCAGACACTATCTCTGTCCCAACTGTCCGTTGAAAAATCGGGACTGGCAGGCAGGAGGACTGGAAACCATCGTGTTTTAACGGTTCCTGCTCGAACCAGTCCCGTTCTTCAACAGGCTTCTGACATCTCCAAGCGGTTTCCGGCGACTGTTTGAATCGTAACAGCCCAATGAAGATTTGGTTTTCTCCCGGGAAAACTCAACGGTTCGCGACATCGTTCGCTGCTGGCTACAATCTGAGCCCATCTGCATCGAAAGGTTTCAATGATGAGCGATCCTGATCAGGAAAAATCACAAAAGAGTGCCAGTCTGCTGACCCGCTGGAATCAGATGCCACTTTACTGGCGCATCCTGATCGCACTCGTTGCTGGTCTGTTCACAGGTCTGCTGCTGGGCAGTCGGGCCGTTTTTTTCGAATTGCCAAGCAAGGTTATTCTTCAGCTTCTTGGCGCGCTGGCTCCGCCATTGATTCTGATTGCGGTCACACACGTTCTGATGACCACCGAAATTACCAGAAAGACAGCTGGCCGACTGGCGGGCCTTTTAATCCTGAATACCACAATGGCCATTGTGATTGGATTGGGTGTTGCCAATATCATGAAGCCTGGAACGTGGGCAACGTTCGATGCACCGACGTCAACAACAGAGTCTGAGCATGGTGATGGTCCGGTTTCACCTGTTGATCTTCTTGTTGCCAATGTCCCCAGAAGTATTCTGGGGCCACTGGGTGATAAACAGAACATCATCGGCGTCATATTCATTGCAGTTGCATTCGGTGTCGCCCTGCGTGATATGAGAGAAAAGCCGATTGCCAATGTGCAGGATCTGGTTGAAATCGCGTACGACGTCCTGCTAAAGGTCCTGCACTGGATCATTGCCCTGGTGCCGCTTGGCGTTTTTGCCATCGTTGCAAAAGTTGTCGGAACGGAAGGCTTTGGTCCCTTCAAAGCGATGGGCGCATTCATTCTTGCAGTGATCGTTGCACTTCTGCTGCAAACACTCTGGTACCTGATTCGCATCCGGCTGTTTTCGTGGGTGCCACCGATCCACATGCTGAGAAGTATGAGAGATGCCCTGGTCATGGCATTCTCCACTGACAGCTCAACAGCAACGATGCCCGTGACTTACGCCTGTCTGAAGGAAAAAGTGGGCGTCCGCGAAGAATCGGCCAGCATGGGCGCGCTCGTGGGAGCGAACTTCAACAACGACGGAACCGCGCTTTATGAAGCCATGGCAGCATTGTTCGTCGCTCAGCTCATCGGCCAGGAACTTACGATGACGCAGCAGCTGATTATTGTGCTGACGTCGATCATCGCGTCTGTCGGCGCGGCCGGAATTCCGGAAGCCGGCCTGGTGACCATGACACTCGTCTTCAGCGCGGTCGGTTTGCCAACTGAATATATCGCTCTGTTACTCACCGTCGACTGGTTCCTTGATCGATGCCGTACAACCATCAATGTGCTGGGCGACGTCAACGTCAGTTGTCTCCTGGACGGCAAAGTCAAGCCGGCTGAAACGACGGCGGACGCGACCTGAAATCATGATGTGGTCCGGGATGACATCATCACTCCTGACCTGGGATTCAAAACATAAGAACACGGCCCGAACCCCAAATTCAAAGTCGGCCCGATGACAAAGCTTCCCGTGAAAGAGCTTCCCGTGACTCACAAGTACCGCGTGACACTGTTGAATGGTATCCGTACCTTGTCCTTTGGCGTGGCGATTTTTTTCTGCCTGGCTTCTGTGACATCTGCGGCCGACCACATGAATGTTCTGTTCATCGCCGCGGACGATCTGCGAAATGATTTGGCGTGTTATGGCCACTCAATAGTCAGGACACCAAATCTGGATCGTCTGGCACAACGCGGTGTTGTGTTTGATCGTGCGTATTGCCAGCAGGCCGTCTGCAATCCATCGCGTGCCTCTCTGATGACGGGACGGCATCCTGACAGCCTGCAAATCTGGGATCTGCCGACACACTTTCGCGACAGGAATCCAAATGTTGTCACCCTCCCGGAACACTTCAAACAACAGGGCTATTTCACCCAGAACATCGGAAAGATCTTTCACAACTGGATCCATGAAGTCCAGGGGGACCCTCAATCGTGGAGCGTTCCGGCTGTGATGCATTTTGCCAATCATGGCCGGGACCAAGCCGTTGTTGAAGGTGAAATACCTCCCAGTTCTGCGATCGATCCCAAATGTGATTGCCGAGATGTTCCTGATGATGCGTATTTTGACGGACGCGTTGCGAAGCTCGCAGTCGAAGCAATCAGCCAACTCAAGCACAGCCAGCAGCCGTTCTTTCTTGCCGTGGGTTTCTGGAAACCACACTCACCCTTTAACGCGCCAAAAAAATACTGGGATTTGTACGAACGCGATCAGATCCCCCTGCCCCGGCATGCTGAATGGCCAACCGATGCGCCCCGAATTGCCTGGCATGACAGTCGGGAAATCCTTGGCGTAAAAACTCGCAAGATCACGGGGGAGAATATTCGTGAAATGCGACATGGATACCTGGCAAACATCAGCTACATGGACGCACAAATCGGAAAAGTACTTGATGCACTCGACCATAACGACCTCACCCGGCACACTGTCGTCGTCTTCTGGTCAGACCACGGTTATCATCTGGGAGAGCAGACTTTGTGGGCAAAGACGTCCAACTTCGAACTGGATGCTCGTGTTCCTCTGATCATAGCGACGCCCGGCATGACGACTGCCGGCAAAAGAACAGATTCACTGGCAGAACTGACCGATCTTTATCCGACGCTCATCGAACTCTGTGGCCTTCCCTCCCGTGAAGGTCTGGATGGCCGAAGTCTGGTCCCGGTACTTTCAAACGTCCACAGCAGCGTGCGTGATGTCGCACTTACGCAGCACCCGCGGCCAGCATATTACGACCGCGAACCAGACAAGCAGCCCACACATATGGGCTACTCAATCCGCTCTGCAACGCACCGTTACACCGAATGGCGCGACTGGAAAACAGGACAAACCACGGATCGTGAACTCTACGATCACGTCAATGATCCTGATGAAACCCGCAACATCGCGAATCAGGCCGAGCAACGCGATGTTGTAGCACAACATTCCGCCATGCTTACCGAACAGCAACCAATTGTTCGGCCGGAATGGAAACAGCAGTAACTTTGGTTCCCAACCCGATCAACTGTGCAGCAAGTGTAAAGTGAAGACGCGGGGCCGTTGAGTCGGCATTGGCGCCGGCCGGGTTCACGGCATCCTGTCCCGCAGGACAGGCCAAACTGATTCGCACCGTTATCCGGAAGGACTTCCCCGCCTGAGCCCACTACTCAGCGTGCTCACCATTTCCACCGTCGGCATGGCTGGCTGCATTGTCCTCGGCTGCATTGTCCTCGGCTGCGGAGTTGCTCGATGTCGCGAGTGATTCATCGCCTGTGTTCGGCAGCACCGAAGCCACCATCCCTTCGCGACCATCGCTCAGAATCATATCGCCTGGCTGCAACCCCTGAAGAATCTCGATGCCGTCCGCCCGACGCTCTCCTGTCAAGACCTGCTGCTCTTTGGCAACTCCATCCACAACCTTCCATACCTTCTCTGCGCCGGCAAACTCGACCAGGGCACTGTGAGGAATTGCAACTGTGGTTGACGTTTCGTCCGTAACGATTCGAGCTTCTGCGAACAATCCGCTGCGGAGGCTTCCGGCAGAATTATCGACAACCGCCTCAAACAAAAGTGACCGGCTGGTGAGGTCCACTGCCGGACTGATCCGCGTGACGGGGACTTTCACCGGAGTCGCAACAGACTCAATCTCCAGCTCCACGGACTGGCCAACCGAAATATCCAGTGAAAAACGCTCAGGGATCGTACCACGAAATCGCAGGGTATCTGTGCGGACCAGTGTTGCCACAGCATCGCCGGTCCGCAGATAGGTGCCGGGGGAAACATCCCGACTCTGGATCAGTCCGTCAAAGGGAGCGACGATGGTTGTATCTGCCAATTGTTCTTTCGCCAGCGCAAGTTCTGCTTCGCGGACACCGATCTGAGCGATCTTCTCATGCACCGAATTCAGGGCCGACTTAAACCTCGCTTCAGCGACTGCAGCAGCGGCCTTGATTTGATCAATCTCTGACGCGGTGATTGAATTCTTTGCCAGCAGCATTTCTGCACGGTCAAGATTACCGCGTGCTTCATTCCAGAGAGCTTTGTGTTCGAGCACAGGAGGCGCATTCTCTGGCTGTAACTGAGCCACTGGATCTCCGGGCCGCAGCCCTACCGCAGACCTGGCCTGAAGCAGCTGAGCCTCCGCCTGCTCGACTCTTAACTGAAATTCTGCCTGACCGATGGTCACCAGCGTCATTCCCTGAGTCACACGATCGCCCAGATCCACATCAACCTGGGAAACACGTCCATCTATTCGGCTGCCAATCACCGCAACTTCATCCGGCACCAGACTACCATGGCTTCGCACGATTGTCGGCCATTTCACCCGATCCACCGCGATCACATCGACCCGAATCTGAGGAAGATCCTTCTGGCCGGAAACCTCGTTCAGAGACGAAGCGGCCTGTTTCTGGCATCCGGAAAGCAGGGTCACCACCAGACAGCCATACAGAAATCGCTGTCTACCGTTTCGGGCAATCGTGGAACGCTGAATGGTCACTTTTAAATTCTCAGGCGAGGAATAGAAACGTGGGGCGGGAATCGTGATGGCAGGCACGGGGCAAACCCCGGGGCAAACCCCGGGGCAACATGATCGCACTAAATTGTTCAGATGACAAGCAGCGATCACTGCAAATCGCATACGGAAATGCTGCTTCATCGATAACATGACCGACGATTCCGGCTCATTCAGCGACAGCAACTCAGGATACAGCTACGCACTCCGGGAGGGCTCTTTGAACATCAGCAGTGCAGGAGGAATGCTTTGGCGCTTGAAAAGACGCGGGCAATCCGGCACTCAAGAAATAACAAAACAGTGCACCTGCATTTAAGTTACGACTACCAGTCTGACTGAACTGCCGTTGAAGATGCCAGGGAAGAAGCGCGCCATTCCCCTTTCATGAGCACTTCCACGGAAACAGGCTTTCCAAAATAATACCCCTGCCCGCAGGTGCAGCCCATTGCCTGAAGCGTGGCAATCTGGTCGATCGTCTCAATGCCTTCCGCGACACATTCCATACCCAGATTGTCAGCGAGCGAAACAATTGAATTTGCGAGGGCAATAAATGCGCGGCCGCGATCGAAGTTTCGGATAAATGCCTGATCGATTTTCAAGACATCAAATGGAAATTCATGCAGACATGCCAGAGAAGAATGGCCGGTACCGAAATCATCCATTGCCAGTCGAATGCCCTCAGCCTTGAGTGCGTTCAGCATTTCCCGAGCGGCGTGGGCGTTCTCCATAATTTCAGATTCCGTGACCTCCAGCTGAAGCTGTTCAGGGTGAATCCCCGTAGCGGAAATGATCTCCATGACCTGACTCACAAGCGTCGCTTCGGCCAGCTGAATTCGGGACAGGTTTACGCTGACATACGCCGGAGCCGTCTCGGGGAATTTTGTTTTCCATTCCACAAACTGGTGGCACGCTTCACGAAGGACCCACAAGCTCAGTGGCAGAATCAGCCTTGTCTCTTCAGCAATCGAAATGAACTGCTTTGGTGAGACAATTCCGCGCGTTGGATGATTCCAGCGAGCCAATGCTTCGACACTGCTCAGATGGCCGTCCGTGAGTGAGACAATGGGCTGGTAGTGAAGCACGAATTGATTCTCGGCCAGCGCGATCCGGAGATCTTCTTCGATCTGAACACGGTCGCGCACGGCCTGCTGCATACTGGCATCAAAGATAACATACTGCGCTTTCCCCCGCGCTTTTGCCTGATACATCGCGATATCCGCATCGCGAAGCATCTCGTCAGCCGTCCGGTACTTCAGGTCGCTGCAAACAATTCCAATGCTGGCCGAGGACTGGACAACCTGGCCGTTCAGGTCATACGGCTCACCACAGACATCCAGCAATCGCTGCGCGAGGCAAACGGCATCTCGGGGGCTCCGGATGTCTTCAGCAAGCACAACAAATTCATCGCCTCCGAGGCGAGCTACGGTTGCCGCACTTGTTTCAACGGTGATCTCATCTGTGGACCGGACATGCCGGCGTAGTCGGACGGCGATTTCCTTCAGCAGCAAGTCGCCAACATCATGACCAAGACTGTCGTTGACCAGCTTGAATCGGTCGAAGTCCAGGAACATCAGCGCGAACTGACGGCTGTTATTTCGCCGAAAGTGATTCATGGCCGTCAACAGACGTTCGTGAAAGAGCGAACGATTGGCAAGGCCGGTTAGCTGATCCAGCCGGGCAGCTTTCATCAAGTCCGTTTCGTAACGTTTGCGAGCCGTGATATCTGTTGCGATAGAAACGAACTGGCAGATTTTCCCGCTGTCATCCAGATACGGAACAATGGTGTTCTTGATCCAGAATTGAGTCCCGTTCTTGCGGCGATTGCAGACTTCTCCCCCCCAAACCTCGCCAGCTCGAATCGCCTGCCACATTTTTTCCCAGAACTCACCGTCGTGATAACCCGAATTCATAATATGCGGTCGGGCACCAACAAGCTCATCGCTGGAATAACCACTGATTCGGCACAATCGTTCATTGGCAAACGTGATGACACCGCGAATATCGGTCGTCATGAAAATGGCGTGCGAGTTGATTGCAAACTGAAACACGTCCTGCCGTCTCAATGCGGTGGTTAGTTCATGTGTCTGCAGCTCCAGCCGCATCTGCTGATCGCGGTAGCGGCCCAGAATTTCTGACGTGAAGACGGAGACACAACTGGCCATCAGCACGACCAGGACAACGATGATCCCTGTGGCCTCCGCCGAGACTCGCCGTATGAACGCGTCGCCACCGTCTGGATCGGCGTTGAGTGGATAAGCAGCAAACAGTCCGAATACGGTGATCAGAAGCGCAAGCGAGGCAGTCCATTTTCGTCGGGCAGGCGTGGCAAATCGCAGCAGATAGCAGCGATCTGTCAACCATGTGATTGTCAGCGTCAGTAACACAAATGCGGCAGCATCAAGGTGGTACTGAGTTACAAATTGCATCATCGAACCGAATTCCAGGGAAACGACCGATACGAACGACACACCACCAGAAATCGCAACCCTGCGACTCTGCAGACTCGGCCGACAGTATTCCATTCCGAACACGAAGCCAGGAACTTAACCTTTTGTGCAAACGTGATCGGACCCGGAATACGGTACAGACGCAACGGGGTGACGAACTTAAGCTAGCTCCCATGAATCAAGACTCGGTTTCGAAACACCACCAACGTGGCAAATACCGGTTGACCCAACAATCGGAGATCGGTGCAGACGGAATAGTCGCTACCCAGTCGACCGATCCTGGGTAATCATTCCCAGGATGAAACCTCTACTCGGAACAAATGCTACAGCTTCTTTCTGTCTTTCAGATAAAGCAGTGCTTTCTGTTCGTACTGAGGACTTTTCAGACCAACCCGAGCTGCTTCTTCCTTTGCCTGTGGCACAGCAACGCGGCCGTTCATCACTCGATGCACCATCCACACCGCGCCCACTCGATTCGCCGAAGCGCAGTGCAGCAGAACTCCGTTTTCCGCGGAAGCCGACTTCAACTTCTGCATTGCTTTTTCGAAAACGTCGTTTGTGAGTTCATCGGATTCACGAAATGGTAACTCAACAAATGTCATCCCAAGTGACTCCACCAGCTCTCGTTCATTCCAGTCAAGCTCTCCGTCTTTTCGAAGACTAATGACCGTCCTGATGCCTAAAGCGGGAAGTCTCCTGATTTGCTCCCGTGAAGGCTGCCCGGCCAGCCAGACATCCCCGGCACGGGTTACGTTTTTGGTATCTCCAAGTTCAGCCGTCTCCAGTTTCGCGTTCATGTCGAACACGCCTGCAGCCTTCCAGCCACCCTGAGGTTCGACCTTTTCGGCATCCGGACCTATCTTTGCTGCAGCATCAGCAACTGTCAGGATTGGCAAATCGTCCGGTAACCGCTTGAGTTTCATGTTTCGATAGCGAATCTCCATCTTTGGTCCAACGTGAACCTGAACACCAAGGACGCCCGCAAGTGACCGTTTCTTTTCGTCCAGATCAATCAGGTCCGCAGTTGGAACATCGTCGATCCAGTGACGATGATGGTTACCTTCCACCAGAATTCGAAACCGATGCCACTCACCGGGTGCAAAATGCTGCACCGGCATTTTACCAACGATCCATGGCTGCCCCTTCGGATCAACAATCACTTTTTCTCCCGTGTGTGACAGAATCCGCCGGCCGCGTTCCTCATAAAGCATGCCGTTGTAGCGATCGTTGTTGGAAACAACGTCACATTGGTAACCGGTGACAACAAATTCACCAAGATCCGGCCGTTCTTCACTGCGGTACTGCAGCCCGCTATTGCCGCCTGCAGAAATCCAGACCTCAGCAAGCAGCTCAAAATTCCCGACTGGATCAATATCCGCAACGATAAAACGATTGGATCGCAGCGTCCCGTCAGCCGTGCCAATCAAAGTGCCTTCCTCAACTCGCCAGGAGCTCAAATCTCCCCGCCAGCCAGCCAGCGAATCCTTTCCGATCAGGGACTGGTAATCATCAGCGATGGCGTTTGAAATCATGCCGAAACATGCAGACAGCAGGATAGACTTGACGACATAGTTTTTGATGACATTGTTCATGGAAATCCTCTTCAGGCTGGATCAATCGTGCAACCTTGGCAGCTTAGCAGGCAGCCACCCTTCACGCACGTGTATAACCCCGGCCAGTCTCCGATGACATGCCCTGCGTCATACACAGTCGCGCTGTCTGCCGATAAAATGCGGTCGAAGACCGGATGTATGAACAAAAAACGAGGTGAAACAGGGTTCCTCCGATTCTGCGACGGAAATCATGTCGCGGACGCACTGTAATTCGTTATGCTATCCGGCCCGGAACAGTTGACGAAAGTCCTTCATAAGACGGATAGAAGTCGCCAACTTCAACGTTGTTGGATCCCCGCCTGCAAGGCAACCTGCCTGATGAATCACTCACCCCAACTATCCAGAAGCCACGGCCCGGATCGATGGCGACATTTCGCTCTGGCCAGTCTGTCCGTCTTCGTTCTTCTTACCGGCAGCAACCATTGCACAATGGTTTCCGCGGATGATCATGCGTGGTTTGAAACAAACGTCCGCCCACTGCTGGTCAGACACTGTTATGAGTGTCATTCCACCGAATCAGGGAGTGAACTGAAAGGTGGACTGGCACTTCATAGTCGAGCTGGATGGATGGCAGGTGGTGACAGCGGAGCCGCCATTGTGCCGGGCAAGCCCGAAGAGAGTCTGCTGATTCAATCGATTCGTTATGAATCGTACGAGATGCCACCGAAGGGACGATTGCCAGACAACGAAGTCGCTATCTTTGAAGAATGGATACGCCGCGGGGCACCGGACCCCAGAGACGAGGAATACAAACCACAGTCAAAAGGTGAAATTGATTTCAAAGTCGCTCGTGAGTTCTGGGCATTTCAATCCCCGACCACCCATCATCCGCCGGACGTGCAGAATTCTGCGTGGCCGCGCGATGCCATCGACTTCTTCATACTTTCTGAACTGGAACAGAATGGCCTGCAGCCAGCGAATGATGCAGATCCCGCAGCGTGGCTGCGACGCACAACATTTGATCTGACCGGTCTGCCTCCAACCGTCGATGAACTGGACGCCTTTCTGGCTCACGGTGAAGAGGCAAAGAAAGTTAACGGCCCTGCGCGTCAACAGGTCGTTGACCGCCTGCTGGCTTCCAGGCAGTTTGGCGTTCACTGGGGACGACACTGGCTGGACGTTGCGCGATACGCCGACTCCAACGGTGGTGATTTCAATGCGACGTTCTACAACGCCTGGCGTTATCGAAACTATGTGGTCGATGCATTTAACAGCGACAAACCATTCGATCAGTTTGTGCGTGAACAGCTGGCGGGTGACCTGCTTCCCGCCAACAACGATCAGCAGCGTGCTGAGCAACTGATTGCCAGTTCATTCCTGATGATTGGCGTCAAGATGCTGAGCGAACGGGACAAGAACAAGTTGACGATGGACGTTGTCGACGAACAAATTGACACCACAGGAAAAGCATTCCTTGGCATGACGCTCGGATGCGCCAGATGCCACGATCATAAATTTGATCCCGTCCCGACAAAGGACTATTACTCACTGGCAGGCATCTTCCGCAGCACAGTCACACTGGAAGGCGAGAGCCAGCAGTACGTGTCAACCTGGGTCGAAACGCCACTTCCTGTGTCACCGGAAGAGGCCCAGCGGATTGCGGATCACGAGCATCACATCAAAGAGGCGAAGACCCGTCTGGCAAACGCAAAGAAGCAACAACAGGAACTGGAGAAGAAGGTAGCGCTGGCGGGATCAGCTAAGGGGTCCATCCTGATTGACAACGATGCGGCAAAGCTGACCGGCAAATGGCCATCATCCAGCCTCGCCCCTGCGCGTGTGGGTGCGACCTATCTGCGAGATGATCGGGAGAACAAGGGTCAAAAGTTCGTTGTCTGGACGCCGGACATCCGAAACGCCGGTAAGTACGAAGTGCGAGTCAGTTATCCGGGAAAAGGTGGCTGCGATGAACGCGTACCGTTTACCGTCAGGTTCAGCGGTGGTGAACGCCGTGTGCTCGTCGACCAGTCAAAGCCAGCCCCCATCGATGGGCTCTTCTGCTCACTCGGGACATTCGAATTCGCCGCAGGCACAACCGGCAGCGTCACGCTTTCGACGGAGGGGACAACAGGCTTTGTGCTGGCCGACGCTGTTCAGTTCATTCCGCAGAATTTGCCCGTCGCATCCGACGAGTCAATGATGCAGCAGCTGGCATCGCTGCAGCAGGAACTGGAAGAACTGAAGGCTTCCATCAGCATGCAGGAATCGGCCCTGAAGACGGCAGAGAAAGAGGGACCCAAACCACCCATGGCCATGGCCGCCCGCGAGGCATCGACGATCGAAGATTGCGAAATCCTTGTGCGCGGCGAACTTGCTCACCCCGGACCCAAAGTGCCCCGAGGCTTCATGCAGGTTGTCGCAGCGGGGCCTGGTGTCGTTCAACAATCGGAAGAAAGTGGCCGAGCTGAACTGGCCGACTGGATTGCGCGGGCAGACAATCCGCTCACCGCACGCGTCATTGTGAATCGTGTCTGGCAGCACATGCTTGGGGAAGGAATTGTCCGCAGCGTTGATAATTTCGGGCACCTGGGAGACCCACCATCGCATCAGAAATTGCTGGATACTCTGGCAACGGAGTTTGTACAGAACGGCTGGTCCGTCAAGCAGCTCATTCGCCGCATTGCCCTGACGCGAACCTACGCAATGGCCACAACTTATGATGAGCCGTCCTTTCAGACGGATCCGGACAATCGATTACTGTGGCGGGCAAACCGCAAAAAGCTCTCTGCCGAATCTCTGCGCGACAGCCTGCTGATGCTCAGCGGTCAACTGGATCTGACCCCCGGTGAATCCCCCGTCGCCGATCTTGGCGCGCTGGCGATCGACAATTCCAAACAGGGGGGCAGCGGTCGAAAGACGGATGCCGTCAAACGCAGCCTCTATCTTCCCATCGTGCGAAACGAACTGCCCGATTTTCTGGTGACATTCGATTTTGCCGATCCCGATATGGTGACCGGCAGAAGACCAGAAACCAACGTCCCGGCCCAGGCCATGTATCTGCTGAACAATTCAGTAGTCAGAGAACATTCTCAGAAGATCGCCGCTCAGCTGATGTCATCTGTACCGAAAGATACAACGGCACCTGATCAAATCATCTGTCGGGAGGCCTTCAAACGAATCCTGAATCGCCAGCCAACCGAAACGGAGATCAATAATATCTCCACCTACATCGATGGTCATCCCGACAGTGAACGCAACAACGTCTGGGCAGAGGTCGTACAAACACTTTTTTCCTCGACAGAATTTCGAATGCTGGAGTAAGTCTGAATATGCTATCGCAAACGACATCTCGCCGACATCTGCTTCAGACTTCGGCCTGTGGTTTTGGCATGCTGGCATTCGCAGGCATGGCATCGCAGGTCCGGGCGGTCAGCAAGACAACAGACCTGGCCATTGCGCAGCCACATTTTGCCGCCCGGGCAAAAAGGGTGATCTTCTTATTTATGCACGGGGGACCAAGCCACGTTGACCTGTTTGACTACAAGCCGCAACTGCAACGGGACGACGGGAAAGAACTGCCATTTGCTGCCGCACCAAACATCAGCGCGGTGCCAAAGCTCATGAAATCTCCGTGGAAGTTTGCTCAACACGGACAAAGCGGTCTCCGGGTTTCCGAACTTCTGCCACACCTGTCGAAACATGTCGACGACTTGTGCGTGATTCGATCGATGCATAGCCGGGGCCAGTCACATGGGCAGGCGGTTTGTATGCTGCACACAGGCAGCGACAATTTTGTTCGCCCCAGCGTTGGCGCGTGGGTGTCGTATGGTCTTGGCACGGAGAACAGCAGTCTGCCGGCCTTTGTTTCCATCAGTCCACCGACCGGTCATGGCGGCCCTCGCAACTACGGACCTGCTTTTCTACCGGCCTGTCATCAGGCCACAACCATTGGAAAGTCCGGGAAACTGGGCGACGCGAAGATCGCCAACATGAACAGTGATGCCTCTTCACTGGAAGGACAAAGGCGACAACTTAATTTGCTGCAATCGCTCAACCGGCAACATCTTGAACGAGCCGTCGCGGATCCAGCGATTGAAGGAGCCATCGAATCGTTTGAGCTGGCATTTCGAATGCAGCAAACAGCTCCGGAGGTCCTGAATCTTGAGGAAGAACCAAAGTCGATTCAGGACATGTACGGTGTGGGCGAAAAGACAACCGACAACTTCGCAAAACAGTGTATTCTGGCGCGACGCATGGCCGAAGCCGGCGTGCGATACATTCAGGTATCCACCGGAAACGTCTGGGACCAGCACGGGGGACTCTACGACGGACATACGAAGAACTGTCTGGCGGTGGACCAGCCGATCTCCGCGCTTCTCACCGACTTAAAACAACGCGGAATGCTGGAAGATACCCTTGTTGTCTGGGGTGGAGAATTCGGAAGAACTCCGATTGTCCAGGGCAGCAACGGTCGCGACCACAACCCGCAGGGATTCTGTATGTGGATGGCGGGCGGTGGCACAAAAGGCGGTCTCGCATACGGCAACACGGACGACTACGGATACTACAGCGTAGAAAACCGGGTTCATGTTCACGACCTGCATGCCACGATTCTTCATCTGCTGGGGATCAATCATCTGGATCTGACGTACCGCTACGCTGGCCGCGATTTCAGACTCACTGACATTTACGGCGAAGTCGTCCACGATGTGATTGCCTGACACCTGCATAATGGCGTGAGATCACATCGGCGGGCTACTGTCCGATGACTTCACCACCATTCGCCGATGCAAGCTGAGGCATTATCTGAGCAGCGCTGTACGAAATGTGGCGGACGCTTCCGTCGCACATCAGAAACAACGCACCCCCGTAATGCAGACTCCAGAAATGCAGGACATCACACGGAGCAGAGATCTTTCCTGGCTGAAGAAACGATGGACCAGTGCAGGCGAAATTCAGTTCTAACCGACCCCAGGGAACTTCCTCTACGCCCAGGAACAAATCGCCGTTTCCGGAACCATCCTGCCCAGCGCCGCTGTACCACCAGCCAAGGTTGCTGTCATGACTCGGAGGGCGTTCGCCAATGCACAGGGTGTTGCTGGTTCCGTCAGTGATGTCGCGCAACTGACATAATGAATCAAGAAACAGAACGCCGTTTTCCTGATGCAGATTGATTCCCGAGACACCAACATAGCTGCTCAATGCGACACGCTGATAGTTTAGCGTCGAAGCCACCTGAGACGTCTGGCAGCGTCCGTCCTCCGGACAGGCAAATAGCGGGATGGGCGTTGAAAGCGGTGTATGCGGCGGATTATCAAACGGAGAACCTGAGACTGCGTAGGCATTCGTCGAGACTTCGTAAAGCGTTGATCTCTCGATCTGAGGTAGGATCGCCGATTGCCAACTCATGTGCGGTCGCTCGCTCATTGCCCCGGTTTTGCCCGACGGAAAATGACCAAAGGTAGACTCGAAGTTGTGAAGGGCTACTCCAATTTGTTTCAGGTTGTTTGAACACGCCATGCGGCGAGCTGATGCGCGGGATTGCTGCACAGCTGGCAACAACAGGGCTAGTAGAACAGAGAGGACTGCGACACAGACCAGAACTTCGACAACTGTAAACCCCTGACAACGATACAGTCGCACGGTGGATTGCTCGTTAACTCCATGCTGTAGCAGAGTCCTCACGGCTGCACCTTTCGCCGAAGGAAAACCGCCACAGCAACAAGCACGCAACCAGCAAAGAAAAAGGTCGGGTACCAAGCTGAACGCAGGGCTCCCGGGACTGGCGGCTCCTCAAATCCAAATGCGGAGAGCCGTAATGAGTCCGCCACAAATGCGCCATCAACAGGAGCAGAAACTCTGAGGGGGAAGGCAGCAGGCCCAAACGTATAGTCGGCATCAAATACATCGTTATCAATCCAACCAGATTCTGATCGAATCAATCGAAAGTCACCGTCATTGGAATAATGATTGTTGATTTTGAATGTATGGATGACTTCCGAGTCATTCTCAATGTATTGACATTCCGAAGAGTCTATCACCCAGCCGTGCTCTGGCACTAATCGCACGGCTCCGCCCTTCAACCTGAAAACGGTCCGATCCGGAACAATGTCTGCCCGGAACTGAACCTCAACTAACGGACCATCACGCTTCGAAGAAATGATTTCGAAGCCACGGCTACGCCAAACCTCAGTGATTAGAATCCATTGAAGGGACAGTGGACGAAAGTGGTGGTTGCGAAAAACGTGCGGTAGCGATTCATTCAACTGCAATCGCACTTTACTCAACACCCAGTTCCCACCTTTCAAATCCACTTCGAACCAGTAATCGTCGTTGATACAGGCAACCGATGTCACTTCCCCGTTAACGAACGTCTCCACGCGCGATCCAAATTCACTTCCCAACAATCGAACTGTGCTCCCTCGGCCTTTATCAATAACGGCGGAAGCAGATCCCAATTCAGCAAGCGATTTCTCCCACGTTTCAGGAAGATGCGACAGGTCAACCTCGTTCGATAAAGCCGCACGAGGGGCCATGAAAGTCAGCAATACCGCAATCGCGATTCGATTCACCATTTCATGAACCCTCAATGCAGCAACCTAAGACCTATCGACACAACCCGTCACTTACAGGGGCAATCAGAGTCCACAGGCGTACAGAGTTTTGGTGCGACACACCCATTGTTTGTACAACCCGCAATGGCAATATGACATTCGATCGGTGTTGGAGTCGGCACGATTGCGAAGGCCGTCTCGGTCCCAGCCTGGAATCCCGACCATAGAACCAAGCCAAGCCCGGCGAGAGAACAAAAAGAGGAAAGAAATTGATTCACGACTGTACTCCTTTGGTGCAAAACAGTTGACAAAACTTAATGGCAAAACGATTGTCTGGAACTCATCAGTCAGTACTCATCAGTCAGTACTCATCAGTCAGTACTCTCCGTCGGCTCTGGAACCGGCGCCAAGCCATCCATGAAGGCGGATTCGCCACCAGCGGCCTCAACAACGCGAATTATCAGTGTAGACCTAAGAGGGTCCGGTAGCGGGGCAACTTCAAGTTCAAGAGGAAAAGGCATAACGTTTTCCGAGTAGTCTTCGGGCACCGCCGCAACAAGGCGAATCTCACATTCCTCACCGGGATCAATCGCCACAGGAAATTCAGTCAAGAACCAACAAACACAGCCTCTGTGTGGACCATACACAACAATGCGATTGCTCGACAGATTCTTCAGCACCGCTGAAAGTGTCACACTACCACCTCGCGCGCAGACGAATGCCCCATTGACGGGGCGAAGTTGAATTTGATTCGGTCCCGCAAGAAGCAAGCCAGCCATCCATGCCGCAGCAGCCAACAAAGGCAAGAGAGCAGTGAGCCAACGCATTCGAATTTGCACAAGGCACCCCAAAGATTGCAGGGAGTAGCACGCAGGGAGTAGCACGCAGGGAGTAGCACGCAGGGAGTAGCACGCAGGGAGTAGCACGCAGGGAGTAGCACGCAGGGAG
>JAGQQE010000018.1:19721-35901 GCA_020426345.1 Planctomycetaceae bacterium
GTAGAATACGAGCTGCACCAATTAAGTCAACCACAATCTCTAAACTTCAGGGACTGAACTTTGTCAACGAATATGAAGCCTGCTTCATACCAATCGCAAAAAGCTGTCCAAGCATCAACTGACCCGCTGCGTCGTAGTGGACAGTGTCCGGTTGAAGTGGCAATCCGTCCGTGGAAATCATCCAGCATCCCGATACAGATTCATTGCTTCCGGATCGCATGTCGGCCAACCATTGCTGCTCCCGAATCTCTTTTCGATGAGTGAACCGGTCCAGGCAGGGTTCATAAGGCAGAATCTGGCCCATCACAAATGGTACTGGCACCGGACTGGATGAATCAGGGCTCAAGTCCTGCTCAATTCGGCACTTCAGATTTTGAATCGACGACGCATAACTCGTGGCGCTTTCCGCATGCTTACTATCCTGTTCCCCCTGCATCCAGACGATTCCCTTCAAAACAGGCTTTCGTTGAGTTGCGTGCAGATGTTGAAATGCGGCTTGTACGGCTGCAATCATATCGCGGTAGTGTGTGCCAATGCTGGCATCGTCCTTCGATCGGCCAGGATAGAAGTTTCGACGACCGGGAGAGGGATCGCCGCCTTCCCATTTGTTTCCATTCCATCCGTGATGAAGCGGCTGGCCACTGCGAGCAAACTTGACGATGTAGATGGCTTGATTGGGATTCAATGACGTCATGGTCACCGCAAATCCAACTTCCGGGCCAAATTCACCGGCCCTGTCTGACGTTTGCAGCATCCCGGGATGCATTGTTTCAAAAGCATTCCCCGTCCAGAACTGGGCTGCAGGAATGGCCTGCAACCAGTTCTTCGGTACATCCGCAAGTTTTGCGTTCCCCTGCATATTGGACTGACCGGCCAGCAGATAAACATCCACCGGCTCCATCCGGCCCGCCTCACGACTGCTGCGGACATTCGGGCTGGATACAGTCTCCCCGTCGGAATGATCCTTAACCGGCGAATGGTCTTTCAAATACGTGAGCCACTGAGCGATGATCGCCCCCTGGATATCACCCTGCGCCTCGTTCTCCTCAATCGTCTTTCCCCAGTAAAAACTGATCCAGCCATCAACCCTGACTCGTGACTGCGAGATGAATTCATCTGCCTCGTCGATTCCGCAACTGAGAGGAAAGATCTCTTCAATTACGATGGGTTTACCGATGTCGTAAACGGCCAGCGCTTCCAGAGTTTCCTTCACCTGACCCTTCTTTGGATAAAAGTGCACGCTGACAAAGTCCAGCGGTTCAACAACATCCGGAGAATAAAACAGCGGCTTCGCTCCTGGAAAGACCTGAGCCCACGGAATGACACCCACAGTAATCAGGTGCCGTTTATCCACGGAACGGATCGCATCGCTCATCTTTCGTACCCAGGCTGCTGCGACTTCGTTCCGAGTCCTCCCGTGTAAATCCAGTGAAATTCTCTGAACAAAATGCTTGCCTCCCAGTTCTCCGGTCAGCCATTCTGATTCCGGCTCTTTGCCCGGAAGGATGGGTTCATTCATCAGGTCGTAGCAGAAGACGGCAGAACTATCCCTGCACGTGACAGCGACAGCCGACCAGAAGCGAGACTGAACCTCCCAGCGTTGTTCTTCGCTCAGCGAATCGTACCAATCCGGGACGTCCTGTTTGTGGTAGCAACCCAACCCGGTCAGATCGAGATACAGGCCGGTCTGCTCAGCAAGCTTCACAAGCTTCGCAAGCTGAGCCAATTGTTTTTCATCAGGTTCCACTGCAGATTTCATGAACTTCGAGAGCTGCAAATGAATCCGAACGACGTTCAGATTCAGAGCTTTCATTTCACCGAAGTCTTCAACAACCGCATCCCATTCGTCGAACCAATAATCCTCGATCAGTCGTCCGGCACCGTCGTGATCGTAATTGGCCCCCCAGAAGACGACCTTTGTTCCTGACTCCTGGCCTGTAAAGTGGGTGCCGTCATCACTGACGCGAATCCACTCCATCACTGGTGCAGTTATCGCCGGGCCATCATCAATAACAGCCAGACAGCGATCAACACTGACGCACACCAAAGCAAGGACAAGACAGTTCAAACGCATTCTGGTCATCCTCAATCCATTCCATGTTCAGGACACTCGAATCAAATACAATCAAAACAACACAACCAAAATGGCAGCAGGTTGACAGCTGTGCGGCGCTAATTTGTCTTTGCAATCGTCAGTTTCTTTGATCATTCCATTTCCGGAATTCCTGATCCAGTGCCTGCACTGTCAGTGCATTAGCGGAAGAAACATCCCGGGTTTCCCCGATGTCAGAGGACAGGTCGAAGAGCTGCCAGGGCTCTGTTGCTTTCTCCCGAACGATTTTCCATTTCCCCATTCGTAGCGCTGCGTGTGTCCGATACTGAAAAACCAGCGAACGATGGACCGGTCGACTTTCACCTCGAAGAACCGCCGTCATGTCGTGACCATCTGTCTGCAACGTTTCCGACAACTCAACCTGCGCAAGACCGGCGCAGGTGGCCAGCAGATCGCACGACCACAACACCTCCGAACACACCGTTCCGGGAGGAATTCGCCCGGGCCAGCGTGCCATGGCAGCAACCCTCAGTCCCCCTTCCCAACATGTCACGCCGCCACTTCTTAATGGCGTATTCTCGCCGACATCCAAACCGTCGCGGCTCAAACGAAACGCTCCGTTGTCGGACATAAAAAAGACAAACGTATTGTCCGACACACCCGACTCATCGAGCGAACGGAGCACTCGGCCAATGGCATCATCCATCGCCGTTACAACAACTTCGTAGCGCCTTCGCGGGTCCGACTCGTCGGCCTTCCATCCATATTTTTCAAAAGCGACAGCCGGCGCCTGCCAGATGTCAGGCTGGCCCGGCCGTTTGTTTTTTCTGTTCGGGAAATGCGGGGCATTGAATGGCAGATAGCAAAACCATGACTGCCCTGCCTTGCTGTGTCGCTGGATGAAATCGATGGCCGCATCAGCAAACAAATCGGTGGAATAGCTGCCGTCGGCATGCAACTCCTGAGTACCCTGATACAAATCATGCCGCCCATTATAGATGTGATGATAGTAATCCATATTGCCGGAGACATGGCCAACAAATTCATCGAAGCCACGATCTGTTGGCCGTGAACCTTCCGCAAAGCCAATGTTCCACTTCCCAAAGCAGCCTGTCGCATAGGACGAAGAGGCACGTTTCAAAACCTGCGGGATCAGTGTTTCACTCTGACGAAGGCCTGTACCGTAGTTCCCGTCAATGCCGGCCAGCTGATCAATCAGTCCATGCCGCTGTGGAATACGACCCGTCAGCAGACTCGCCCTGGAAACTGAACATGTCGGAGATGCCGTGTAGAAGTCTGTCAGTCGAACACCTTCAGCCGCCAATCGATCCAGATATGGACTGATGATGCGGGATGATGCGTTGTAGCAACGCAGATCACCGTAACCAAGATTGTCTGCTGTTATCAACAGAATGTTCGGCATGCGGTCTTCGAATGCCAATGTTGCAGGTATCGCCAGGACGCACTGCAGAAACAGAACGCAGTATCCCAAGACATGGATTCTCACCCGGCTTCGTTGGGCATGCGAATCGAGAGACGTCTGAATGAAGCGATGCCTGGTCATGAACTCATCTCGGCGAATCCAGGAAGACGGACTGCACACACGGAACGGCAGTTCTGGAAGTCATTTGTGCCAATCGACAAAGCGATTCATCACCCACAGACACAAACGGCTGCCCGGCATTCTGGCAGTCAGACGACAAAAGAGCAAAACACAGGTTGACCCTACTGCTCCAGCAGTACATACTGTCGACACAGTACTTTGACAACAGGAGAACGAAATGGCGAAGACACCAGGCGATGCCGGGGACAACCGACCGGCCGAATTCGAAATGCAGATACTTGGCGCGATCTGGGAACACGGTCCCGGCACGGTTCGTCAGGTCATGGAACGCCTGACCGACGGCAAGGACAGAGCCTACACGTCGATCCTGTCCGTCATGCAGGTGATGCAGAAGAAAGGTTTGCTGAAAGTCACTGACCGCGACGGTCTGGCCAATGTGTTTGATGCAGCCGTTTCGAGAGAAAAAGTGGTCGTGCCTTTGCTCCGAAGCCTGGTCACCAAGGTTTTTGGTGGAAGTCGCAAGGCCGCGTTACAGCATTTACTGCACGAAGACAAAATTGACCCCGAAGAGCTCAGCGAACTGCGGGAACTGCTGGATGAATTCGAAGCCCGAGCAAAGTCACGAAAAAAGAAGTCTTAGCCGTCCGTTGAAAAACCGGAACAGGCGCACAGGACGACTGGAAACCAATTTGTTTTCCGGTCTCCCGCTCGAGCCAGTCCCGTTTTCAACAGGCTGTTAGCGCCAAATAACGAAGCACCGACGCGACTTGTTCATTCCCCGAACGATGCAATCGCGAACGATGCAAGTTCTCAGAGACAGCGATCTCGTCACAGCAAACAACCGGAGCTGAATGATGACTCAATTCCCAGACTGGCTGGCAAATCACGCTCAGATCATCGTCGAAGCATTGTTGCATTCTCTGTGGATCAGCGCAGCGATCGGGCTTTTCGTCTGGTTTGCATTAAGTCGTCTCCCCGCACGGCATTGCAATCTGCGATACGGAATCACGCTGGCCGGACTTCTGCTCACCACTGTGGGCACATTTGCCGCAGCCTCAGGCCTGCACTATTTTCGAGAGCACAATGCCCTTCGAAAGTATGAGACCGATCCTGCGTCTGAAGCTCATGTCGCTGTGCCTGACGTGCATGCCAACCATGTTTCGCACTCCGACCATGCAGGACTCGACCGAAAAACAGAAAACACAGGCGACTCTGGAACGATGTCTGCTCCGCTGACGTCCGGCGACAACACACCTCCAGTCCATGCCCCGAATGTAAGCGAAGGATCCGGACCGAGTACAACAGCGCCGTTTACCGTGAAACAATCGGATTCGCCGAAGCGAACAGTGAAAACGGATTCGGAATCAGATCCAGAATCAGGAAGAGCGACCGCTCAACAAGGGCAGCGTGCCAGTCGATGGCTGTTAGTGATCTGGATCGCAGGCGTGCTGTTCATGTTTTCCCGAACGCTGAATGCTCTGATTGGCATGCGCACTCTGAGGCAGGAATTACTCTCAGACGAACAATCGCAACTGGCTCAACTTGAATCCATTGCCATAGAATTATCCAAGCGCATGCGGCTGCCCCAGCTGGTCAGACTCGCGATGAGCAACCAAACGACAACGCCTGCGGTTATCGGTTTTTTCAAACCTGTCGTGCTGATTCCGCCAGCGATGCTGACCGGCGTTCCGATCGACCACTGGGAAATGATTCTTGCCCACGAACTTGCCCACGTCCGCCGTTACGACGCGCTGGTTAACCTGGTTCAGATGCTGATTGAATCAGCACTTTTCTTTAATCCAGCTGTCTGGTGGATGAGTCGACAGGTAAGGATTGAGCGAGAGGCCTGCTGTGATGCTGTGGCCGCCAGAACCACGGGAAGGTCAATTGAGTTCGCGCGAGTCCTGTTGAATGTGGCCGCCGGTACATGGAATGAAGAGTCGCGTGACCCAAACTTGAAGATACCGAAGACTCAAGCGGGACAACAGCGGGCTTTCGTGATGGCACTCTCGGACAAGACCGATCTCACAACATTAAAGGATCGTGTCACCCGGCTGGCTGACCCTGAGCAACGATCAACCCCACGGTTCACTCGAACGGGTTTGATACTCGCTCTTGCCGCCCTGATCGGAACAACTTTCGCCATTCAGAAAGGCACCGACATCGCTGTGAAGAAAGTGGCAGAATTGCTGACTCCAGCGGAAAGAGTGGAAACGCTGGCTCGTCTGCAGGCCGAGAACACCGGAGTCTTCGTGCCCGGAGGCAGCTCCCTGTTACAGCGGTCTGAACAGGATGTCGATCGGTCAGACAATCCAAACGCCACGGAAGATCGCTTTCCGGATCCACAGACGGATATGCTGGATGTCAAAGTGATTCTCCGGACCGAAGACGGAACACCAGTTCCAAAAGAACTTGTCATTCGTCGGCAATATGTCGTTCGTTTACCGGGCGGTTCAACTCATTCCACAGGAGACAATTTGTCGGGCCCCACAGAACCCGTTGAGGTCCATGAGATCACAATGAAGCTGCCTCGCTGCCAGTTTATCCTGGGAGGGTCAGCGCCCGGCTTTGCTCCGTTTACCACTGAAGCCAGGGATCTGTTCGAACAGTCAGACGCGACCACAATGGAAATCACACTAACCCGCGGTTTCGACACAACGGTACATGTAACCAACGAACAGGGTGAATCTATTTCCGGGGCAACGATAACCGGGGGCCCGATTTTCAAGCTGCGAGGCGGTACGACAGGAACAAACAATCTTCAGCAAACAACCGGTGAGAATGGAATCATTCCACTGCGTCACTGTGGCCCTGTGGTTTACCGGTTGATCGTTCGGGCACCGGGATATCAGCACAACTCCTGGGAAGTCAATCTTTCATCAGACTCACCAACTCAACTGATGTTGAAAACAGCGCGACCATCGGTCCTCAGAATCGTGGATGCTGAAACAAAACAACCCGTGAAAGGAGCCGTCTGCGTCCAGACCCTTTTGACACAGAATCATGCGGGCCATCCCTCAACAATACATTCAAGTGATCCGCGAAGCAGTGACCGGCGGTATTGGCTGACTCTGGGCGAATCAGATGCAGACGGGCAACTGGTGATCGATCAACTGCAGGATGAATCTACCTATTCAGCCGCGATTGTCGCAGACGGATATGGTACTCAGGGAATCACAGAACTGCAGGCCGGACAACAGGAACGGACCATTCACCTGGCGAAGCCGGTTGTCGTCTCCGGAAAAATCACGGGCGAACTCTCGCAACTTCGACACAACACGGGATCCGGCAGAAAAGCAACCAAGTCCACCTACCTTCTGCAGTACGAAAACCCCCTGTACAGTTCAGACACCAATGGGTCCCTGATGAGCACCATTGTCAGCTCGGATGGTCATTTCACGATTCCTGACGTCGTGCCCGGTTCGCTGGAATTTCGCCTTCCGGATTTCTCTACCCGCCACCGGGTACAAGTAACACATTCGATCGATGACCTTGTTGTCAATCTGCCTCCGAAGGAGGCCGTGCAGGAGACAACACAGACCAACCTTCCCACCCGCAATGTCATTCTTCGACTCACCGGGATCAGGGAAGATGCTCCGGCACGTGGCTATCTGCAGGTATCGTGGTTTGGCACAGAACCCGAAATGCACGAACCTGTGCGTTCCATATTGTTAGACAGGAATCAGGTTCAGCTGAGTGTACCAATCGGAGCTGTCCTCCGTTACGAACCCCAGAATCTGGTGGGTTACTTTGTTTCTTACGAAGGGCAAACCGCAACGATTACAGGTGGGACCGGACCGCAAGTCATTGATATCCCTGCAGAACCAGCGGGCGCTGTGACGGGAGAAATTCGAAATCCGGACGGAACACCAGCCGATTCCGGTTTTGTCACTGTCTATCCCGCGAAAGTCTCATGGTTTTCGAAGTGGCAGAAAAACAATCGCCGTTTGAATCCTTCATCGGCTTCCGGCAACTCCAGATTCTTCCAGTCACTGCCCTTTGGCGGGACCTACGTCGTTTTCGCACGCAATCACGATAATGGTGGTCTTCTATGGTGCCTGAGTCACCCATTCACGATTGACGGGGAAAATCCGATTGAAAATCTCGAATTGCAGCTGGCACCAGCAAAGCCAGTCTCTGTTCAAATCACCGCTCCTGACGGATCGCCACTGACAACAGATTCTGTCGAGCTATCCATCAGCCTGAAGTGTGAAGGAACCGATGCAGGAAATAGCTTTTCACTGACCGCAGCAACCGACGAGAATGGTGTCGCTCGCTTTGAGCACGGACTGCCTGACGTGAAAGACGGACCGCTGACAGTGAGGGGCTTCGTGCGAATCCGAAACACCCACGGCTTCATCGGAAAACTGGCGGCGCTCGACGAATTGAGCCGGAAGGACGGCCATTACAGTGTGCAGCTTACGCCTGCTGTATCTGCACGAGGAATTCTGATTGACGCAGCCACCGGACGACCTGTGCCCAACGCAGACATCCGGATCTATCCGCGGGATTTCACGAAAGCGTCATTTGCAGACAACATCCGAACAAAGACAGATGCCATCGGCGAATTCCTCTTCGACAATCTCGAACCGATTACCTACACCGGACAGGTTGAAGGTGCCGCTATCAAAGGATCAAAGATCACATTGCTTCCGGCGGGTGGTTATCGTATCCAACCTCCAGCGACGCCGAAGAACCAGCATCTTTCATTAACCGGTGGAGAGACCTCGCCCGTACGATGGGAAGTTGAACTGGTGCCTGGACGAGGCCTTTCGCCAGTACCACCAGAATAAAAGCCATCCGTTCACTCCGCTGTAAGTCATTTAGAAGACTGATCACTGTATTCGACAGAAGAACTCTGAGCGTTCTGCTCATCCAGCGTTCTGCTCATCCGCGTTCTGTTCACCCAGCGTTCTTTTCACTGTGCGACACATGCAACCATCACACCATCCGGATAGTGCGAGACAACAAAGTTGACCTTCCTGCCGCAACTTCACATGATGCAGGCAGCACATGCGATGTCGGATCATCGATCGATTCGATCATTCGCTGATTCCGTTGGTGAAGGACGAGTCCCCGGGGCTGGAAAGGCAATTCGATGCAGAGGCGTACGTTCCTGAAGGCCACAACCTGCAGTTCACTGGCGTCAGCAGCAGCAGCGACAGGCGCATCAGTGACAGGCGCATCGGCGGCAGGTGCTCGGACAGATCAGCAAGCTGACGACTCGCTCAGTGCGTTAACTCACAACCTGAATCCTCAGATCCGGAATGCCCGTGACATCGCACTGTCAATCCTGAAGCCGACGGCAATGGAACTGGAGCGAGGCCTGCGGATCCACAGCGAATCGGTTGTGTTCGATTCCTACGGATTTTCGCCGAGAGCAGCCATCGATGGAGACTTGTTGGCCAAACAGATGGAAGCAGGTGCCTCACAGCAGGAAATTGAAGATCTGCGTGAGGAAATGACCATGACACGGTACGTCCGTGATCTCGTCGAGCAACAGGAGTATCTGAGTGCTTGGCGGGCTTCCGGCGTCACCTGTGTCTTCCAGAATGCCGGCCAGGAGGGCCAGGATCCGATGCGACTGGTCAAACGACTCGCTCGATTCACATTTGCCACTGACATGCTGCGAGATTCCGTTGTCAAAGCCGCCGTCCCGGACGACGTCAAGGCAGCAAAGGCGGCTGGCAGGCATGCGCTTTACCTGACCGGCAACGGCATACCGCTGACCCAGCAATGGGAGACAAAAGAAGATGAACTGGCTTACGTCCGGATATTCTTCCAGCTTGGCATTCGCATGATGCATCTCACTTATCAGCGTCGCAACATGATTGGCGATGGCTGTGGAGAAACGTCAAATGCGGGTCTGAGCGACTTCGGGCGTACAGCAATTGCAGAAATGAATCGCATCGGTGTGATTCCGGATTGCGCCCATTCGGGATGGCAGACCAGTCTCGAAGCAGCGCAGGTCTCAACAAGCCCTGTCGTTGCCAGCCATTCGACCTGCGCGGCGCTGTTTCCACATATCCGCAGCAAGCCTGATGAAGTCATTCAAGCGATCGTCGACTCGGGCGGCTATATCGGCATCTGTTGTATTCCCCGATTTCTTCGAAGAACCGGAGATATCAACGCGTTGCTGGATCACATCGATTACGCCGTCAGGAAATTCGGAGCGGATCATGTGGCCATCGGGACGGATGTTGCGTATTCCTCTCAGAACACGGCAGCGGAAAATCGCAAAGTGCCCAGACGCGGACGAAGCCGGGATCCGTTTCGTTCACTCTGGCCGAAGGACGACTTCAGGGAAACGCCCGAAATGACCGCCAGCCTGTCATGGACAAACTGGCCGTTGTTCACGGTAGGGCTCGTTCAGCGCGGTTATTCGGATGATGACATTCGCAGGATTATCGGCGGCAACGTGATGCGAGTCATCAGTGAGTCGTTGCAACCAGAAGGATGAACGATTGCCGGTTCCATCCTTCGGTTCGATGCCAGGCTAGACGGATCCAATCATCTCAATGCAGGCACCCTGCATGCGTCTTGATTCCCAGGACTTCCGTGATCGCAACGAATCCGAACAGACTCCGTTGTGTCAGCCACGATCAATGAAGCAAAAACCCAAAGCTGCCCTGCAAGACTGAGTCCCGGGCTTTACCCTCGAGTCAGAGTCTCATCCAGATTCAGGATGATACTGGCGATGACAGACATAGCAGCGTGTCGGCTTGCCGCAATCGATTCATCGCGAGGCGATTCACCGGCAGACAATAACTGAGCGGCTGCTTCTTCATCCTGCTCGAACCGCGCGAGCTCTTCGGTAAATGCATCTGTCAGCGTTTGAAGAGTCAGCTTGCTCGGGCGGAGGCCTGTCGCCAGTCGATATGCGAAAGTGATCTGATCACTGACAGAATCGCCCCCCGATCGAATGGCTCGTTCCGCCAGCACCCGGGCCGCTTCTACAAACTGCGGGTCATTCAACGTCACCAGCGCCTGCAGTGGAGTATTTGTGCGTCCTCGCCGCATCGTACACTTCTCGCGCGTGGGTGCATCAAAAATTGTCAGCATCGGAGCAGGAGATGAACGCTTCCAGTACGTGTACATCGACCGTCGGTACAGCTTATCCCCCGTGTCGGCGACGAAGCGGAGATTTCCATCCAGACTGACTTCATTCCAGAGACCGGGCGGCTGATACGGTTTGACTCCTGGTCCACCAATATCGGGTACCAGAAGACCACTGGCCGCCAACGCATTGTCACGAACGAATTCACCCTGAAGTCGGTAGCGTGTACCGCGTGCCAGAAGCCGGTTTTCAGGATCTGCCGACATCTTTTCGGGAGAGACGGCCGCGGACTGGCGATAGGTCGAAGACATCACCAATTGCTTTAACATACGCTTGATATTCCAGCCGGATTCCACGAAATCGACGGCCAGCCAGTCAAGCAGATCGGGGTGACTGGGCCATTCTCCCTGAGCACCGAAGTCTTCCAGAGACCGGACAATGCCTTCACCAAATAACATCGCCCAGTAACGATTGACGGCCACTCTTGCTGTCAAAGGATTCTCCGGCAATACCAACCACCGCGCCAGCCCAAGCCGATTACCCGGCGCGTCGACGGGAAGGGGTGGAAGCACAGCCGGCACACCAGGTTCAACTCTGCGATCCTTCAGCGGCGAAGCGTAATCTCCGCGATTCAGAACAAACGTTTCCCGCATAGCAGGAACGTCGTTCATGACCATGACGTTAACATAGGGCTTTCGAAGTTCCGCTACCTTCGAAGACAGCTCAGCCTGTCGGGCCGTCAATGCCTTGTAAGGCTCGTCCAGAACATTCAAATAGTGGTTGCGAAGTAATTCCCGTTCACCATCCGTCCGTTGATCGGCTGCTTTGTCCAGAAGTGGAGTGATGGGATCGTTACCTGCCAGGGCCGCCACTTCAGATTCGGCAAGAACCCGACCATAGACACGTACGTCATCAATCAGTCCGTTGTAGTTGGACCCACCGTTGCGTCGCCCCAGGTAGAACGGTCCTTCGGACTTGATGCTTCCCTTCAAGCGGTCCTGTTCGATATCCCAGTCCCAAACCTGACCGTCAACAAACAGCTTAACACCGGCAGCCTTTTTCGAACCGTCGTAAGTGACAAACACGTGCTGCCAGGTATCCGGCTTGAGTTTATTTTTTGATCGGACCTTGATCGCATCGTCCGGCCATCTGTGGATGATGTGAACGTCAAATTCACCGTTCACAAGATGAATATCGTAACCGCGAAATCCATTGGCATTGTTCATGCGTGCTATGGGAGCCCCCGTGCCGGCCCCCTGCGGTTTGATCCACGCGCCATAACTGAATCCATGGCTGCCATCGAAGTCGCCGGCATCCTTCATATCAACATAATTCTGCGAGTTACATTCGAACGCTTTGCCAAACCGACCATCGGCCCATTTCACCGGACCATTCAGCCGCCCTTTGCGTTCATTATTCGAAACGTCGGCAACGTCTCGTCCCCTGCCCTCGTCCAGTGGAATATGTGATCGGGTATCAGAGGGAATCAGTGGCTGCCCCGAAGCATTGACTGTCGCCGCGACCAGCCACTTCTGAAAGTCTTCTTCCGCAGCCTGCGACCGCGCATCCAGCTGCGGGCTGATTGCCTCAAGCTGCACCTGAAGTTCATCCGCCTGAGCCAGTTTTTCTTTGTCGAACAAATCAACAATCGGGGCCTGATTTCCGTTGCGAGTCTGGTTGCCCGGGTCGGAAGCCTGATTAAAGAAGGCAAAGAATTTGTAATATTCATCCTGGCTAATCGGATCGTACTTGTGGCTATGGCATTGACCACATTCCATACTTAAACCCATCCAGACCATCGATGTCGTTTTCACTCGATCGATCGCGTATTCCACACGATATTCTTCTTCAATCAGTCCACCTTCGTCAGTGGTTGCGTTATTGCGCAGAAATCCGGTGGCCACTTTCTGTTCCGTTGTCGCCTCTGGCAGCAGATCACCTGCCAGCTGCTCAACAGTGAACTGATCGAACGGCATATTCCTGTTGTAAGCTTCAATGACCCAGTCTCGCCATGGCCACATATCGCGAGGGCCATCCGCATGGAAAACACTGGTATCGCCGTACCGAGCGGCATCCATCCAGACGACCGCCATCCGTTCGCCATAGTGTGGTGAGGCGAGCAAACGATCAACCACTTTCTCGTAGGCATCGTCAGACGAGTCAGCAATGAAGGCATCAATCTGCTCAATCGTCGGAGGCAGCCCGGTCAGATCCATTGTCACCCGACGCAGCAGACGTTCTTTGTCAGCTTCGTTGTTTGGCTTCAGATTTTCCGCAGCCAGTTGCTGCATGATGAACGCATCAATGGGATTTCGAATCCAGTTCTGCCGATCAGGCTCTTCAAACATCGGAACATTCGGACGATGCGGCGCCAGAAAAGACCAGTGTCCTTCCCACGGAGCTCCCATTTCCACCCACTGCTTCAGCGTGGCCAATTCATTCACGTCAAGCTCGTGATTCGAATCCTTCGGGGGCATCACCAGCTCTTCGTCGTCTGAAATCATCCGTGCCCATGCTTCACTGTTCCGGATTCCTCCGGCAAAGACAGCATGAATTCCCTCTTCCTGATCAAGTCGCAGATCCGCTTCCCGGTGTGTATCATCCGGGCCATGGCATGCGACACACCTGGCCGACAGAATGGGCCGCACGTCACGATTGAAACGGATCTCTGCAGCCGTGGCGATCGATGAAAAGGCGAGCAAAACAAGAGACGGAACAACTATTCGAAAGTAGTTCACGGGAAATCCACTTTGGAAGAAGGTCTGAAGAAACATCGGCGGGACCCTCATGGTAACGCGTTGATGACCGAACCACCATTATTCTGTGACTTGAGTTGCAATTCATGGCCGACACGCACGAAAACCCCATCGACGCCAGCGCCGACTCACAGAACCCTTACTCGGCACCGCTATCTGAAACTTCGACCGACAACCCGAATCACCGATCCCGGCTCTTTGGTCACGTCGTGCAGAACGTGCTCACGGGCGGGATCCTCGGCACTGTCATGATGAGTGCGCAATTCGGGCGACCATGGTTTGGTTGGGATACCGTCGGCACCGGATTCCTGATTGGTGCTGCCGTCTCTGCCGTGTTGACCATTCTCACACGTCCTCAGGCACCAGAATGAACTCACTCGCCTGCCACTTATCCCGGATTTCGGGAGGGCGGCATTGTTTCAGGGATCGATGCACCAATTTCAGAGGGAGGTGACATTTGATTCGTCCATCGAAGGGAACGAAATCGAAACCGTTTGCACACGGATGGAATCCACATGGATGGAATCAGGACAGGCATCGATCGGTGGCTGCACTCGAACTGTCTCGTGAGAAGAATGCAGTTCCTTGACAAGGCTTCGCCCAGAATCAATAACAACACGCCACGATCCGCTAGCTGTCCGCTGAAAAACTGGGACAGGCACGCAGGGCGACTGGAAACCGTCGTGTTTTAACGTCTCCTGCTCGAGCCACCCCCGTTTGTCAACAGGCTGCAAGCTGCCAGCAGCAAGCCTCGCACAATGAATACCCAGCCTCAGAATCGTATAGTCTCTGGAAACAAACCATGTCCACGAGAATCTCAGAGCTTACGTTGTTGTCCTGTTTTCTTGTGGGGCTGTTGTTCGCTGGCAATGGAATCGCTCAGGACGCTGGAGACCATCCCTCAATAAAGCTTGCGCGAATACTGATTTCCGATACCGCATTCAATGAATTTCTGGATCAGGTCATCACGGTCGCTCCGGACGTCCAGATTCCATTTCAGGGGGAGATCAACAGCAGGAAGAAATTGATCCGGCAGCTTCAGGCTGTTCGTCCTGACCTCACTTCAAGGATTCGCTGGGAGAAGTTACAGGACAAGCTTGCCAGGGATCTGGCATCGCGTTTTTCAGAAGACGAACTTCAGGCTTTGCTGACCTTTCATCGATCGGAGATCGGTCAAAAGTGGCTCGGACAGCAGGCCGCCCTGTCTACAGAAGTCTTCAAGAACATCACTCAGGAAATTGTGCATTCCTATCTGAAAGAGATCGCACAATCGCAGGTCTCAAGAATCGAAGCGGCCATGGATGGAGTCGGGCGGAAGGCCATAGAAAATGCTCGAAAAGGAACTCCACTGCCAATGGAACAACTCTGCCGCTCGTGGTACGAAATCATCGAAGAAACCCCGGGCCTTACAGACTACAACCTGGTGGAACGCAAAACAGATGGGTCATTCAAATTCACTGGTGTGACAATCGATGCAAACGAGAAGACCTACACGCGAATCACAAGCCGGTCTCATTGGTTCCTGGAGGGTCGTCTGTTAATCGAAACCAATGAAGCAGACCCGGAACTCGTCACTATCTATATCATCGAGCAAATCTCTGCGACAGAACTGCAAAGTCGTTTGGTTGAAGAAGGTTCCCCGGTTGAAGATTGGATCGAAATCAAGGAAACAACCACACCATTCAGGATCCCTTCCATACCGGATGGCTATGAGTTGATCGAAGAATGAGCCGGTGACAGCGGCCGGCGGGAATACCGCTTTCGTCTCAGCAGGGCCGGCCGCGCATCCGACATCTGAACCTGATTCCTTCCATGAGTTTCTCCCGGACCATTTGTCTCAGGATCGATCGTCCCTGCGTGGCCTCAAATGCCTTGCCGACGGAAGCCGATCAAACCGACCGCAGGATTTCATCGGGACCCAGTAAAAGGCGGCAAGGCCGCAACTCTCGCTCAATTCGGGAGTGCACTGGCTGAAGATCATTGGTAACCTGTTGAATCGGCTTCACAGATCCGAAAAGACACGCCACAACGCTGCCTCTGAGACAGGAACGAGAGATTGAGGAGAAGTTGAGTGCCACAGCACAATGCCGATTTCAGGCACCATCATCGATCCTGCCGCTTTTTCCCCTGCGGCTTTTTCTCCTTCGGGCTTTTGAGCGTCGCTGTATTTTGGCTGACCGTCTGTCATTCATTTGTGCTCGCCCAATCACCATCTTCAAGCGTCGAAGACATCATTGCCATCGAGACGTTCGATCAGACATCGCACCCTCTCCACCGGGCAAACAGCGGATCAGGCTGGCGTGGACCATGGAAGACATCGCGATTCATGACGGCAGAATCCATCATCGAATCTGTCATGGAGAACGGGACGACTGAGATCACGGAATCCTTCGGACGGATTCGTGGCACCGGCGATCGCAACAACCCCATCCGTCGTCCGCTGGAACAGCCGATCAGCCGCGAAGATTTTTATATCGCTTTCGAAATTCGTTACTGCAGCGACGCAGCATCAGAAACAGACTCAAAATCAACGGCGGTAGACCCGGAGTTCTTCGTGCTTTGGCTGGATCGCATTGATGGCGGTGACCAGGCGACACATGCGCGAGGGGTGCCGAACATCGGGATTCATCACGCGGACCGAGGCCCTTCAAAGGACCGCAATGTATTCATGGTGCGTACTGATCCCGCGAACACTGTATGGAGCCGCATCGAACCGAAGAACGGACAGTGGCATCGAGTCGTCGTGAGAC
>JAGQQE010000189.1 GCA_020426345.1 Planctomycetaceae bacterium
GGTCTGTTTCTGAATGAATCGATTCCTGAGAGAACTGAACGATTGGGCAGGGTTCGATATCGCCCCATGGATTGATATGGTGACTGATGCCATTTGCGGCCGGGCACAATGCCTTTCCGTCGCCATCGTAGTAGGCATCGATGATGATAATGGGTTTTTTTGCTCGCATGTCGACCACGAACTGTCGAGCTCTCCGCTGTTGTTCGGGTGTCAGACAAAGGTCTGTGCATGCATCCGGACCCATCGGGCGATAGACGTGGAACCATGTATACAAAACGCCCATTTCGATCAGGCGATCGATCCATTTCTCGGTCAGCAGGTCGTCAATATTCGACTGGCTCAGGCTGGTGCAGACCCCCGTCATCACATTGTGCTTCAGGCAATTCTCAATGCCTGCCATTGTTTTGCTGAAGACGCCGGATCTGCCGCGGCGTTCATCACTGATGATTTCGTTGCCTTCCACGCTGATGAGCGGAGTTACGTTACCGAGCTTGAACAAGCGTTGCGCTTTTTCGTCGGTAATGAACTGACCGTTGGTGAAGACCTGGAAATAGCAATCCGGATTCGCTTCGAAGATTTCAAAGAGTTCCGGATGCATGAAGGGCTCGCCACCCACAATGCCGAAGAACACGTTGCCCTGCGTCTTTGCCTCTGCAATGAGTTTGTTCATCGCCGGCAGGTCAATGGTCTGCTGTTTGTGTGCGACGTCAACCCAGCAGCCCTGACATCGAAGATTACAGCTGTTAATGACGGATACGTAAAGAAAAGGCGGAAAGAACTGCCCTTTCCTGATTCGCCGCTTGTGGAGCATGACAGATCTTGTTGCTTTGAATCCCATCGTCCACACAAGCTTCCACAGAAGACGCTTGTTTGTCTCAAAGAGAACTCGTTTTGCCATGCGAAGCGTGTACATATTACTGCCCATCGCGGGGGTTCAATGAGGCAGGGCCTCAGACTGATCGCTCATCCTGTCAGAAGTGATTCTGGAGGACGTTTTGGATACAAGACTCAATGCAGCGTGATTCGGACCGCAAGCCATAAGGAACAAACCGACCGGATGGAATTCGCCATGCTCGATTGTTCGAAAGACGACGGCCCCGAATCTCAGCAAACACAACCGCTACGCTGCATGCAGTATGGTACACGGGTATTACGAATTGGCAGCAAGCGGATGTTGCGTTTTTCTGAATAACGGAGAATGGCGGATGCGGAAGTTTCGTGCGGCCGTAATTGGGACGGGTTTCATTGGCCCCGTACATGTCGAAGGATTGCGTCGGGCTGGTATTGAAGTGGTGGCCAGCATTGGATCCACCCCGGAAAAGTCCCGGTTGTCTGCAAAAAAGCTTGGAATTCACGGTCCGCATCGCACATTTGCTGATGTACTTGCGGATCCTGAAATTGATTCCGTGCACCTGACGACACCCAATCGGTTCCATTTTGAACAGGCGAAGGCGGTGCTGCAGGCTGGCAAGCATGTGATTTGTGAAAAGCCATTGGCGATGAACAGTAGCCAGTCGTCGACGCTGGTGGACATCGCTTCCAGATCGGGTTGCGCAGCCGGTGTCGCCTACAATGTTCGGTTCTATCCATTGTGCCACGAAGCTGCAGACCGTGTCAGAAGTGGTCTTGTCGGAACAGTCTTCAGCGCGACCGGCTCTTACGTGCAGGACTGGTTGTTGTACGAGACCGACTACAATTGGCGCGTACATTCTGAAGACGGTGGTGAGCTGCGGGCTGTTGCGGATATTGGCAGCCACTGGCTGGACCTTGTCCAATTCATTGCAGGGCAACCTGTGACCTCGGTCTGCGCTGATTTAAGGACAATTCACGACACACGTCGGCGACCTTCTGGCCACATCGAAACGTTTTCCGGGGCGTCGCATCGGGGACAGAGTGATTCAACATGCATTACAGAACCGGGCATTACAGAACCGGGCAGTACAGAACCGGGCAGTACAGAGGCCGTCCGGATTACGACCGAAGATTGTGGGGCCGTCATGCTGCGATTTCAAAATGGAGCCAACGGCTGTCTCTGGGTTTCGCAGGTCACGGCCGGACGAAAAAACTGCCTTCGGCTGGAAATGGCCGGGTCAGAATCTTCGCTCGCCTGGAACAGTGAGACCCCCAACGAACTTTGGATTGGACATCGTGCTCAGGCCAATCAATTGCTTGTCCGCGATCCATCGCTGATGGGCGAGTCTGGCGCCAGCGTGTCAAATTATCCCGGTGGTCATAACGAAGGATTTCCGGATACGTTCAAGCAGCTGTTTCATTGCTTCTACGAATACATTGCCATCGGCGATCGCACGACGCCTCCTCCCTTCCCGACATTTGCGGATGGGCATCGTAACGTCGTCCTCTGCGAATCGATTCTCAGCAGCCATCAGTCTCGCAGTTGGGTTGACGTACTGCCGTGATGGTGACCCCGGGGATATTTATTCGCTCAGACATTCTTTGAGCGACGCTGCGATGTGTTCGTTTTCGAACTGTGGATCACTTGTGTTGTCGCGGTATGTTTTCAGTGCTTTGGCGAGCGATTTTGTAATCGCTTCGGTTCCTGGTTGTCGGTAAAAATTCTTTAGCTCGTCCGGATCCTCCGCCGCATCAAACAGCCACGGGACATCATCGGTGGAGAGTATGAGCTTGTAACGGTGGTCCACTGCTGCAATCCAATGGGCCGTGGCCGTGGCGCTTCTTAAGATCGTCGTTTCGCTTTTAACGGAGTCTTCCGTGCCTTTCGCATCGCGAAGGTCAGAGGCAAGGTTCCGTCCCTGATCGTCTGCATTTGCCGGCAGATTCAGCAGTCCCATGATTGTGGGCGTGACGTCAACAGTTCCAATAGGTTTGGTGTATGCCTGCCCCGCTTTTATCCGACCGGGAAATGACACCAGCATCGGAACGCGAGCAGATCCTTCGTAAGGATTTCCCTTGTTCAGTCGATCGTGTTCGTAACACAGGTCGCCATGATCACTGGTCATCATGATGAGCGTATTCTGCAACTGCCCGGACATCGAAAGTCGAATCAACAGCCGTCCAACATTGTCGTCAATACATTTGACCATTCCAAAGTAACGTGACATTTCCGGTCCGCGGAATATCGGATGATTGTTACCTCCGGCGAGCCACTTCGGGGAGGGAATTCCGGAACGATAGGTTCTTGGCGGTGTGAATGGCAGGTTGTCGAACAGATGGTCGTAGGGCTCCCGGACCGTGTTGGGACCATGCGGATCGGGATAGCTGATGACCGCGAAGAAGGGTTGAGCCTGATCCTCGCCTTCGATGAACTCAATGGCGCGATCGGTCAGCCAGTCTGTTGAAAACGATGTGGAATCGGCGTTGTCGACGTCGTAGGTTGGTCGGCCCCCCTTTTCCGCTGCAACGCGGGGTTCACCGTCTTCCATCGCAAATTTCTTCCAGTGACCGCGATTAAACATGTACTTGCTGAATTGAAACCCACCATTGACCTTCGGGGACCATTCTGGTTTTCCGTTCCCTCCCAGGTGCCACTTCCCAACGAAGCCTGTTCGGTAGCCTGCATCGGCAAGACGATCGGCGAGAGTTGGGATCGACCGATCCAGGGTCTTATCGTTCGTTGGTACTCCGGTAGCGTGGGGAAACCGGCCCGTGATCATCGCAGCTCGACACGGAGAGCAGACGGGCGTGGTTGCATAGGCCCGCGTGCAGATCACGCCGTTTTGAGCAATCAAATCAAGGTTCGGCGTTTCTACAACGGCCCCGAGTCCCCACATTTCTGCCTGTTCGCGTGGAAGTGTTTCCCTGTAGCATCCGAGCGTACGAAAATTGTGCTCGTCGGTAATGATGAGCAGAACGTTTGGCTTTTCTGCGGCAATGACCATCGAGTTCGCAGCCGACAGAAATACCACAAGCATTCTCAGGAGAAGTGTGTTCATTGATGGGGAGCCTGCAGAATCTTATTGAACCGGTTTCAGTGTTCTTACCAGGAAGTCACGAATCATCTTCCGGATTTCTGGTTGAGAGAATTCCGTTCCCCCGTGGCCAGCGTCCGCAATCACGTGCAGCGTGGACGGGACCTGATGTGCCTTGAGTGCATCGTGTATGGCCTGACTTTGATTGACAGGCACGGTGCGATCACTGGCGCCGTGGATAATCAGGAAAGGCGGGTCATTTTCGTCTACGTACGTGATGGGGTTGACCCGTTTGATGCCTTCAACATTGTTGGCAACTTCGCCGCCCCCCAACAATTTTGATTCTGGCGAACCATCCCGATTGTGAGCTTCAAAACCGGGTTCTGTTACAAACAACTTGAAATCCGTTGGCCCGTAAAGATCGACCACCGCCTGAACGGAACTGGATTGATCCGCCCAGCCTCCTGTGCCTTCAAAGTCCTCTACTTCACCGGATGTCCCCATCAACGCAGCAAGATGACCTCCGGCAGAGCTGCCACCAACGGCGATACGATCGGGATCGATGTTGTATTCCGCTGCATGAGCACGAAGAAATCGGATGGCACATTTGCAGTCCTGAATCTGAGCCGGAAAGGAGGCTTCGCCTGTTAGTCGATATTCAATCGTCGCGCCAATGAATCCTTCCTGGACCAGTGACGCGACCTGCTGGAGACCACCGTCTTTAGTACCGCCCTGCCAGCCTCCACCGTGAATCCAGACGTAAACGGGGGAAGGTTTCGAGACTGGTTTCTCCGGCAGAACGATGTGCAGGAGAAGGTCACGTTCGCCACCCTTGCCAAAGACGACATCTCGCTGGGTTTTGAAGCGGCCGTTCGGGATTCCCACACGCGATCGTTTTCGTTGTGCCTGCATTGATTCGAACTCTTCGCGTGTTAATTGACCATCGCCGTTGCTGTCAATCCGGTCAAAATGTTCTGGGCGTCCGCGAAATTCAGCTTTGGATATGGTGTCGCTGTTGTCTCTGTCGGCACGTTCCAGAAGGGTGTTGAAATTCAACCCTGTGCCTGCTGGTTCCTGCCCGTATGCCGGCACCAGGATGATGGAAAGCAAAAGGATCAGAGCCGGAAATTGACGGAAGTGCTGGGGAGAGTTAGTCACGATCCAGGCGGCTCCTGTTTCCTGTTGGCAAGAAGTTCGAGGGTGGGATGAACTGTGCGTCCGCGTAGTTTAATCGGATTGCGGCCTGACCACACCTGTCTTGAAAGAATTATGTGTCGGCTCACCTTACCTGTTTGACACGTGTCTTGTTCGCATCCATTGGCTCGCCACAACCACTCTCGTTTCCTGCAGCTGTGAGATGCTGATGAAAGCGAGAATCAATGAAAGCGAGAATCGAAAGGGACCATTTCGGAATTCAGGGTAAGCATCCGGGAATAGAAACCCGGAGTTGCTGAGTCCACTCCACTTGCTGGGTCAACAAAAAACGTTGTTATGTGCTAACATCCCTTCCAGTATCTGTTTCGTGATCATTGTGGACCGTCAGTGTTGTGGGCCGTGAATCATGTTTTCGATCATTTTGCGTGGTCTCTGGCATTATCGCCGACTGAATATTGTCGTCATGCTGGCTGTTGCCATTTCGACGGCTGTTATTGGTGGATCGCTCATTGTCGGAGATTCGGTTCGATCGAGTTTGCAGCAGATGACGCTGCAGCGACTCGGCGGACTGACGCATGTTCTTCACTCTCCACGGTTCTTCACCGAAGAGCAGGTGCAACGTGTCGGCCGTTTACTTGCGGAGTCCGACCGTTTCGGAGTAGATGGCATGGTTGTCACCTCCGGAATGCTGTTGACCGGCAGTGTGGAGTATCGGGGTGAGAACGCCATACCTACCAGCGAAACATCCATCCGTCGCGCGGGATCGGCCGTCATTCTTGGTGTCACAGATGACTTGTGGTCGATGCTGCTGCATGGCGACGCGGCTATTCCCACGGATCGCGGTATCGTGCTGGGAGCGCGAACGGCGAAAGAACTGCATGCGTCTGTTGGAGACGATGTCTCAGTTTGGATTGAACGTCCGTCTGCAATTCCTCGAGACAGCCTTCTGGGGGAACGCGAGGATGTCAACCTGGAGTTGGTACTGACTGTTGAAAGCATTCTGGCGGAGGACGACGGCGCCTCACGATTCTCGCTGAATCCAGGACAGCAGTTGCCTTACAATGCCTTCCTGTCGTTGTCGGCATTGCAGTCTCGGCTTGAACTGGACGAACGAGAAGCTTCGCGTCGGAATCCAGTCGCGCGACCTGCTCGTGTGAATGCATTGTTCGCCGGGCAGCGAATCAGAGGGTCACAAACGTCGATTGAATCTGTGCACTCAGTCGCTGATCCTGCCATTCTGAACGCAGACCTTCGTCATCGTGACGTAATTCAGGACGTGTTTCATTCGGAACTAAGTCTGGCGGACATCGGCGTTGTGTTTCGGAACGTCCCCGAAAAAGGGTATCTGTCGGTTGAAAGCGACAGCATGATTCTGGAAGACGGAATTGCTGGTCCCGTTCTCGACGCTGCGAAGAGTCTGGGAACGAACGCTCAACCGACGCTGGTGTATCTGGCAAACGAGATTCGTCGCGCGGTGGGAACGGAGTCGGAGAACCAGGCTTCAACTTCCGGTCAGATGCCGGGTTATTCGATGTATTCCATCATCGCGGGGCTGAACTTTGATCAACCGTCGCCTTTGGGACCATTTCAGTTAACTGGCGGTCAGCCGCTGCCCGCACTGACGGATGACCAAATAATTCTGTCGCAGTGGCTGGCCCGGGATTTGGAAATTCAAGTTGGCGATTCCGTGCAGGCACGATGGCATGAGGTCGGCAGCCACGGTGATTTGCCGGAGACGCACCATCAGTTTGAAGTGGTTGGAATTCTTGACGCAGAGGATCCGGTTTCAATCGACCAGCACCTGACTCCGTTCGTCGAAGGCGTTACCAACGTGGATTCCTTCTCCGACTGGGATCAACCTTTTGACATGGAGATGGACCGAATTACGTCTCGCGATGATGACTATTGGGCAGAACGCAGGGCGACGCCCAAAGCATTCCTTTCCCTGGCGTCTGCAGAGAAGTTCTGGAAGAGTCGATTCGGGAGTTATACGTCGATTCGTGTCGCCGGAAAGAACGGTCCGATGCCGGAAGAAGCCCTGCGGTCACTGCAGTCACAGTTGAAGGCTGCTACTCTGGAACGACTGCAACCCGAAAGACTTGGCTTCATTGTTCAGCCGATTCGCGTCACGGGGCTTCAGGCATCTGTCGGTGCCAATGATTTCACACAATTGTTTCTGGGATTTAGTTTCTTCCTGATTCTGTCCGCTGTTTTGCTTGCGGGACTGATGTTTCGGCTGGGAATCCAGCAGCGAGTTGCCCAGATTGGATTGCTGGAAGCCATTGGTTTCACGCCCGGGCGTGCGCGCAAGGTGTTTCTTGGTGAAGGATTGGTGGTCAGTCTTGCTGGATCGATTCTGGGATCCCTCATTGCCGTCGCATTTGGGAAGCTTATGGTTTACGGATTGACTCATTGGTGGATTGGAGCGATCGGTACGCAGTTTCTCAGGCTGGACGTGCAGGAAAAGAGTCTGGTGATCGCAGCAGCTATTTCACTCTTACTAGCGGTGATTGTGATTTGGCGATCGCTCGTTGTTTGCACGCGACGGCCACCGCGAGAGCTGCTGATGGGAGAGACTGGCGAGAACGTAGTTGTGATCCCATCGGCCTTCAGGTCTGTTCTGAATCTGGTGCTTCGAACCGGCACGATTCTGACCGCAGTGGGTCTGCCCTCGCTGCTTCTGGCCGGGCTTATTCCTTCGACTGAGGCATTCGGTGGCATGTCTTGGCGCGTGGTCTGCTTCTTCATCGCAGGTTTTGCCTGCCTGGCGACCGGCCTGATGATACTGAGCGGCCGCTTACGTCGAAGAACGGGAGAACGTGTACGAGGTCGTACTGCAGGCGGGATTCTGCGACTGGCGATCGCGAACGCTGCAAGAAGTCCGCAACGGAGTTTGCTGACGACGGCCCTGATTGCGTTTGCAACGTTTGTTATTGTGGCTGTTGGAGCGGGGCGTCGTAATCCCACGGTGGAAACGCCCGATCGAGCCTCCGGAAACGGCGGGTTTACTTTAGTGGCCGAAGCTTCGCAGCCTATCCTTTTTGATCTGAACAGTCCGGATGGACGACGCAGCCTGATGTTAGACGATTCTCCGGAAGCAAGCCTGCCTGATTCGGTCAACATTTTTGGATTCAGCATGCAGGCCGGTCAGGACGCGAGTTGCCTGAATCTTTATCAAACGTCTGTTCCGACAATGCTGGGCGCATCGGAGCGATTTCTGCAGCGTGGTGGTTTTCGATTTGCAGATACGCCCGGAGAGAATCCGTGGCTTCAACTGAATGAATCGTTTGATGATACCCTGATACCGGCAGAACAATCATCGGGGCAGGATTCCGAGTTGAATATTCCAACCATACCTGTGATTGGAGACATGAACACGCTGCAATTCAGCCTGAAGAAGGGGATTGGAGATTCCATCCTTTTTCCAAACGCGATTGCTCCACAGTTTGCCCTGAGAATTGTCGGTATGCTTGACAGCAGTGTCTTTCAGGGTGTCGTTGTGATGAGCGATGCGAATCTCAAGAGAATTGTTCCGGACATCTCCGGATCTCGATATTTTCTGATTGAAACGTATCCGGATGTGGCCGCGATCAGCAGTGTGGCAGCTGTACTGGAAACAGGATTGAATGCTTTCGGTGTGGATACAGAACCAGTGAGCCAGCGGCTGGCAGGATTTCTGGCAGTCCAGAATACCTACCTTTCGACATTTCAGATGTTAGGCGGGTTGGGGTTGCTTGTCGGAACTTTTGGGCTCACCGCTGTCATGATGAGAAATGTCATTGAGCGACGAAGCGAGATCGCGCTCCTGAAGGCACTGGGTTTCACAAACATTCGCGTCACACTCCTTATTCTGGTTGAAAATTCAGTGCTACTGGTTTGGGGAATCATCACCGGCACAACCTCAGCACTGCTCGCCATGCTGCCTCATCTGAGAACGACCGGGGCTGACGCACCCTGGATACCCCTTGGCCTGACTTTGCTGGCCGTGCTGGTTGTCGGAACGTTTGCAGTCATCTTTCCGGTCAGGGCCGCTGTGCAGACACCGATTCGTGAGACCCTGGCAGGCGGATAGTCGTCACTTCTTTCGAATCGTTCGAGCTGGCGACTGACTCACTGTCGGAATGCATAGGAGCGGATTTGCCTCCGACTCTCATCGGCCATACTGGACGCTTGAGCAGATTGCATTCGCTGCTGGTCCATAAATATTTGGCACAGCCAGAAGTTTTTTTCACTTTCTTTGAGCCTCGTCTCGCCACCGTCGTTAAGGCAGGCGACTGACATGCTGCGTGCTTTCGGCGCATGGTGCTCCCAAACACGCTCATCGTGTGGACGCTTTCAATGTTTGTTGCATTGATTGATGGGGGAATGGAAAAGGATCAGCCCGGTCGTGGCATTCCCAGAGCGTGGTTAGTCGAGAATGGAGAATTGTCATGAATACAACGACACCAAACAATCAGGCATCAAAACAGAATCGTACGACGCCGGCTTCCGTGAATGGCACGACGTTTCACCTGCGTCGTTTTCTGGCGGGGTTGATGTTGACGGCTCTGGGTGTGATGTCCATTCTGCTGGTGGGTGTCAGCCTCATTCACGTTCGGCGTGTGGGCACAGAGATGGCATTGCCCATTGTTGGAGTTGCCGTGTTGATTGGCATCATGTTGCTGGGGGGCGGATTCGGTTTGATGGCCACTGCGTCGGCAATGCCAACAGATGGCGACGATGTGTTTGGCGCCTCTTTACTCGCTGACACGAATCCAGAGAAAGCAGAACTGGATGTCACGTTCGGTTCGGACGTGGAACGTTCGGCAGATATAATGCCCAGCCACGAATATCTGAATTTTGAGGACCAATCATGCCAGACACCGAACGCCGCAGCATCGACGACATCCAGCGCACCGTCGCCCGTGATATCGTGCGAGGGATAGAGAAACTAATTCTGGAAGCTGAAGGGGCGACGCGTCCTCTCGAAGTTGATCCCTACCGTTCGCGGCTGTTCGAATTTTTCGTGACGGCCGACGGTGCCGGACTGATACCAGATGAGCAATCGGTACCTGTTGGGCAATCCGTTGAAACCAGTGAGAATGAAAGCGATTTAAATTCGGACAATCTGTGCCGAATGCTGGCTCAACGCTGGGGCCTGGATCTGGCGGCTCGTGAGGCGGCCGCCAGCCAGACTCGCATGCAGGCAGAGCAACTGGAGCGGATGCGCATCCTATGGTCCGCCGTACGCATGTGGATGGAGTGGTCCTACGCCTGGAAGCGTTGGAACGAATTCCACGAATCTGCAGGTTAATTCTCCTGCAGAAAAACGCTGCCATCGTCTCATTCCGGGCTTCACAGATCGAACTCCTGGCGAATGGCTCGGATTCCGGTGACACATTTAGCCTGAGCGAACTCTCTTGTGCAATTGCCACCATGGGGACCGATTGAGCTCGCCACGCAGAGCGGATTTTCCTGCCAGGCCGGAAGGTTTGGTGAATGGAATGTCCCGGATTTGCATTTGCTCGTGGAAAGTCAAACACTACGCGACATAAAATGACGAGGTCGGTGTTTGGATCCGCAGCCGGGCTGCGTCTGGAACGCTGAATCCGGTGACGAAAAACCGTAGTTGAGAATCGAGGTGCCGAATGGTGTTAATGCGCACGATCATTCTGCTGACGGCCGTGCTTTTGCCATCTGCTTTTGCGATGCCGAGAGCCGGTGCGGAAACCGATACCGCCCGAATCGTCGCTGACCCGATTTTGCAGAAGCGGCAGCAGGAACTGAAACAGGCCATCGCAAAAGTCCGCAATGCGGTTGTTGGCGTTTCCGATGGACTTGGGGTTGGAAGCGGTGTTGTTGTCAGTCCCGATGGAATCGTCCTGACAGCTTCGCACGTCGTCGACAGTCCGGTGCGACGGCGCATCCAGCCACCCGAGGTGGATCGCCGGGTGACGATCACGTTTCCCGACGGATCCGAGTATCCCGCAGAAGTGCTTGGCAAGAATCGAAACGCCGATGCCGCCATGTTGCGAATCACTCGGCAACCTCCCGATGGCAAACCATTTCCATTCGCAGAAATGGGTCGTTCGGCGGAGCTGTATCAGGGGCAGGAGTGTTTTGCGATGGGCAATCCCGGCGGTCTCCAGCATGATCGACCTGCCCCCGTGCGGATCGGGCGCATTCTTTCAGTCGGCCATCGCACGATCGTCAGCGATTGCTCAATCGTGCTCGGTGATTCTGGTGGGCCATTGTTTGATATGCAGGGGCGGGTGATTGGAATTCACAGCATGATCACCAGCATCATCATTGAAAATCGTCATGTTGCAATCGACTGCTTTCATCGTGACTGGGATCGTTTTCAGGATCGAAGTCGCTGGGGGCGACTCCAGGCGTTCGATAATCGCTTGATTGAGTCGAGCTTTTTCGGCGTACGATTAAAGTGGACCGACTTCAGGGCGGCTGTCCTGCAAGTGGTCCAGGACAGTCCTGCGGACAAAGCCGGTTTAAGGCCCGGCGATGTGATTCGTTCGATCAACAATCAACGTTTTGCAGATCGTCTGGATCTGGGGACACTTCTATCAGAAATCGACGATAAAGAAGAGATCGACGTCGTTGTTGAACGAGAGAACGAGCCCTCTACTCTTCGTTTGACAACCGGGCATCAGGAAGAAGCACTTGAAGAACAGCGAGAACGTCGCCGTCGTCGACGGGAAGGGAATGCTGACCCCGATGACGTGACTGCGATGCGCGAAGATGAATTTGCTGTGCAGCTGAGTCCGCATCGACCTATCGGTCCGTATGAGAAACGAGCACCAGACCAGCTGAAGTTGTTCCGACCTTCCATGCAGCTGGTCAAAGACAGTGTCGTTGCGATCAAGGATGGAGGCCCTACTGTGGCGCTTGGGGTCGTGATGAGCTCT
>JAGQQE010000190.1 GCA_020426345.1 Planctomycetaceae bacterium
CAAAAAGAAGTTCGGTAAAAGTTCATCTCCAACTGGCTATTTTTATTCTATTTAATAAATTAACACAATCGAAGACTCCAGTTTGTGAGAAAACACCGAAATGCCACTGGCCACCTGTCTGCGCTGTGACAGAGCCGGCTTTTCTCCCTTTTTTACCCGCGGATCACCTGACCTCGGGAGCTTGAGGCGGCGTCAGCGTGAAGAAGTTTGTTCCGGGATTTGTCCTTCTTGCAACCATCGCGACACTTCTTATCTCAAGTTTAATAACTAGCGATGGGATGGATCCGGTAAAATCTAAGGCCCGTTTGCCATCGAAACCTGCTGTAGAGGCCGCCAGCCTTCCCTCCTGCAATACAGAAGATGGATTTGTATCTGCCACCGCCTGCAGGGAATGCCACGAACCCGAATTCAACAGCTGGTTCAAAACGTGGCACCGCACAATGACACAGGAAGCCTCTGACGAGAGCGTTGTCCCGTCGTTCGACGACATCCATCTGACCAGCCGGGGACGCGAGTACCATCTTCATCGTCAGGGTGACGAATTCTGGGTCGATACCGTTGACCCTGGTGCAGAAATGCGTGCCTACATCAACGGCCAGTCGGACAGTTCCGTGAATCTTCCGTCCGTTCATCGACAGATTGTGATGACAACAGGTTCACATCTTCATCAGACATACTGGATGCAGAATCCCAACGGGACACTGGTGCAGTTTCCGTGGGTCTATCACATTGACAGCCAACGCTGGGTCTATCGGATTGATTCTTTTCTGAGTCCACCGCGTGACACAGTCACGTTCAACATCTGGAACATGAAATGCATTGGTTGTCATGCCACCGGCGGGGAACCCCGGATGAGTGGACCGACCAGATCCATGCACAGTGTTGGAGAACTGGGGATCAGTTGTGAAGCCTGTCACGGCCCCGGTTCTGAACATGTTGAGCTGGCAAAGAATAAGTCGACCGATGTGAAATCTGCGGTCGCCCACCCGGGAACTATGGATCCTGTTGAATCCGCAAAGGTTTGCGGACAGTGTCACGTGATTTCGCGTCAGAAGAATGAACCATACTTCCTGACGCACGGTGACCCGTATCGCCCCGGAAACGATAAGTTTGACACGTTACGCGAGGTCGTCCTGTTCGGAGAAGATCGCCAGGTCCAGCAGGACCATTTTCCGACCATGGTGAAAACAGGGTTCTGGCCGGATGGAACCGTCCGAACGGGCGGGCGCGAATACAACGCATTACTGTTATCCGCTTGTTATACCAGGGGCCGCGGCGTCTCAAAGATGACCTGCACATCGTGTCATTCCATGCATCAGTATGAGTCGACAAACAAGCTGATCACGCGTGGAAAAACCGGCAATGCATCCTGCATTCAATGTCACACCGAGGCCAAATACGCGGCAAACATTCAGCAACACACGCATCATGCCCCTGCATCAGCCGGTAGCAATTGTCTGAATTGCCATATGCCCCACACTTCCTACGCCCTGTTTGGAGCAATCAGGTCACACCGGGTGCAATCCCCCCGAATTCCCAATAGCGGCCCGGGTGTCAGACCAAACGCATGTAATCTTTGCCATCTTGATCAGACACAGCAATGGGCAGCGGAGATGCTGAACCAGTGGTATGAACTGAAACCGCCGAATCTTACGATTCAGGATCAGACCGTTTCGGCTGGTGCAACCTGGGCCACTACAGGAGATGCCGCTCAACGGGCCATTGCTGCATGGCACCTTGGATGGCCCGAAGCCCGTTCGGTGTCTGCGACTTACTGGAAGATCCCTCTCCTTGCCGATCTCCTTCTGGATCAGTATTCCGCTGTTCGATATCTCGCATTCGAATCTCTGCAGAAACTTCTGGGTAACCAGTGCCCCCCATACGATTTTGATGGCCCCTTGCCACATCGCGAGTCAGTTCGGCAGGAAGTCTTGTCCCTCTGGAAAACGATGAGCAATGACGGACAGACCGAACTCATGCGACAGACATTACTGAACAGGGACGGAACCCGAAATCAGCAACTTGTCGACTCACTTCTTGAGCAGCAGGACCAGACTCCAATCGCAATTGTGGAGTGAAGGAGAATATCGCCAGAAAGTATCCCCTGTATTACGCTGGGGAACTTAGCGTTAAGGGCAGTGCGACGTGGAATTCACATCCCCCGTCATTCGGAGTATTGCATTGAAACATCAGGCCATGGTGCAGCCGAACGACCTGCCAGGCAAGGCTCAGCCCAAACCCCAATCCTCTGCCCGCTGATCGACCCGAGAAAAATGGATCGAACAGGTGGCGGCGAACATTCGCATCGCGGATACCCGGCCCGCTGTCTCGAACAAGGAGTTCCGCAATATCCGCCACGCGGCTTTTCTTCAAGACAACGGTCACCGCCCCCGCCTGCCCTGTTCCGCGCACAGATTCGATGCCGTTGCGTACAAGATGGCTCACCAGTAAAGCGATTTGCGTTGAATCGACTTCTGCTGCCAGACGGGACTCCGAACAACGGAATTCGACATCCACAGGTGAGTGTCGCTCATTGTCGGTGTGATTGGCCGCCGTGTTTACAGCAGCATCCTGCACAACCGTCACCAGATCGGCTTGGGCAGGTGTTGCTGCGGGCGGTCTGGCAAACAGCATGGCATCACCGATCATATCGCGTATACGCCATGCCTGACTGCCAATCGTTTCCAGGCTCTGTCGTTTGTCGATTTCACCTTCGAGACGCAGCAAGAGTTGTGTTTGTCCGAGAATACTGCCCAGCGGGTTATTGATTTCGTGCCCGGCCCCCGCAGCAAATTCAGCCATCGACTCCAGATGCTGCGGACTGGGGAAAAGGACAGGGAAATCAACGGATCGTGCAAGCAGACTTGCCGTCACACTCCGGAGCACGCAAACCGCTTCTTCGATCAAACGTTCCGGTTCACCGCAAACAATCAGACTACTCAGCAGTCCCGGCCACTGAAAAACGCTTGGGTGAGGGTCAGGATGACCACCAGGCACCATTCGAATCAGAGCATCTTTGGCAAGCAGGGACGAATACGGTTGCCGGACCTCGTCTGATTTGAATTCCAGGCGATCCTGCGAACGCGGTCGACAGGATGTCAGCAGCAATGTAGATGCATCAACAGGGGTCACCAGAGTTGCTGACGCGGCGCCGCAGATTCGCACCCAGGACTCTACAATCAGTTTTGCCGATTCGGCAAACAAAGGTTCGCCGACAACGGCACCAGCAAGCCTCAGCAGAAGGTGCTGCATTTCACACGGACCCGGGGAAGCGGCAAGCTGCTGCTCCATCATCTGGCTCTCAACATCAAACGCCAGCAGCGGTCATCTTTCGACAACCGCTGCAGAAATGTCATGCTGTCAACACGCCCCATACATCAGGCCGTCAGCTGTTCGATATCCAGCAGACCACAGATGTTCTCAATGAGGTCATCGACTTCAAACGGCTTCTGAAGGAAATGATTTGCACCAGCATTCTTGAGGTCCTGAATCTTATCCTGTTCAACCATCCCGCTAATGCAGATGATTCGAACATCATCAAGCGTCGAGTCACTTCGGACTCGCTGGCAAACTTCTTTCCCGTTGATGTCCGGCAGCATAACATCAAGCACGATGATATCGGGGTGATACTCTTTGACCATCATTCCCGCGTCGAAACCGTTGTTCGCCGTTCGAACTTCGAAACGACCATCGGCTTCCAGAGCGTCTGTGATCAGTTCCACCAGTTCCTCATCGTCATCAACAATCAATGCCTTTCGGCGACCGCTCTCCAGCGCGTCCGTAGGAATGCCATTTTCCTTCATGAACTTGTAAAGGACGTCGCGCGGAATTCGCCGAAACCGCGAGCCTGGAACTCGAAAACCCTTCAGCTGCCCCGAGTCAAAACACCGGATGATGGTTTGCTGACTGACCTTGCAGATCTTGGCAGCTTCGCCGGTAGTGAACACTGTTTTCATGCAACACAATCCGTTCTGTGGAAAAGCGATGAGCTGCAACAGGCAGCTGTTCATCGTCCGACTCTTTGCCGGACGCCATCCTTGACGCTCTGGCGTCTGCAAGATGCCGTGGGATCATCCACAGCACCATGGTGTTATCGCAAAGTCCCGCCAACCGATGCGGCCGCCGGGATTTCCCGTCGTTGTGGAAAGACGCAGTTACCCGAAATCACTCCGAGCTACAAACATCCCTCAACCGTCCCATTCATCAACTCACCCGATTGTATCTATTCGCTAAAGACCGTCAACGGCAGTTTTATTGCGCAGATTGCCTGTTTTAATCACTCTAAGGCTAATCTCGGCACTTGATGAACTGGCAGTTCAGGGAAAAATGAGAAAGTAGGGCGAGTGGTAGGGGAAGCCGAATTCACTGACCGAAAACACTGTCGCCCTGCGGTTCGCAGGCACTTCAACCGCTCTTGGGCCACGCAGCAACCGGTTTGGGGACCTGCAGGTGGTTTACTCAGGGCAAAATGGGAGACTCGCTCAGAGAAGCCAAGTCAGAAATCAAGCGTCGATAGTGCTTCGCCGGGAACCAGGTCCTTTTTGGGCCAAACTCGACGAATCGGGAAAATTGTCGACGGATGACACTCGTGAAAGGATTCGCCCTTCAATGGGAAGGGATCAAGGCACTCACGAGAACATCCTGACCCGTTTCCATCCACAGAAGTTCCTCTGGCGACTTTGCTGGCAGCCTGCTGAAAAACGGGACTGGCTCGAGCAGGAGACCTGAAAACACGACGGTTTCCAGTCGTCCTGCGTGGCGGTCCCGGTTTTTCAACGGACAGCTAGCTGTGGATAGCCCGACGATCAACAGCCATGGCGGCTTCTTTGACGGCTTCGGAAAGTGTGGGATGAGCATGGCAGCATCGCGCGATATCTTCGCTGCTGGCTCCGAATTCCATGGCGACAGCTGCTTCGTGGATAAGTTCACCGGCGTGAGCACCAATGATATGAACTCCAAGGACACGATCTGTTTCTGCGTCCGCCAGAACCTTGACAAAGCCATCCGTGTGACCGGCTGCCCGGGCGCGGCCATTGGCTGCAAAGTTAAATCGACCTAATTTGTATTTGATTCCGGCCGCTTTCAGAGCGTCCTCGTTTGCTCCGGTCGAGGCGATTTCCGGGTGAGTGTAGATAACCGCCGGAATATTTCCGTAGTTGATGTGGCCATGTCCGGTGGCCAGCTTTTCGGCGAACGCAACGCCCTCCTCTTCCGCTTTGTGAGCCAGCATTGCGCCGCCAATAACGTCGCCAATTGCATAGACGCCAGCGGCAGTCGTCTGGTAGTTCGCGTTCACCTGTATGAAGCCACGCTTATCAGTCTGGACACCAGCAATATCCAGGCCAAGTTTGTCGGTGCAGGGCCTGCGGCCCACTGCCACCAATACACGGTCACAAGTGACAGGCTCTGCGCCTTCCATTGTGATGGTGCATGACTTCTTTTTGGCTGTCACTCCCGTAACCTTTACGCCCAGCCGAAACGTCATGCCTTGCTTTTCGTAAAGTTTCCGGGCTTCTGCTGCAATTTGTTCATCAACTCCCGGCAGAATGCGTGGCAGGTATTCAAGCACGGTGACCTTTGCCCCGAGTCGCCGCCACACAGTTCCCAGTTCAAGGCCAATCACTCCCGCCCCGATGACAACCAGTTCCTTCGGAACTTCAGACCACGCCAGAGCCTCTGTACTGGTACCAATGCGATCGCCGTCCGGCTCAATTCCCGGTAAAGATGACGAAACACTGCCTGTCGCGATCAAAATGTTCTTACCGGTGATGGTTTGTGGTGTTTCGCCGGAAATTTCAACGACACCGCTGCCTTTTAACTGTCCGTGCCCTGAAAAGCGTTCGATCCTGTTCTTCTTCAGCAATCCCTGAATACCAGTATCCAGGGTATTCACCACCGATTGTTTGTGCTCCATCATCCTGGGGACATCAACGTCAACGCTCTTCACTTTGAGGCCGCGGTCTGCGAATTCCTGCTGAGCACGTTCGTACATCTCACTTGTTTCGAGCAGCGCTTTGCTGGGAATACAACCGACTCTCAGACATGTTCCACCAAGCTGGCCTTCGCGTTCGACAATGGCCACTTTCATCTTCAGCTGCGATGCTCGGATGGCAGCAACATATCCCCCGGGACCGGCACCAATTACAATCAGGTCAAATTCTTCAGCCATTACTCGAGCCTTAAGTCTGCAACCGGGTGAAAACAGGACTGGTCAGGATACCCGGCAGCGGAAGGGGAAATCGCCAGGGACACAGAAAAAAAGGAAAGCCCGGCACTGCGGGATGCCGGGCGGAAATCTTAATCATTCAGATGCTGAAACGTGAACCATCGCTCCGGCAAATCAGACTTCCAGAACCAATCGTGTCGGATCCTCAATCATGTCTTTGACGTGCTTCAGGAATGAAACGGCTTCCCGACCATCCACAACGCGATGGTCATAGGTTAACGCGATGTACATCATTGGCCGGATCACCACTTCGCCATTGACAGCAACGGGGCGATCGAAGATGCCATGCATCCCCAGCACACCACTTTGTGGAGGATTGACAATCGGCGTGGACAACAACGAACCGTAGACCCCGCCATTTGTGATGGTGAATGTGCCACCTTCCAGTTCATCCAGTGACAACTGATTATTCTTCGCTTTGCGTGCAAACTCCACGATTGCCAGTTCGATGTCCGCAAAGCTCAGGTTTTCCGCATTTCGCAACACGGGAACAACAAGTCCCTTTCCACCACCTACGGCAATTCCAATGTCACAGTAGTTGTGGTGCACCAGATGCTTGCCTTCCATCTGAGCATTGATCTGAGGAAACGCCTGAAGACCGCTTACCACGGCTCGAACAAAGAACGACATGAAACCAAGCTTAATGCCATACTTCTTTTCGAACAGATCTTTGTAAGATTCGCGCAGTCGTTTTACGCTGGACATATCCACTTCGTTGAAAGTGGTCAGCAGGGCTGCAGTCTGTTGAGCACTGACAAGGCGCTGGGCAATCGTCTGTCGAATTGGACTGAGCGGAACGGTTTTTGTCTCACGAAGACCGACGGAAGTTGCAGGTCCACCCGACTGAATCTGGCGAACAACGTCTTCCTTCAGCACCCTGCCCCCGGGGCCCGTTCCCTGCACCGAACCCGCAGCCATTTTGTTCTCAGCCATCAGCCGTTCGGCTGCTGGCATGACGTGTCCACTGTCCTTGCCTCCTGAGGCATTCGACTGTTTCGATGGACTTGCCCCCGCAGCCGGGGCACTGGTAGACGGCGCGCTACCGGCCGCTGGCGCTGCCGATGGCTGAATATACCCAATGACATCACCCACATTGGCAGTTTCGCCCGCCTGTTTCAGAATCTTTGAAACGACGCCGGCCGTTGATGCGGGAACATCGAAAGTGGCTTTGTCAGTTTCAAGGCCAACGACATTTGCATCCAACTCCACAAACGTTCCCTCAGGCGCATACCATTCGCCGATGAAAACTTCAGAGATCGATTCGCCAACCGCTGGGACGCGGATTTCAACTTCTGGTTGTGAGTTGCTCATTGAACTGCAAATGCCTCTTTCAAAATGACCTGTTGTTCGATCTTGTGGCTGGTGCCGGAGCCCGTTGCCGGACTGGCAGACTCGGGACGACTCACCCCAATGTAAGAATACTTATTCAGCAATGTGTTTCCGAACCGGTAACGCAGAAAGCCCCAGGCCCCCATATTGGCTGGCTCTTCCTGCACCCAGACGATTTGAGCATCATCGGAGTACTGTGACAGAACCTCGTCCAGAGCAGACTCGGGAAACGGGTACAGCTGTTCGAGTCGAATGATGGCGACGTCGTCGCGTTGCTGCTCGTCGCGATAGCCAGCCAAATCGTAGTACACTTTTCCCGAACAGATGAGTACGCGTTTGACTTTCGCCGGATCCGGGGCAAGGGGATCGGCCAGCACTTCGTGAAAGGAGCCACTCGTGAAATCAGAAACCGGAGACACTGCATCCTTGTGACGAAGCAGGCTTTTCGGTGTCATCACGACAAGAGGTTTCTTCCATTTTCGGAGCGTTTGACGTCGCAGCAGATGGAAGTAGTTGGCCGGGGTCGTCGGATTGCAGATCTGCATGTTATCTTCAGCGGCTTGCTGCAGAAAACGTTCCAGCCGTGCACTCGAATGTTCGGGTCCCTGACCTTCAAAGCCGTGTGGCAACAGCATCACGAGGCCGCTCAGCCGTCGCCACTTGTCCTCCGCACTGCTGATAAACTGGTCAATAATCACCTGAGCAACATTCACGAAATCCCCGAACTGGGCCTCCCAGATTACGAGGCCGTACGGTGAATCAAGACTGTAGCCGTACTCAAAACCCAGCACCCCGGCCTCGGACAACGGACTGTTGTGAATCTCCACATACTCCGGTCGTTCTGCGAGAGATTGCAAACCAATCCAGACACGTCCATCCTTATTGTCATACAAGCCAGCATGTCGATGACTGAACGTGCCTCGGCGCACGTCCTGACCGCTGAACCGAAGGCGAACGCCCTCTCCGACAAGCGTCCCCAGGGCAGCCATTTCTGCAGCTCCCCAGTCGAACGATTTGCCACCTTCGGCCATTTCAATCCGTTGTTCGAGCATACGAACAAGACGTGGATGCGGGGTAAATCCGTCAGGAGGCGAATTCAGTGTCCGGACGACTCTCTGTAACTCAGAGAGCGAAACAGACGTGTCGACAACATCCGCCTTGCCGACCGGGCCACCGAAGAATTCCTTCCACACACCACCGCCGGTATCCTCCAGATACTGGTATTCGGTCTTCCGCGCTTCAGCCAGTTCGTCTTCAAGTAACTGAGCGCGACGAGCCACAATCTCGTCCGCCTCTTCGCTGGTCAATTCACGAAGCGACAGCAGGGACTTCAGATAGCGTTCAAATGCAGTTTCGCGACTGCGGATCACCTGGTACATCGTCGGCTGAGTGAAGGATGGTTCGTCCCCTTCGTTATGTCCACGACGGCGGAAACAGTACATGTCGATGATGACATCGCGATGAAACTTCGCCCGGAAATCCATCGCCAGCTGAACCACCTGTGCCACGGCTTCCGGATCTTCGCCGTTCACGTGGAAGATGGGAATCTGCAGCATACGGGCCACATCGGTTGCGTATGTGCACGAACGCGATTCCGAAGGTGACGTCGTAAAGCCAACCTGATTGTTCACGATAATGTGGACCGTGCCGCCGGTCTGGTATCCAGGCAATTCACTCAGGTTTAATGTTTCCTGAACGACCCCTTCTCCCGCAAATGCAGCGTCACCATGAATCAAAATGACGCAGCTGTTTCGGCGTTCAAAGTCGCCATCATGATCCTGCTTCGCACGCAGTCGCCCGAGTGCCACCGGATTCACAAATTCCAGATGGCTGGGATTAAAACACAGCGTGAGATGGACATTCCTGCCCTCAGCCGTTTTCCAGTCGGAACTGTATCCCAGGTGATACTTCACATCACCACGCCCCATCTTCAATTCGGGATCACAGTCTTCGAATTCCCGAAAGATCTTCTTGGGATCCTTTCCCATGATGTTTGCCAGAACATTCAGCCGACCTCGATGGGCCATACCCATGACGATCAGTTCGATACCCTGACTGCCGGCACGCTCAATCGCCATGTCGAGCAGGGGAATCAGACTCTCCGCGCCTTCCAGCGAAAAGCTCTTGGCACCGACGTACTTCTTCTGGACAAATTCTTCGAACATGACGGCATCACTGAGCCGCTTCAGGATCCGGACCTGTTCATCGCGCGTCAACCGGATGCGATTCGCGGTGCGTTCCATTCGATCCTGCAGCCACGCCCTGACCTGCAAACTGTCGATGTGCATGAACTGTGCACCAATTGAACGACAGTACGTTGTCTGTAACCACGCCAGCATTTCCCGCAGAGTTCGGCATTCCGGACCACCAAACCATTCCGTCGAGAACTCCATCTGCATGTGTTCGTCGCTGAATCCGTAGAATGACGGATCCAGTTCGGCCGGTCGGGGGCGCACATGATTCAGGGGATCAATCTGTGCGATGATGTGGCCTCGAACCCGGTAATTACGAATCAGCTGGTCAAGCCGTTCCTGAAGAATCGTCGTGTGCGAAGCCGTAGCGGGAGACGGGGAGGCTTTCGAACCCGTACCCGTAGCAATTGTCCGATGAAATACACTCTCGAAATGGAACGGAGCCTGGAGTGCCTCAACCGTCAGTTCTTCCTGCCCCGCGCTCAGCTCGTCGAAATAATCGCGCCAATCGGGCGAAACAGAATTCCGGTCCCGCAGGTAACTCGCGAACTGCTCCTCTGCAAAGTCCAGATTCTGCGTCCCCAGCTGAACGGTCGAACCGGATCTGAGATTCTGTCCATCCACGGAATTGCCCTGAGGCGAATTCGGCTGATCTGAAGAGTCCAGAAACTGTGGTGCGGATGTCGGAATTTGGGATGACATGGAATTATTTTTTTAAAGGCACACCTGAAGTAGCGGATTCTTGCCATTTTCAAATGCGGATCCGGCTCCGTTGGGTGTGCGGCTCTTTATCGAGCACCAGAGAGTGAGATCTGCATAATAAACCCGCGCGGAAGAATGGGAAGTTAACGCCGGTTTGACCGATTGTGGATTTCTGTTATTCCTCGACAAATTCGACTGCAACAATCTTCGAAAATGAAACATGGGCAGGACCCAATGAACCCACTCGACAATCAGTTAACCGCGACGATTGGCATTGTTACCGTCTCGGATCGGGCCAGTCAGGGTGTTTACGAGGATCGAGGCGGTCCAGCCATTCAGGCTTACCTCTCCAAAGTTCTTTCGACACCGTTCCACGCGATCTCTCGAATTATCGAAGATGACCGCACGAAGGTTGCACTCACTCTGAAGGAACTTGCAGACCAGCACAAATGCTGTCTTATTATTACGACAGGTGGCACAGGACCAGCAATTCGGGACGTAACTCCTGAAGCAACCGAGGATGTTTGTCAAAAACTTATGCCTGGATTCGGCGAACTCATGCGGAAGGTCTCGCTGGAAAAAGTCCCCACGGCCATCCTCAGCAGACAAACGGCAGGAATTCGGGGAAAAAGCCTCATCGTCAATCTGCCCGGCCAGCCCAAAGCCATTGCGGAATGCCTGGACGCTGTTTTTCCCGCAATACCCTATTGCATCGACCTGATCGGCGGCCCTTCCCTTCAGACCAATCCGGAAGTCCTGACCGCATTTCGCCCAAAACCAAAATAAAAGCCAGACTCCGACAAAGGGAACCTGGCTTCTTATCTGCATTTACAACCGTCTGCGGGCCATCCGCCTCGACCAGACTACTCTTCTGCTACGTAAGGCAGCAGGCCAATAAATCGTGCCCGCAGGACAGCGGTTCGCACAGCCCGTTGATAGAGTGCACTTGTGCCGGTGCGGCGACGCGGAACGATGCGACCTTCTCGATCAATCAAATTCCGAAGCGTTCGCAGGTCCTTGTAATCCACATAAACCGGACGTGGAACTTCACCTCCAACGGTGAACTGACAGCTCATCTTCTTTTTCTTCAGACGAGCACGGCGTTTGCGAAGCTTCTTCAGATCTGCGCGGGAAATCGTTGCCATGGAACTACTTACAACCTTTTCGAAACACAAAAGAAAGGGCCTCTGCCCCCGTTTAGCCCATTGGAATTGAACAGATCGTCAATCCCGACGGCCGCCCTATGGACTGGAAGATTCGATCCAGCGGGGAGAATTCGAGTCGCGTAGTGTAATTCGGCAAAAACGGTTCCACAACACAAACTCTCCTCCCCCGAAAGATTCCTGCTCAGGAAATTCTCATGAACCGGCTGCTTCAGGAACTCGATCGCCGCCTCATGGATGCAACTGTGCGTCCAAACCTGGTCGGTCTGCGACGGTTTCT
>JAGQQE010000191.1 GCA_020426345.1 Planctomycetaceae bacterium
AGCCGCAGGATGAGCTTCATCCGCGAACGATGCCGAAGAAACAAACAGACACAAGCAACTGAAAGCCAAAAGAGCCTTCAAATGCACCTGGCAATTTGCAATGCAATTCTTCATGACCAGCAAACACCCAAAACAGAAATCACCTGACTTACCGCCAGCACTGACGACCAGACACACTGGCCGCTCAACACTACGACTGCATGCAGACGATCAGAGCGAAGAATGTCGCACCTTCGATAAGAGCAGCAGCGACGATCATCGCACCACGGATGTCGCCAGCAACTTCCGGCTGACGAGCCATGCTCTCAACCGCAGCAGCACCGATCTTGGCAATACCGAAAGCTGCACCCAGCATAACGATACCAGCACCAGCAGCACCTGTCAGGTTAACAAGAGCCTGGTCGCCGCCTGCTTCCTTAGCCATTGCTGGAACAGACATGGCCACGAATGCTGCTACAGCCAACAGGCAAATCTTAGCAAATTGACTCACCACAAAACTCCTCTTCTACACGAACCAAAGGATGACCGACAGAAGGATCTGTCAGTCTGGGCAAAACTACATCATTACAAAGCAAGCAACATCAATCGAAACTTCGACATCAGTGCTTGTGAATAGCTCCGGCGATGAAGATTGTCGCGAGGAACGAGAAGACATACGCCTGCAGGAACGCGACAAACAACTCAAGACAACCAATAAAAACCTGACCGACAATACTTCCAGTCAGAACCATGCCGTAGACAGCATCATTCACTCCGGGTTTCGCTGCTTCAGCAATGAACCCCAGGATCACTGCAAGAACTGTGTGACCGCCCATAATGTTGGCGAATAATCGAACAGCCAGAACACCGTGCTTGATGAAAAAGCCCAGCAGTTCGATCACAAACATCATGCCAGCCAGAGCCAGTCCTGGCACACCACCAACCCCGGTTTCGGGGATCAGGTTACCAAAGAAGCCATTGATCCCCATTGCCTCGACACCATAAACAAATGTCGCAGCCAATGCGGTCAGAGCCAGGGCTCCAGTCACATTAATATCACCAGTGGCAGAACCGAGAAACGGTACAGCACCGAGTAAGTTGCAGAACAAAATATAAAAGAAGCAACTCCAGATGAACGGCAGGTACTTATCTGCGGGATGGCCGGCGACAGGAAGAGCAGGCTGATGACCGACAACTTCGTGACCATGTTCACCATGCAAGCCATGGCCATTGTCGTGATCGTGCGAATGATCCCCGATCGTGGGTCGAACAACTTCATCACGGAGAAAAAGGGCGATCGATTCCCAGAAATTCCAGAACCGGCCTTTTGCTGGCTGACCACTGCGAATGCGGCGGGCCAGACCCGTAAAAATGAACATCACAAGCACCGCCGCAACAACCTGCAGCAGCATGAACTTCGTGAGCGGATACCTGAAGAACTCCTCCAGGCTTGGATGCCAGCCTCCAGGCAGCTCAAGGGAGCCAGAGTCGCGAACGTGATGAAATGGATCTCCACTCATTCCGAAACCGCCTGCCACCTTACAAGAAAACAATTCGTCAACGACGCCGCAAAGACCGCTTTAACAACCATACCTCTGTCGCCATCGACAGAAGGTAGAACAACACCAGCCATCCGGAAAAATCAGCAAAACCAAACTCGGGTCTCATTTTCCGAACAAATAACGCCGCTCCTGCGACAGAGAACAACCTCACACTTGTCTGCAGCAGCAATGCTGCCAATTCGTTGCGAACGATAGCGAGACCAGAGAGGAACACAACGATCCAGCCCGGGACTAAACAACAAATCGCCGCAAGCGTCATCCATTGCACCCCAGCCTCGCCACGCAGGATGCGAGCAGGCCAGAAGCAAAGTATCCACCCAAACACCAGCACCACTGACAATGTTGCTGCCGCCCGAATGAAACCAGACTCAGCTTTCCTTGTCACAACTCTGAGGTCTCCCTGTTTTCGGCCTGCAGCTTCTTCTGCTCTTTCGATTCTCGATCTATTCGCAGAAGCAGCTGCCGAAGAGACAGACCCCATGTCGCAAAACCAAGACACGCGCCACAGACTGTTAAAACCGGCCTGCAGCCAAACCTCGCATCAGCGGCGTAACCGCAACCAACACAAATCACCAGAGCAACTGCCCCTGAGATGACTTCGTTCGCTGCTCGGTACGCCTGAGCAATCTGGCTGGCTCGGCTTTTCCCGGATCGGCCAGAAATCGACAACACGAGTCTCCTGCGAAGTGCCTGAAAAGTCCGGGCAGCCGTGCCTGAGTGGCGAGAGTCTAAAAGTCGCCCCGAAGGCAGTCAAAGTGGCTCGCTGTCGCACCTGGCATTTCCCGGAAACGGGATGTGTTTTGTCAAGTGAAAAGAGTTGAACAATCTTCTTGCAATTCGGCAATTAATGAACCGTCAGGTACACGCCGGCAATCGCGACCACAGTCGACAAGACAGACCAGGCTGTGATTTGCACTCCGGACAGGATTCTGACAAGAGGGGTGGCAAAGAGTGGTGTCGTTGAGAGCAGCGTCATCGCGATGGCGACGGTTGAGTGTTTATAAGCTATCTGGCTCAGCCAGATCCCAAGCCACGTTCCCAGCAGGACTGCTGGCAGAAAGGTCCGAATGACCGTCGGACGCAGAACCGTTTTTGTGATCGTGGCCAGTCGCCCGGGAAACAAAACGAGGACAGATCCCATCATCGCGCTGGTCAGTATTCGAATGAAGGCTGCCTCCAGCGGATCACTTCCCGAGAGGCCGTGTCGACTCGCCACAGCCCCTCCGGCGCTGAAAACAGCTCCCAGGAATCCCTGCACCACACCAGAAGAAATCGTGCCTGGGAAAAGACCGGGTGACTCCTTTTCCGCTCGCCGATCGGAGATGACTCCCGCGACACCAACGAGGGTTAATGTCATGCCCACAGCTGAAACAATGCTGACCGTTTCAGACAGAAATAACCACCCCAGGATCGCTGCAAACACTGGAGAACTGGTCGATACCATCAGCGCTCGACGTGGTCCAAGGATCTGAAGACTGCGGAAATAGAACGTATCGCCAATCACGATTCCCATCAGTCCACTGAGCGAAAGCCAAAGCCAGCTTGCTGCGTCCGCGCGGAACATCGGAGTCTGCATCACCAGGGAATGGATGGCCAGATGAACGAGAAGCACCATCGAGCCGATGGAGTTCTTTGCGAAGCTGATACCAGCCGCTGACAGCGGTATCCGGCTGTATAACATGCTGCCCGTTGCCCAGCATGCTGCCGCCGTCAGCGCGCTGACTTCTCCGATGCCCATTGTGTTTCAGGCCTGGTGGTTGAATGATGCGAAGGGGGGGTGAATGATGGACCATCTCGTGCGTCTGACGAATAGACGAACGCCTTACACAAGTTCAAAGGGAACTTCGCCGCCCGGAACAAGCGCCGTTGGTCGGCCGGACAGATCGACGATCTTATCGTCAACGCTCAGCCCCATCGCCCGGTAGATAATTGCGCAGAAGTCTTCAACTCCAACCTTCCGCTCCGTCGGATATTCCGCTTTGTCATTCGTCGCACCAATGACCTGCCCGTGGCGATACCCGCCACCCGACAACAGGATGCTCTGCGCCTGTGGCCAGTGGTCGCGGCCAGCGTTGTCGTTAATTCGCGGTGTGTGGCCAAATTCGCCCGCAACGACAACCAGCGTGTCGTCCAGCATGCCCTGTTCTGCCAGATCCTGAATCAATACTCCCACGCACTTGTCGTGGCGGGGCAGCTTGTCTCTGAGAGCTCGCTCAATATTTCCATGGTCGTCAAAGTAGCCGGTGTTCAGCGAAACATAACGAACACCTGCCTGAATCAGGCGACGGGCCAAAAGAGCCTGCTCACCCCATCCGGGGCCATACCGCTGACGAAGAGATTCCGGTTCGTCTGAAATATCAAATGCTTTGCGCACACGTCCCGACAGAACCAGATCCATTGCCTGATGATCGACTGCGTCCAACTGCTCGAACGTTCGGTTGCGGTCGATCTGTCGTTTCAGGCTGTCAAGCTGACCGCGAAGCGAAACGCGATCGACGACCCGCTTTTCTGACAACCCATCGACCAGCGAAAAACTTTTATAATCGCCGGTTGGCAGAGTTCCAGCTTCGTTTCCGTAGCTGAAATCGCCATAGCGAAAAGGATTGTGGTTGACACCCAGCCAGGCAGCTCCGTGGAATCCGAATCCGCCATCATTGAAGTTGACGCTGGAAAGTGAGCCGGGCTGTGTCGGTCCCAGTAAATGCGAAGCAACGGCCCCCATGGACGGATATCTGGGCATACGGTCACTGCCATTTGCTCCCAGTCGGCCGGTCAGCATCCAGTGAGCGGCAGCCCAGTGGTCTCCGTTGCCGTGTGAAAAGCTCCGAATCACGGTGCACTTATCCATTACTTTTGCGTGTTCAGGCAGCAGTTCGCAAATATCCAGCCCCGCCACGTTGGTCGCGATCGGTGAAAACGCCCCTCGATACTCACTGGGGGCGGCTGGCTTCATGTCGAAGGTGTCGAGCTGCGAGGGTCCTCCGTGCATCCAGATAAGAATTACAGATTTCTTTGATCTGGATGATGGATGCATGGCGGCCGACTGCTCAGCCTTCAGTAGATCCGGCAATCTCAGACCAAATGCTCCCAGAGACCCAATCTGGAGCATTTTGCGACGCGAAATGCCATCGCAGAATGCGCGACGAGAATCTGGCTGGCTGACGATGTTCAGCATGGCGGGCAGTCCTGGGCCTGGAAATGGCAGGGGGGAACTATCTGGTGGGCAGGTCCCGGTGTTCGGACCGGGTTTTTCAACTTCATCTTACTCTATCGAAACCCGTGGCAAAGGAAAATCCGCATTGAGGCCTTCCGAGACAGCGACGAATCCGGTCTTGCTTCAGATTCGGTCAGTCAGGACACTTCTTGTTAGTTAAAGCCTCTGTTCATGGACGAACGGTTGTGACAGGTTTCATCGTCAATGTGGAAAAACGCAGCCGATTCGCTCGGCGAAGGCGGGTTGCTGCGCCGATTCTTGTTGGCGGCATCCTGATGGCACTGGCGAGCTGTGTCTCGTCCCCACCGCAAATGCCCTACAGCGGGGCCAGTGCAATTTATGTCTCTGTAGCAAATCGGGACCTGCTGTGGGAGCGAGCCGTTTCTGTGCTGAACTACAACCACTTCCTGGTGGCTCGCGAAAGCAAACTCGAAGGTGTGATTGAAACGGAATTCAGAGCAGGCGCAAATCTCCTTGAGCCCTGGCACCCGGACTCCATTGGTTTTGAGAACCGCCTGGAAAGTACGCTTCAGTCCATTCGCCGTCGGGTTGTCGTGACAATGCAGGCTGCTGCCCCGGGGCAGACCAGTGTCAGTGTGCGGGTCGACAAGGAGATTGAGGATTTGCCGGGGTTGGCAGCCAGCTATGAAGGAGGTGCGACGTTCCGAGAGGGGCAACCTTTGCAGAGAGATCTGACTCAGGTGATCGGACAGTCTGCGCCATCACGATGGCTGCCGATCGGGCGTGACACTCTGCTGGAACAAAAACTGCTCAGAGAAATATCGGGAGCTGCCGGTGTGCAGCCAAACTCCCGGTGAGCAATCGGATCCATGGCTGGGAGTTGATGAAGATCTTCAGGTGTCGCTACCCGTTCGGCAATTCGCAGCTCGGTCGGAAATCCAGGGTGAGTTTCGGCGAGCCGAAGTCCGTTCGAACCGGCCGTCCACTAAAGTTCACGACCGACCATTATATGGATTCGACGTCCCCGGTAAATTCAGCCGGGTTAGCAAAGCAGTCTGTGTAATCCCTGAAATTGAAGTCAATCGATTCAGCCATTCGATCCACGATTGAAAGGGTGTCGCTGTAGTCGTCGCTCGTCTCGATCAGAAAATACTCGATTAGAAACTTCAGCGTACGACCAAGCTGAATGGCCCCGGCTTTGGGCGGCAGCGCCATCGGGCGCATTTGAATGTCTTCATCGCTGCGAGCCCAGTCCCGGACCCACCATGCGAGAAACTCAAGACTTAGCCACGCGTCTGGTGAACGATCCAGAATCACTTCGATCTGAATCATTACTTCGCCCTGACGGCCGCCATTTGTCCGACGCAGGATGGCCTGTGGAAGATCCCCAAATTCGCCGGGCAGAGACAGGACGTTCGGCTTTAGATCTTCCAATGGTTTTGGTGAACAGAAACACGCAACCACTGCGGGCAGCGATTCCACAGACGCGATGAGCTTATCGACTTGCGGCGGGTACTGCATGCGACCGGTGTCCGTTCAGAGACTTGGCGTCGCCGGGCGTTTTTTCGGCGGCAACACTGGATCAGGCTGAGGCCAGCTTCGAAAGTTCCTGGTGGAGCTCTTTCAGGGCGGAAACAGATTCTCGTTGTCGAACTTCAATGGCCCGCAGCAACGCTGCTCCTTCCTCATCACCAGCAGCTGAAAGCGACGTCACTGCGTCGGAGATTCCGTTGCAGACCTTCTGCTGGCTGTTGTCGAGCAGATTCAGGAGGCCAAGTAACGACAGGAACTGAAGATCAGTGTATTCCGTTGGGAAAGTTCCAAAGTCGATTGGAAACTCCCGTTCATTGAGGAGTGCAACAATGTCCGCAACATCCTGACGCTGTCGTGCGGCAATGACGTTCACCTGCTCTTCAAGCGATTGCCCCGCATTGCTGACCCAGGGCCAGCTTTCAGACACATACTGAAGGAAGCTGTGGGCCATGCTGATCAGCACATTATTCAGCAGTGTTTCATTGTCCTGAAGAGCCATGTGCGACATCCGAAGTAGCAAGAGATCTATGACTGGATTGGAAAACAGGCCGGAGACAACGTCAGAAGCTGGCGACAGATTCCGCAGCGACACTCGCAGTGTTCGTCAGCCCGGTCATGATTTGCGGCAGCAGACCCAGAAGGACAACAAAAAGTCCAAGAACACCTGCGTATGCACCTTCGTAGGAGAACCAGTTGACCGGTACCGGCCGAGCTCCCTCAGGTCGTTCGTCCAGGAACATGGTCTTTAGGATCTTCAGGTAGTAGTAAAGGCTCAGCACTGTATTCAAGCCACCGAATGCCACCACAACATACATGAACCAATGAACTTCGCCTGCCTTCAGAGCAGCGGCAAAAATCATAAGCTTGGCAAAAAATCCCCCGAACGGGGGCATTCCGACAAGGCTGAAACAGCATACCAGCATCGTGATGCAAAGAACGGGTGACTGACTAATCAGACCCTTCACGCTGTCGATGTCTTCACTGAACGTGTGATTGCGACAAAGTGCGATTACCGCGAATGCTCCGAGATTCATGAACATGTAAACGGCGAGATAGTACAGCAATCCTTCGAGAGAACCTCGAATTGTTCCCGCATAGTCCGAAGCGGATCCGCTGTTCTGAAGAACCATCATTGCTGAAACAGCCATCAACATGTAACCGGCATGAGCAATCGTTGAATAGGCCAGCAGACGCTTCATGTTCGTCTGTGCATAGGCCGCCAGGTTACCGTAGGTGGTTGTGATGCACGCGATAACACCGAGCCCAATTCCAAACGCCGTCAGTAAGCTGTCAACTCCGGTGGCACCTGAAAGGGCGAGACACAATCGCACAAGCAAACCAAACGCACCGGCTTTCGACGCAACTGAAAGGAAGCCCGCGACTTCTGCAGAGGCCCCTTCAAACGCATCCGGGCACCAGAAGTGAAACGGCACCAACGAAAGTTTGAAAGCAAGCCCCACCATAATCAGCAAAACGCCAAGAGTTACTGTTCGAATCTCCGGGTCCGACAGACCGCCAGTTCCACCAGCTGCAGCTTCAGTCAGTCGGGAGGCAATCGCGGACATGTCACCAGTACCCAGGACTCCGGCAAGGAGGCTGACACCATAAAGCATGACGCCAGCGGCCCCGGCACCGTAAACTACATACTTCAGCGCTGCCTCGCTGCTTGGTTTGCGACCCTTCAAAAAACCAACCATGGCGTAACTCGGAACGCTCGCCATTTCAACGCCCAGGAACAAAATCAGCAGATTGTTCGCACTGGCCATCAGCATCATGCCGATCGTGGCACCGAACAATAAGGAGTAAAAGTCAGGGCCATCTTCGTTGTCCGGGATGCCGGTCAATGCGGTAAGTGCAATTGTCAGCAGCAGAAACAGCGACAGGAAACCTCGGAAATAGACCGAAAACAAATCCTGGATCAGCATCCCGGAAAAGAAAGTCTCCGAGAATACTCCGTTGTACTCGGCAACGAGAGTGAACTGTCGGTAGGTCGCCCACAACGAAGCGAATGCACCGACTACGGCCACCAGATAGGAAGGTACCCATCGATCGGCGTTGAAAAGCCGAAGCAGTAGCATCAGCACGATCGTTACACTCAGGCACAGCTCGGCGCCAAAGAATGGCAGAGATCGAGTCGTTGTTTCCTGAATCAGGCTGTCGATTAGCTGAGAGAACACCATGTTCTTTTACGCCGACTTTTTCGGGGTGCAGATTGAATGAGAGGACGCTACCAGACAAAAACGGAACTATCGGCTGGCCTGAGTCTGGTTGACATCCATGCTGGCCTTTTGGTAACCCGATTCCAGTGATTCAACCAGTTCCGTAGTTGATACCTTCATGACGTCAAATGCGATTCCGGGACGGATCCCAAACACAATTGCCAGAAACAGCAAAGCGCCTGCAACCGCAACTTCACGACCATTGATCGGGGTAATTGCCTCAGGATGAGGACCTTTGTATTCGGGGCCGAGATAAACACGCTGCATCGCCCAGAGGATGTATCCAGCCGTCAAAATCACTCCTGAAGCGGCAATGATCGCCAGAAGCGGACTGAAACTCCAGGTGCTGATGACAACGAAGACTTCACCAATGAATCCGCAAAGCCCTGGCAGTCCAAGACCGGCAAAGAACAAACCAGCGGACAGACCGCCGTAAAGCGGCATAAGCCCCATCAGACCGCCGAACTTGTTGAGATCACGATGGTGGACGCGATCGTAAATGACCCCCACCATGAAGAACATGCCTGCAGAAGAAATGCCGTGAGCGATCATCTGAAACATGGCGCCATTAATGCCCATCAACCAGAATTCGCCGTTCTCTGTGGCTCCTGTTCCTTCATTGATTTTCCAGATTGCCAGACCCAGAAGAACGTACCCCATGTGGCTTACTGAACTGTAAGCAACCAGGCGTTTGAAGTCCGTCTGCGCCAAAGCAGCGAATGCCCCATAGATAATGCTGATGACGCCGATGGCAACCATCGCGTACGCAGCATGCTGAGCACCGTACGGGCACAGGGGGAACGCGATGCGGATAATACCGTAGCCACCCATCTTCAGCAGGACACCTGCCAGGATCATACTGATCGGGGTTGGGGCCTCCACGTGTGCATCGGGCAACCAGGTATGAACAGGGAATACCGGCAGCTTGATGGCGAACCCAATGAAAAGCATGATGAATGCAGTGATCTGCAAAGAGGGACTCAACGTGCTTCCCAACGTTGATTCAGCTCCTGCGGCCACCTTTGCCAGTTCAATCAGGTTGAAACTATCCGTGGTTGCTCCACTGTTGAAGTACAGCATCAACATGGCGATCAGCATCAGGACACTGCCTGCCAGTGTGTACAGGAAAAACTTGATGGCTGCGTATTCTTTTCGAGGTCCGCCCCACACACCGATCAGGAAGTACATTGGCAGAAGCATCACTTCCCAGAACACGTAGAACAGGAAGAAGTCCAGTGCCAGGAACACGCCCATCATTCCACTTTCGAGCAGCAGAAACAGGATCATGTACCCTTTCACATGCTTCGTAATGCTCCAGGAGGCTGTCATGGCCAGCATGCTGACCAGTCCTGTCAGCAGGACAAGTGGCAGACTAATCCCGTCCACGCCAAGGCGGTAGAAAATATTCCACGACTCCACCCAGGGTATCTGCACCGCGAATTGTATTCCGCCATTCGCGTAATCGAACTGCCCCCAGAGCGCCAGAGTCAGGCCGAACGTTATGATCGTCGCACCAAGTGACCAGAAGCGGATCACATCGGTGTTGCGACTATCAAAGAAGGCGAGAAAGAAAGCAGCGACCGCTGGAAGGAAAATAATTGCGCTGAGCAGGAATTCTGGATTCATCGCTTTTGCAACGCCTGTTAGAGGCTAAAGGAAGTGTCAGTTATTGTTGAGCGAACGGGCCAGGCCCAATCGGTCTTTATCGAGGAAAAGTCGTAAACAGGACGGCAAACAACGCGACAACACCAACCACGATGAACATGACGTACTGGCGAAGTCGGCCCGTCTGAAAGTTTCTCAGTGATAACGCGAACGTCTGTGTAGAAGACGCCAGCAAATTGACGAATCCATCCACGAATTTCTCATCGAACTTGCGGTCCCATTGTGCCACAACTACGGTGACTTTAGCAGCACCGTGCAGAATGCCGTCAAAGATCGTTCTGTCAATCCACGCACAGAACTTCCCAACGATATGAGCGGGCTGCATAAACAGACCGTCATACAATTCATCGAAGTGCCATTTGTTGACGAGGAAGGAATGCACACCAGCAAGTTGCTGCTTGATTCGTTCCGGGCTAACCAGATTTGTTCCGTACAGGATGTAAGCCAGCAAAGTACCCGTGACTGCGGCCAGTAATGCCATAGTTCCGGCTTCGCTGTGCACAGCATGAATGGCACCGTGACCTGGCAGAGTCAAGCTGCCCGTGGTCGCTGCAATTCCGTCCGCAACGTGACCAGGTTCATCACCAGTGATCAGCAGGTAGAGTGGCCCGTGTTCACCGCCGAAGGCACAGAATGCCGCAAAGACTGAAAGCACCAGAAGCGGAGCCGTCATGATTGCAGGTGATTCGTGGCAATGATCATAGACGTGCGAGTCGCGTGGCTTCCCAATGAAGGTGTAGAACCACAACCGAAACATGTAGAAGGCGGTGATCCCAGCTGTCAGGAGAGGCATGATGAACAGCAGATAGTGGGATGGATTCGCCTTCACAAAGGCAAGCGCACTTGCAACCACTGCGTCCTTGGAATGAAAACCGGAAAATGCAATTCCCGTGCCGGGTATAGCGAGTCCCGAAATCGCAATCACACCGACCAGCATCGTAAATGCGGTGATCGGCATCTTGCGCCAGAGACCACCCATTTTGGGCATCTCCTGTTCATGATGGCAACCGTGAATAACGCTGCCGGAACAGAGGAACATCAATGATTTGAAGAATGCATGGGTCACCAGATGGAAAAGTCCTGCACCCCAGCCAAAGACACCCAGACCAAGCATCATGTAACCGAGCTGGCTGATGGTTGAGTACGCCAGGACTTTCTTGATGTCCGTGGCAACGATCGCAATCGTCGCGGCCATGAATAGAGTGATACAGCCGACATACGCGATGGTCAGTAAGACTTCCTGCACGAACATCGGGTAGAATCGTCCCACAAGATAAACACCTGCGGCGACCATGGTGGCCGAGTGAACCAACGCACTGACCGGGGTCGGACCCTCCATCGCATCGGGCAGCCAGGTCTGCAGCGGGAACTGGGCACTCTTGCCAACGCATCCGGCAAAGACACCAAGTCCGGCGACGATCAGGAGTGCATAAGGAATGGTCTTCGGGATTCCTGATTCCCCCACAACCGGGTGACCAGTTTGATCATGGATCAATACGCCGCCTGTAATTGGCTCAGTTGCAAGGACTCCCGCGTCATCCCGTTGAATCATCTCGAACAGACCCGCCTGGACAATATTTCCTTCGGCATCTGTGGTTGAACCGAATCGGAACACTCCGAAATACGTCCAGATGACCATCAATCCAATGAGGAAGCCGAAGTCGCCAACCCGGTTCATGATGAACGCTTTGTTGGCTGCGTTGCTCGCGGATTTTCGTTCTGTG
>JAGQQE010000192.1 GCA_020426345.1 Planctomycetaceae bacterium
GTTGACCGCCGACCAGCGTGCCTGTCCCGATTTTTCAACGGACAGAGCTAAACGGGGGATTTTGAGTTTGTCAGAAATCTGACAGCTTCTGAAAGATGACATGAAACATTGAGTCAGCATTCGTGCGAAGCGGCGGGCGTCTGAAACATTCGGTTTCGGCAAATGCCAAACTTCTGTATAGTCGGCCGCCGATTCTGCGGTTCCGGGTGCGAATTGTAAAAAGGGAGGGCCACCTTTGTCCGAATCAAGTCAAGCGTTCTGGTTTCGCCATCGAGATGGTTATTCGGTGATTGCCTTTCCAAAGGAACTCGGAACCGCTCATATGGGCGATATCAGGGACGCTGCTGTGAAGGTGATTGAGCAACTTGCAGCAGTAAAAACGCCATCCTGTGTGGTTGACCTCACTTCGCTCGATTATATGGGCAGTTCGCTTGTTGCATCCATCATTCGCATCTGGAAGTCCGTCAAGGAAAAAGGCGGACAAATGGTCGTGGTCGCTCCCAACCAGCAGATCGTGGAAGTTCTTCAGACCACTGGTCTGACGAAAGTCTGGACTGTGGTTGAGACATTTGAACTGGCTGTTCACTCCCTTGGCTATTCTCCAGAAGCCAGAGTCGAAAAACGTGAGCGTCGCATACTTGCGTTTGTGGGGCCCGCCGCTTTAGTTCTGGGGGCCATTACCATCGCAATACGTGTGCTGCCACATTTTGCCGCGATCAAACAAACAGCCACGGCACTTGTATATGGAATCATGGGGCTTTCCGTTGTTGCATCTGCCATCTCGACATTTCGCGAGTCCGGCTGGCGACGAGCCCTTTCCATCATTGTCTTCCTGATTGCTGCTCCGCTGCTCGGCTGGTTCGTTTGGTACGAAGAAGTTCGAATTCCTATCGACGATCTAACCCCTCCGTCCGAAGAATTCACTCTGCCACTCCCTCCGCTCAAATCTACCGAATCAGGCGATGAAACTTCTGTTGCCTCCGATGGTGAAGTTTCAGTCGAGGAGTCCTCAGGCGATGAAACTTCAGGCGATCAGGCAGGAAACAGGGCGACCAGGCCTCAGGACAGTGCCACTGACAACGCAGATACTCCGGACCGTCCCATGCTCAGGCTTGAGACAGCGGGCCAGGGCACGGCAGAAGCATCGTCTGTCACGCCTGATGAAGCAAAGACCGATCCCCCTGAGGGCGACGGCTCCGGAATCGAGCCATCGAAGTCTGGCGGACAAGCACCGCCGGCCCCTGCAATCGATGCACCCGATAAGCCCGCTTCAGCCGACATGCCGCCTCCGCAAGACAACAACGCATCTTCCTCGGATACAGCTCCAGCCGCGCCGCAAAGTGATCTGACTGTTGATGGATCGTCTCCAGGGGCGGGCACTCCGGTGGAATCCGTTGATTAGTTCCCGAAATCGCGGGATGCATCCCAATACGACCGACTGACGGGGCCAGTCGACATAACATCTGCCCGTGACGATAGTGCGTTTCCAGGACCGACCAGTCTCGTCCACCGAACAATTTCGCCAATTGAATCCGGAACCAAACTACAATGACAAACGACACGAATCGGTTAACGGCGAGCGAATCAGGGATGGCAACTCCACACGAAGGGTTGCGGGATGAACTTACCGAGCTGCTGGATGTTGTGGGCCCCGGCAAAGTGGGCGACGTTGTCCTGGAGCGAGCCTTTGAACTTAGCGCTACAGACCTGCATCTTGAACCCACGGGCGACGGTTTGCGAATTCGGATGCGGGTGGATGGTTTGCTTCATGAAATTGCCCGACTGCCGCAATCGGCCGCATCGCCCATGATATCACGATTCAAAGTTCTGGCCGGAATGGATATCACAGAACGCCGGTTTGCTCAGGATGGACATATTTCGCTGAACACCCGTCATGGCAAACGCGACGTGCGTGTCGGCAGTGGTCCGACAATCCACGGCGAACGCGTCGTCCTGCGACTGATGCCGGATCAGGAACACTTTACGCAACTGGATGGCCTTGGCTTTGACAATTCAGAACTCAGCGCAGTGCGCAGGTGTCTTGCTGCCCCATACGGTCTGATTCTTGTCGTCGGTCCGGTCGGTTCAGGAAAAAGCACCTCTGTGTATTCATTTCTTCAGGAACTGAATAGTCCCAACAAGAGTATTGTGACAATTGAAGATCCGGTTGAACGTCATCTCCCCGGCGCCTGCCAGATTCAGGTGGAACCCAAAATCGGTTTTAATTTTGCGGACGCTCTGCGCTGTGTTCTCCGGCAGGACCCGGACATCATGATGGTAGGCGAGATTCGCGATGCAGAAACAGCTCAGATCGCCTGTCGATCGGCACTCACCGGTGTCCTGGTACTCAGTACTCTGCACGCAAACAACACCGCATCGGCTATCGATGTTCTGCATAACTTTGGAGTGCCACGAATGGTCATCGCAGACTGCCTGCGAGGCATCATCTCTCAGCGTCTGGTTCTGAAGGTCTGCGAAGAGCACCGGGAAGAATACATCCCTGATGAACCGGTCTGTCAGATGCTGGATGTCGATCCTTCGAATGCCGGAACCGTCAAACTGGTTCGCGGAATTCCCGCTGACAAAAACTTTCGCACAGGCTATTCGGGGCGGTGCGGCGTCTACGAAGTGATGGAAATTAACAAATCGCTGCAGAGGGGAATTCTGCAGGGCTCCTCTGCAACGGAACTCATGGAGCTCGCGGAACTGAACGGCATGAAAACACTTGCCCGCTCTATCCGCGACAAGGTTCTTGCGAGAGTGACATCAATGGATCAGTTCCACGCAACTGCGTTATCAATTGGCGAGTAATCGTTTCTGTCATGTCCCGTCGTGACAGCCCATTGAAGTAAGCGACCCGCAAAGTTAATTTTCGGCCGACTGTTGAGCGCCCCGAGGTCGCAGGGCGGAAGAACGCCGTGTGGTGGCAGCCTTCTCAGTCGCAGAGAGATGGCGGATTCAGAATCGACCTCAGTCCGCGTACCGCACTGGATTCCAGTCGTGAGACAATTCGCAGAGCTTGTCAATCATCGTCCAGTCTTCACTGCACGCGACAATGCCAGGGTATCTAAGCATGTTCGCTCGGTTATCCATCCATAGTTCGCGGTAATGAACGGGTTCATGATTGTGAACCCAGACGGCGTCGCCGCCCAGCAAGCGGGCAATATGCATGGAAACCGGAAAATCATAGATGTTCGGCGAATGAATGAGTGATCCACCATACTTGCCCATCGCCATCAGTGGATAAATGCTTCCTTTCATCTCATCGGAAGTCCGGCCCTGATAGCCAAGTTGATCGACTTCCCGAGCACGCTGGGTGTCTCGATGCTGAAAGCCGATCAGATAGACTCCCTTACCCACGGGCGATCGATTCTTTGACAAGTCCGGCAATGCATCCAGAACCTGCCTTGCTGTTGCTTCCGGATTGTCTTCGCCACAGACCAGTTTAGTTTGCGTGACTTCAACCCACGTCCCGAACTCACCCATTTCCGGCGCAAAGACGATGGAATAAAGCGGAGTATTGTCGTCGTGCAGATGAACGATGATTGAGTAACCATCGCCCGTTCTGTCCCGATACTGTTTCGTGCCATCAATGGGATCGATGGCGATCGCCATCGAGGCATCGTGACTGAACCGTGCCATGTCGCCCGTCTCTTCTTCTCCTTCAACTCGCACGGTCCGCAAAATGGGATCGGCATCACGAAGAGCTGCCACTAACAACTCCTGCACTGACAGATCGGCCAGTGTTAATGCGTCTGTATTGGCATTGCCGGACGATTTGCCTTCCACTGCAATGTTGAAATGACGTAATCGCCTGGCCACCGCGCCGGCCCAGCGCATGACCGGCGGAAGTGCAGTTTGAAGAGCAGAAATGATTTCTGAAGTATCCATGTCTTGATGCCTGTCAATCAGTAAGTATTCATCCTGCAGAAAATCATCGCTCAAACCATCTGCATGATATGCATGGGGATTTCCGTGAGTTCTGTGCAGTGGAAACAAGTGTCTGACTCGAATGGTCTATCGCGTTCCTGAAGACGATTCAGCGTTCCAGCCAGTCATACAGTCGGGTCGGGACGCACACACCGCACGTCTTCTGTAAACCCCGCCAGCCCGGTACGGCGTTGACTTCGATCACAAATGCATTTCCAGCTGCATCGTACATCAGATCGACTCCGGCGAATACACAGCCGGTGACTTCCGTTGCTCGCCGAGCAAGTTCCACTTCACGGGGGGACGGCGCATGCGGCACGGCAGTGCCTTGTTGTGCCACGTTGGCTCGAAAATCTCCCGCGCGGGCTGTTCGTTTCATGGCACCAACGACTTCCCCGTCCAGCAGCAACACGCGGATATCTGAGACCGCCTGAGCTCCGGCACCGGGCTGCAGGAATTGCTGCAGATAAAGGACAGCACCAAGTCGCTCGAGCGTTCGAAAGCAACGCAATGCCAGCTCCGGATCGCTGACTCGCATGATTCCTCGTCCTTCAGCGCCAAACAGGGGTTTGACGACAACATCGCCACCCAACTGTTCAAACATCAACATCGCGGCGTCGCTGTCCTCACACACAGCCGTGGCGGGAACTGGTAAACCTGTTTCCGCAAGTTTTTGTGTCGTCAGATATTTATCCACCGCACATTCCAGGGATTTCGGCGGATTCACAACACGCACTCCGGACGACTGCAGACCAGCCAGCACATCCATGCGGGATACAACCTGTTCGAGCGTTCCTGGGGGCATCGTTCGAACCAGAATGACATCCAGTGATTCCAGTTCAACGGAATCCGGTTGAGGCACGGAATCCGGTCGAGGCTCAGTGTTGTCGGTATTCCAGCAGCGATACGACACGCCCTGCAACGACATCATCACGGTGACCTTGTCGAACAACAACGGGAAAACTTCATGCCCCCGTGAGATGCCAAATCGACAAAGTTCATGCACGTACCAGCTGTCATGATTTCCAAAGACACCCACCCGCATATTCCGTTGTTCCCGTCGTTTCGAGCGATGTCATGCTGTTGGAGGAATGAATGTGGCCGGTCAGAGTGGCCAGTTAGTGCCGTGACTGAATGTGAATCTATCTGATGATCGCATTTTGGCATCAGCTTTCGTGGCGGCAGGTTATTCGCAGCCCGGTCGCAGAAACAGGTTGACTTTCGGCCATCCTGATCTCTCGCACGCATTTCGGGAATCGTTGCGTCATCCAGAAGGGACGCAGCCGTGTTGTTTCATCTTTGCCGATGCTCATTGACTGTTCAGGGAAAACAGCAGCTTGCTCAGGTCAAGCCGAATGATTCCCTTAGCAAAGCTGGCAGCTTATGCCCGAACTGAAACGAACGTCCTGTCTTCAGGTTGTGAAAAATGACAACGGCCGGACTGAACAGAGCCGGATCAAGAGCATAAAAATCGTGGTTCGCAGCTTTGAACAACGACAGGAAGGTTTCACCGTGCGCATCTGAGCTGCTGGACGGCACCTGTGGCCCGATTTCTTCGATCAAATCATCATCTGTCCGCACCCAGAGATTGACCGTGGCGCCGTAGAGAATGGCATCGTTTGTGCGACCAATTCCCTGCAGGTCGTTCTTTGCGACCGGCGGCAGTGGCGCGGTACCGGTTCCGCTGACTACTGTTTGAAGAGGAAACTTCAGTTCATGCAGTTTGTGCATCGCTGTTTCCAGAGATCTGGCCACAACCTGAATATTTCCTGCCTGGGAAGCCGTCGGGGCGACCGCCAGCGTTAGTTTAACTTTGGATGGCAGAGATTCCCGGAGCAAACCGATAGCAGACGCGGTTGGAAGATCGGCGGTCTCCAGGATACCGATGGCTGCATCGTCATCATCGATCGCTTCGAACTCATCAAACAATTCTTCCTTGCGTGCCAGAGCCCGCATGGGGCCGGATCCCATCGCGAAATAGTCGTCCGTTGCGATTTTCCATCCCGCATACTGGCTCATCAAACAGGCTTCCACCGGGTGATCCGTTTGCACCAGAACCTGCGGTACCAGGACGATGGATTCATCCGCGACGTTCAACTGAATGTTTGCCAGATCGGACATGCACATGCGCGCAAGTAACAATCCGGCGGCTAATCCACCTTCCTGCTTCACACCGAAATCCAGTACGCGACAGCCATCCACCAGATGGCTGTCGATACGCAGATCGGCGGCCAGTGCTGCAGCATGATCGGCGAGCGCATCGGCGCGCCTGTTAAGAAATGAGATACCCAATTTGCTGCGCTCCTGTGAGTTCCTGAACAAAAAACACTGGTCGGAATTGTAAGATTCACGGGATCAATCATCATTCGACCACAGCGAACTATTGCAGACGAGAATGAAATGATCTCTCGGTGTGCTGTTTTGAATGACCACCCCGGGTCAAGTAGATCAGGGGGCCACGGTGTCTGCCGACTTCTTTGCCAGGAATACACAGATGGAAATCCACAAAGAACTGATGAATTCCCGACCCGTAACCGGCAGAGTCGAATGGATTGGCGTCGCTGCCGAACGGATGGCACCGATGCAGGTGAAAACGTCCGTTCAGTTGATCGAACAAGCCGGTATCGAAGGTGAGCATCATGCTCGCCCAGGCGGCTCATCGAAACGACAGGTAACGCTCATCCAGCACGAACATCTTTCCGTGATTCAGTCACTCCTCGACCGCAAAGATGTCACTGTTTCGCCCGAGCTTCTACGCCGCAATCTGGTCGTCTCGGGAATTAATCTGAACGTCCTCCGCCATTCCACTTTCCGGATCGGGACGGCATTGCTGAAAGGAACAGGCAGCTGTCCACCGTGTTCCAGAATGGACGCTAACCTGGGAAAAGGCGGCTACGCGGCCATGGTTGGACACGGGGGGATCACTGCCATCGTGCTCGAAAACGGATCCGTCACTTGCGGGGACAGCGTAAGGATCGAAATCACAGATGCCGGCACACCAAACGAAGATGAGGAATAACACGCGTTCCAGGGATGGGTTCACAACAATCCACTGACAACAAGAAGCCCGGCATCAAAAAGATGACGGGCGACTGGATTCTTGTTGTGGAGGATAACAGCCAGTTGAAGAGCGGGACTGGCTCAGGCAGGAGACCTTAAGACACGATCGTTTAGTGTCGTCCAGCTTGCCTGTCCCGGTTTTTCAACGGACAGATGAGATGAGGCCGGACAATTACTCGCCTTCTGCCCATGACCAGTTGACCAGTGCAGACGTGTAGTCACAGATTTCTTCGGCACCGAAATAGATGGCAATTTCACGGTTGGCGGATTCCACAGAATCACTGCCATGAATCAGATTCATTTGCTTGCTGGCTCCGAAGTCGCCGCGAATGGTGCCGGGAGCTGCGGCGCGACCGTTGGTGGCCCCGATCAGAGTTCGCATGACACTGACCGCTTCTGGTCCCTGCACAATCATCGCCACAACGGGGGCTGAAGTGATGAAGTCTTCCAGTTCTGAATAGAACGGCTTCTCGACATGCTCAGCGTAGTGCTGCTTACTCTGCGCCGATGAAACCTGCAGCATTTTCATCGCAACGATGCCAAGTCCTTTGTTTTCGATGCGAGAAATCACAGAACCAATCAGCCGACGATGCACACCGTCAGGTTTCACCAGGATCAAAGTTCGCTCAATTGCCATGTTTGTTGCTCGCCTGTCAGGATGATGAAAAAAGTTACGATTGAGTGTGATTCGAATCACAGGATTCGCCGTTCAGGCGTCCCGTGTTGCTGAAATGTGCGCCGAATTTTTGTGGTGAACGCTGGTGATGGCATGTCGAATGGTTCCGACAACCGATGGATTGAAGAATCGATTCTCAAGGCGATCTGTCCAGCCGCCGTTCATACGCCATCATCGATCTGCACTGTCATCTGTCTATACTGCGGTCGCCTGCATCAAGTCGACAAATTCAGTGAAAAGATAATGACTGTCGTGTGGCCCCGCGGCAGCTTCGGGATGGTACTGAACACCGAATGCAGGGTGCACAGTGTGCCGAATACCTTCCACGGTGTCGTCATTCAAATTGATATGTGTGACCTCAACATCGGCGGGCAGTGAATCCGGATCGACAGCAAATCCGTGATTCTGGCTGGTGATTTCCACCTGTCCGGTCCGCTTATTCAGAACAGGCTGATTTGCACCTCGATGTCCGAATCTCAGCTTGAAGGTCTTGCCACCGAAGGCCAGGCCCAGCAACTGCAGACCAAGACATATCCCGAAAATCGGCTTCTTACCAAGAAGTCCGCGAATCGTTTCAATCGCATAAGTCAGCGGCTCCGGATCTCCCGGACCATTGGACAGAAACACACCGTCGGGATTCAGTGCCAGGATATCTTCAGTGGTCGATGTGCCGGGGACGATCGTTACGCGACATCCGGCGTCCTTGAGATAGCGAGGGATGTTCAGCTTCATGCCATAGTCGATGGCGACTACATGAGGACCATCCGTTCGATCGGCGAACGAGTGAAAGCTGGTGGGCCGTCCAAGTTCCTGCAGCGATTCATTCCACTGGCAGGAATCAATGTTCATGACCTCGCGCACCAGGTCCTGTCCCACAATATCTGCGCTTTGCCGGGCTTTCTGGACGAGGGATTCTTCGTTCAGATCCGTCGTGGACAGAATGCCTTTCATCGCGCCCTGAGTTCGGATCTGTCGAACGATGGAACGGGTGTCGACGCCCTGAATCCCGATGATGCCATTTTGCTTCAGGTACGCATCCAGCGATTCCGTCGATCGGTAGTTGCTGGGGATGTCGCAGAGTTCCTTGATCACGAAACCCCGAAGAAACAGGCCGCGACTTTCGACATCTTCTTTGTTGATTCCGTAGTTACCGATCAGCGGGTAAGTCATTGTGACGATCTGGCCGTTGTAGGATGGATCCGTCAGAATCTCCTGATATCCCGTCATGCTGGTATTGAAGACGACTTCGCCGCAGACTTCACCATCTGCGCCAAACGCCTGCCCCGAAAACACACTGCCGTTAGCCAGAGCCAACTTTGCCGGACGACCTGCCATTGCGATAGTTCCCGTTGTTATGTTTTTCGAAGTCTTTTTCCTCCGCGCCCTCCGCGCGCAGAATCACCGCAGAGGAAGGAACGGAGATTCAGGGAGTTTTACCAATGCCATCCGCCCCGGAAAAGCAGTCAGCACTGACAGCTCACAGATTCGCAGAATTGGTGCCCACACCGAGCTGACAGCCTGTTGAAGAACGAGACTAGCTCCAGCAGGAGACCCGGAAATACGACGGTTTCCCGTCGTCCTGCATGCCTGTCCTGGTTTTTCCACGGACAGCTCACCGTCCTGCGTCTGCCTCAACCTCCAAACGGGAGAAAGGAGATCGCTCCAGCGTTTACCGCCCGCGGTCCGATGATTACCCTGCCCGCATGTTTGCTTCGCTGTCGGGAAAACGAATTGTTGTGACAGGCTCTTCCAGTGGAATCGGTCGAGCCATCGCATTGTCCTGCGCAGAAGCAGGGGCCGATATTGTGGTCCATTGCCGCAGCTCAATCGAGCAAGCCAATCAAACCGCGGATGCTGCTCGCCGGTTGGGAGTTCGGGCTGAGGTTTTCGCGGCCGACTTGTCAGACTCGACCTGCCGACAGAACTTTGTTGACTGTTGTTTTGATTCCGGAGTGGTTTCCGCGCTGGTCAACAATGCAGGAGCTGACCTTCTGACCAAAGAGTTGAAGAACGCTCCGTTTGCTGAAAAGCTCGGCGCATTACTGCAAACCGATGTCGCGGGGACTGTCGAACTTTCCCGCGCGTTTGGCCACCGATTTCGCGAACATCGTCGGGCCGATCCCTCCTGTCCCCTACCCTGCATAATCAACATCGGATGGGACCAGTCTGACCGGGGAATGGAAGGAGACAGCGGTGAGCTCTTCGCCACGGCCAAGAATGCGATCATGGGCTTCAGCAGATCGCTCGCGGTAAGCCTTGCACCAGACGTTCGGGTCAACTGCATTGCTCCTGGCTGGATTCTGACCGCCTGGGGAGAAGGTGCAAGCGATTACTGGCAGCAGCGTGTGTTGGACGAGACTCCGATGAAACGGTGGGGCACACCCGAAGATATCGCCAATATGGCCCGTTTTCTGCTGAGCGACGAAGCTGGCTACCTGACGGGTCAGGTGATTAACGTCAACGGCGGAGCTGTTCGATGATGCCATCGGCACCCTCGTTGAATGGCGAGTCGCAGGGATCAGCCGACCACCTCTTATTTGTCACCGGTCGCCTTGCGGAAGCCAGCCTTCGCGAAGTGCTCGCGCCGATAAGTCAACAAAGGAACTTCACCTATGACATCGCTGTCCCCGGCATTCAGGTTGCCGCTTTATTGCATGTGAGCCTGCTAATCCGGCGACTGGTCATTCCTCCAAAAACCACGCGCGTTGTACTTCCGGGGTGGGTGCAGGGAGACCTGAATCTTCTTACCGCGCACTTCGGCCTTTCCTTTGAGCGTGGTCCCAAAGATCTGAGGGATCTTCCCGAATACTTTGGACTCGGCAAACGCCGGACAGTTGCTCTGGATCGTTACAGCATCGCTATCATCGGCGAAATCAATCACGCCACGCGGATGCCGCTGCAGGATGTCCTGGCCGAAGCGTCGTCACTGGCTGCCAGTGGCGCGGATCTGATTGACATTGGATGCGTTCCCGGTGAATCGTCGCCGCGTGTTTCGGAAATTGTTCGTGCGGTGCGGGACCTGAATCTGCGAGTCTCCATCGACAGTTTCGACCAGAACGAAGTCGAACAGGCGGTGCAGAACGGCGCCGAATTGATCCTCAGCTGTAATCATTCGAATTATGACTGGGTGACCCGACTGGGTGTCGAGGTGGTGGCGATTCCTGACAGCCCGGCGGACACGGAATCACTGGAACGACTCGTCCAGCAGCTGACCGCTGATCGAGTGGCATTTCGCATCGACCCCATCATCGAACCCATCGGCATGGGGTTTACCGCTTCCCTTGAACGCTACATGATGGCCCGACGCCGCTTTCCGGATGTCGCGATGATGATGGGCATCGGGAACGTCACCGAGCTAACGGAAGTCGATTCAGCGGGAATGAATATGCTGCTGGCGGCCATCTGCGAAGAACTGGGCATTCAGAGTGTTCTGACAACCCAGGTCATTAACTGGTGCCGGACGGCCGTGGCAGAATTCGACATCGCACGGCGTCTGGCTCATCATGCGGTTACGCAGCAGGTCATCCCCAAACATCTGACATCGTCGCTGGTCATGTTGCGGGACCCTCGATGGACCGTACGAACCGCAGAGCAACTGCGAGCACTGGCAGATCGACTGACGGACTCCAACTTCCGCATCTTTGCTGAAGCGGGCGAATTGCATCTGATGAACCGACACGGACACTGGACCGGAACAAATCCGTTTGACTTATTTGCGTCGGCTCAGGCTGTCACCAACAGCCCGTCCAATCAAACCCATGCAGAAATCGACGCCAGCCACGCGTTCTATCTCGGCTACGAACTCGCCCGCGCGGAACTGGCACTGCAGCTGCATAAGCAGTACGAACAGGACGTTCCGCTCCGCTGGGGACTGCTCAGCAGTGGCGGCGGTCACAATCGCCATCCGGATAACGAATCGGCCCCATCCTGACCTTTCCACGACAGTCCTTGTTACGGTGACAGAAAGGGTCGAAGGGAGTTACCATTGAGTTCGCTGCAATGTGGCCGCTGCAGAGGAACCCATCGCAGGTTCAGGGCGAGGAGACGAATTGACGCCTTGCCGCGTCGTGTTGGTTGAAAATCGGCCACAAACAACCGTAAATGAAGTTTTCATAACCTGTTTGATTGAAATGCGTTACGGCGATTTTGGAAACTTTCTTCCA
>JAGQQE010000193.1 GCA_020426345.1 Planctomycetaceae bacterium
AATTCGCTGGGCAGCCCCATCGAGCCGACGGTGACATTGGCGCAGCAACGTCATACCGCGTTCAAACGACTGCAGCGAATCGTCGAGCGATTCTTTGCCTGATTCAAGACGCGCAACAATCTCCCCCAGTTCCTCCATGGCAGCTTCAATAGAGACTGAGCCGCTGGCAGGGTCTTCCGCTTTTGAGGCGTCCGTCTGTGATTTCCTTTTTGCCATGGATCACCATCCCAGCACATGTGCAAAAATCAAAGGTGCGACAATGGTCGCGTCCGATTCGATGATGTACTTCGGTGTTTCCACTCCAAGTTTTCCCCAGGTGATTTTTTCATTGGGGACTGCGCCTGAATAGCTGCCGTAACTGGTTGTCGAATCGCTGATCTGACAGAAGTAACCCCACAACGGAACATTGGTTCGTTCCAGATCCTGATGGAGCATCGGAACAACGCAAATCGGAAAGTCACCGGCAATCCCGCCGCCAATCTGAAACATGCCGATCTGGCTTGTTTCAGATGTTTTCGAGTAGAACTCTGCCAGCCAGGTCATGTACTCAATGCCTGTTCGCACGGTATGGACATTCCTGACATCGCCGCGAATTACTGCCGCTGCATACATGTTTCCAAGCGTGGAATCTTCCCAGCCAGGAACAACGATGGGAATGTTCTTTTCGGCCGCGGCCAGCATCCACGAATCCTTTGGGTCGATCTGGTAGAACTCCGCATACTTGCCACTGCGGAGGACCTGCCAGAAGAATTCATGAGGAAAATATCTTTCGCCGGCCTGATCTGCAGCTGTCCAGACTTCCAGCATCGCCGATTCCATCCGCCGCATGGCCTCGGCTTCAGGAATGCAGGTGTCTGTCACACGATTCATGTGGCGATCCAGCAGAGCTTGTTCGTCCTGTGGAGTCAGTTCGCGATAGTGCGGGACTCGCTCGTAGTAGTCGTGCGCCACCAGATTGAAGACGTCTTCTTCAAGATTCGCCCCCGTACAACAGATCAATTGAATCTTGTCCTGCCGGATCATTTCCGCAAGTGACAATCCCAGTTCAGCGGTACTCATCGCGCCTGCAAGGCACACCATCATACTTCCACCGGATTCAAGATGTTTCCGATAGCCGTTGGCAGCGTCCACAAGAGACGCCGCGTTGAAGTGACGGTAGTGGTGATTGATGAACTGAGTAACGGGGCCTTCCCGTCGAACTTGCTCGGTCATGACTGGACGATTTCACTGATGAACGAAACACTGCAGCGTGTGCAGCGCGAAACAGAAACGTACGGAAACGGATGTTAGTCGGCTTGTCTTAAGATTGAAATCTCACGCAGCAGACGACGTCTGTGAAATCTCATGACGAGTACTGTTTTCCCGCCGAGAAGCGACCTTAAGTCGGAGAATTCTGATGGCCCGGGCGTCATGAACCCAGGAATCGAAGGAGCTTTTCAGGCGGCCGTACGAATGGAACGGGCCTGACACTTCAAAGCAAGCGCGACCGTAATCGTCAGAGATTTCTTAGTCCAGGATATATTCAACATAACCCAGGTGCATTTCGTCGGTCGTTTGCGGCCCCCAACGAACAGTCCTGTTCGGATCAGGATTCGCGGGATTGTCGGAACTGTTGTCGAACCATGCCGTAAATACGATCTGATCGCCGCGATGGACCTGCAATGGTTCCGCGTACCGGTAAAGCAATTGCCAGTTGAAATCGTATCGGGGGATATCCAGAAGCGTCGTCGTGGATTGGTTCGATACCAGTTCAAATCGCGCCGCCTTTCCACGCAGATGCATGTGTGGCAGAAATGCAAGCACTTTTGCATCCGCGGGCACCGGTAGCTTCGCCACTTCACGATGATTGTCCGCGCCTGGGGGAATTCGTAAGCGGGGATTGACGATGCCGGTCACTTTCACTTCATGCTCCGGAGGATGTTCAGCATAGACAAGACCGATCCGAGTCTGGTCGGTCGTAGCCGCACCGTTAGGGGTGTAATGCATTTGAAACCGCAACCGTGCATGGCGAGGCAACTTTTTTCCGTATCCGTCCGGATACGTCAGAGTACTGTTGCCGGGGACGTAGATACCCCAGTAACCACGACTTTCGTCCGCAACGGAATCGCCAGTGCTGCCATCGCCATCCTGAACGAACACGAGAACGTGATGAACGACTTCAGGTGCTCCCGGACGAACTTCGATTGCCTTCACCCACTTGTCTTCCGGGAGATTTGTTTCCACAACAACATTCTGATATGGCATGGTCCCCGTAGCCTTCACGGCAACCGGATACTTAAATTCAAAGATTGCGTCCGGCTCACCAATCGCCCATTCGTTCGGATAAGTTTTTGGGATCACGGCATCCATTGGGTTTCCTTCGGCTCGATTGCCGGAAATCCAGGCAAGCAAATCCTGACGTTCAGACGCAGACAGCGATCGATCATTGATCCACGGACTATGTTGCCGGGAACCTGGGAGAAGTTCACCCGAAGCAGAATCCCCTGCATCGTTGTCCGAACGTGCAGCAAACCATGGTGGCATCACACCGCGAGCGACAACGTCACGGATCATGGGAGCATGAGCCACGACATCCGCGTAACTTTCAAGCGAAAATGGAGCCACGCCACCATCGCGGTGACATTCAACACAGTGCCGCTGCATGAGCCGCGAGATTCTTCCGTGCCAGGTGACGGCATACTCATTCGGATGCGAATGATTCGCATCCGGTGGTTCAAGCACCCAATTCAGCAGGCACCCCGGAGCATCTGTCGCCGTGACCAGAGGCTGACGATCTGCTAACAAAGCCTCGAGGGCGTCCGACAGAAAGCTCTTTCGCGGGGCGTCATGCGAATATCCCAGACCATACTGATCATCAACTGCGCCATGGAATACCACCGTTCGTGAACGGTCAACGACAATGACATCGGTGGTAGATGCCGCCCCAATGGCTTCGGCCACGGCTTCATCCGGGTCAATCAGATAAAGGCAACCTTCTGCCAGAGTCTTGCGAGCAGTATCAATATCGGAGCGTTTATCGCTTGCCATCGGATTCACGCAGACAAACTGAACGCCGCGCGAAGAGAATTCGTGGGACAACCGGGCTAGTGTCGGCAGGTATTTCCTGCTTAAAGGACAGCTGGTACTGGTCATTGCGAACACGACAAGGCTGTGCGGTTCCTGCGGATCACTCAGAAGCTGACTCAATTTTTGCGAAGAACCATCGATGTCCTCAATCTGGAGATCAGCAACCAGATCGCCTACACCATGTTCTCCGGGGGATAAGAGATCAGGCCCTTTGCGAACCGAATCTGCTGCATCGACAGTGGCCCCGACACTGTCCGGCCTCGGTGACGGTTTCACGGAAGGACCTGGAATTTGCTCTTTAATCTCCATGCGCTTCAAGACACCGGCAACAACGCCAGCGCGAGCTTCCTCCAGAGTCACCTCCCCATTCTTATCTGCATCAAGCCGACCAAAAATATCGGGGCGGGGCAATTCCGCCGGAGTAAGTTTGCCATCGCGATTGGCATCCAGCCGCTGAAACCGTTCCAGCAGCGGCCTGCCCCTGGTTGACAATTCGTCCGTTGCACCAGCGGCAGAGTAAACGGTTGCCGGCAGAACCAGTAAAATCATCACGCCCAGGAGCCCCAAAGCCAGACCGGGATTGTCTTTTCGGGCTTGATGGGCAGCAGATTCTGTAGTCACAAAACACTCCTGATTGCTTGACGGACGATCGCTGGATTTCGAGCAGAGCGTGGATGACGGTATCAACTCTCGAAGTCACGAGGAAGTGCCGGATAATTCCCGGTTCGTTTCCGAAGGCCAATTCCTGGGCAAGGATTCCTGAAGTGTGACACTCCGATGCCAGGTTGTTCGCGTGCGCAAGGGTATCGGCTCTCTCCAACTTGTCCACACGGCTCTTTACAGCTCTCTGACAATGGTTGCAAGTTGATCCATCAATCCAACAACAGTTCTGTATTCGTCTGATTGCGTCAGGGTGGCGGCAGCCCGCAGCTCTTCAGGCAACGTTCCCAGCAGTTCGGAATGGATCAGTTGAGTCAGCCACTCTGCCCGCCGAGCCATGAACGCCGAATGTAACTGATTAAACCACGCCTGAAGTAAACCAGATCCAGTACTTGCAGCGTTTGATACAGCGGCTTCACCCGCCAGGGCCGCTGTGGCGCCACCAGCCACATCCGCAACCACATGAACAACGGCCTGAGCTGCTGCGTCCGCAACGAATGGAGCAACGACTTCCCCGGCGGGTCCGAATCCAATTGTGAACATCACTACGCTCGTGACGGGTCTCACCGCGGCACTAACATTGTTGAGCTGCCCGTAGAGCTTAAAAACTTCAGGACTGTCTTCGCGAAAACGAGTCATCTGATTTTCGACAACTGTGGACAGCTCGCTGTCGAAATCAATCTGTTCATGTATGGATTTCAACTGACGAATCAGGTCCGATCTTGAGGCGCCTTCGAGAACGGATTCGATTCTCGGACGAATCAAATGATTCCCCGACTCCGCCATCCACTGAAGTTTGTCGAACAGTTCTTCCACAACTTCCAGAACGGCCGACCACTCGCGCTGCCGATATTCCTGCATGGGAGGAACAGGCTCTCCTGAAATTGCATTTCTGGCTGCCCTGAGTGGCCAGAGGATCCCTGCACCGATCGTGTTGTAAAACCCATTCACTCGGCGAGCCCAGCCGTGCTGGCGGTGTTGCCACCAATCGCGAATGTGTCGAACGATTTCACTGTTGGCTGGCGCGGGCCAGTTCCTGATCTTCAGGGCGGTTTCGGATGTCAGACGTTCCGACGTCGTCGCCAGCTCGCGACTTGCCGAGCTAAGTTCGCGCAGCCAGTTCGGCAAGCCCCGGGATTCATTCAGGATCTCGTGCAGCGATCCTTTCAATGTCCGCATACGGATTTCACGAAAACGGAGCCTCGCCAATTCCGCCGATAGATCGTGGGGCACATCATCGACCGGTACCTGGTCTGCGCCCCAGCCATCCGGCACGGGCCAGGGACGTTCGAAAAACGGAAGCCGAAGTTCGTCAGCTGCCCGACGATCGCCTGGTGCAATGAACAATGCGTCAGGTTGAATACCAGTTTCGTCACAGAAAGTCTTCACCCAGATCGGCCAGTATTCTTCGTCTTCCGGGATCAGACACTGATTGAAGACGACGATGACCGCCTTGTCTTCAGAACCCGCCTTTCGAAAGAATTCTTTGACCGCAGCATCGTTGTATTTCTGCTGGGTGAGCACTGCGATGAGGACATCCGCGCTGCGACGCACAGCGTCAGCGCGCAGCCAGTTGACTCGCGCATCGCTGTCAATATCGGGCGTATCCAGCACCAGCAGCGATGGTGGTAGTTCCGGAGCTGTTCGCCAGAACAAAAGATTGGCGTCCGTTTCCTGCAATGCTTCATCTGCGTCATGCCACGATCGCAGGTCAAAATCAGGAAAGACGGATTGCAGCGAATGCTGCTCCGAAAAATTCTGCGGAACCAGGCAGACGGGATGCTTTGTTCCTGAAGCCAGTGGACTACTGGCACTGGCTTTGCAGCCAGCCAGGTGATTGAAGACGACACTCTTGCCAATATTGGTACCACCAACAACTGCCACGACCAACCAGGCCTGTTCGCCCAGTTGCGGTGCCAGCTTTTGCCTCAGCAGGTCAAACCATTCACGCGTATCAAGAGGTTTCGCCTGAAGAAACTGTGCGCTGGATTCCAGTTTCGTCAGCGCCGACAACAGCAGCTGGACCGTCACAGCGCACGACTGAAACACAGATTGTCCATGCGCCTGTCCCGCATCCGAACTCGTCGATGCGGGAATCTGGTCACGGTTTGAAAGTTGATCGGACATAAGAAGCCACGAAGGGTTGGAAACAGCACTGACCATCGATCCGCTGGAAAAGGTGCAGCAAGTCGATCAATGGTTTGCCTGAGAATCAGGCGTCAGTTTAACCGGGCCTGGCTGGCTCTGCGAACCTTCCACCCGCGTGGTGAAGGCAACTCGAGGATTTGAGCGACTCCGTCCGTTTTACAGGCGGCTCAAACCGAGTGGAATGCTTTACTGAGGTTTTCCCGGATCATAGCTGAGTCCCAGCCGAATGATGCGTGCGAGTAATGCGTCGTACTTCAGGCCTGCAGCTTCGCCGGATTCCGCGAAGTCTTCACCAAACGACAGATTCGGATTCGGGTTGGCCTCCAGCACATAGACACGTTCATCATCCGTCACTCGCAGGTCGATGCGAGAATACCCGGATTGAAACAACCCGCGGTAAGTGCGTTTGCAGATCTGTTCAATTCGCCGCGCCAAGGCCGGTGTGAGGTCCGTCGCTTCGTACGTCATGACGCCGTACTTCTTCTGGAAGTCCGGATCCCATTTGGCCTCGCGCGTCGCGATGAGAGGAATCTTTTCTTTGTTCTTGTCGAACTTGAGTTCCCAGATGGGAAACGTTTTCAATTTGGAATTCCCAATGATTCCAACGTACAGCTCGCGACCTTCGATGAACTCTTCGCAGAGTGCGGCCGTATGAACTTCTTCGTGGATATACCGAACACGTTCCCGAAGCTCTTCTTCGGTACGAACGATTGAAGACTGAGAAAGTCCGTGTGAGGCGTCTTCTGTGGCCGACTTAATAAACAGGGGATAGTGGAGTTTGGCGGGTTTTCGAACCTCCCGCCCGATGGGGAACACGCAGAATCGGGGAGTCGGAATTCGGTGGTAACTTAAGATCTGTTTGCTGAGAACCTTGTCGTGTGCCAGCATCAGTCCGCGCGGATTGCAGCCTGTGAACTTTTGCTGGATCAGCACCAGGTAGCTCACGATGTGAGAGTCAAAGACCGGCACACCGCGGAATTCCTCAAGCAGATTGAACACGATGTGCGGCTTTTGTTCGGTGATACTTCGGCGCATGACGCCCAGATCGTCACTAACGCCGACCGGATGTGCATCATGGCCCATTTCGCGAAGCGTATGCAGCACATCGAACTCGGTCTTCCACTCCAGGATTTCTTCGTCTGTGTAGCCTTCCATAGAATCAGGCGGAACCAGATCGGCATGGACCAGAACGACAATCCGCAACGGTCTCATAACGCCACCTTGTGGTAGCCATCCTTGAGGCAGTTCATGATCTGAACTGTCAGCATTACGAGCGCTTCCTGACGGGTCTTCGTTGGTGACTTATCAACTCGCAGGCCTAATTCGCGGCAACGCTGAATGATCTCTCGAAGGATTTCGTCGACCGTGTACTGATACTGCCCCGTCCAGTCGGCGATGTGACGACGGAACTCCGCGCGATTCTGTTGCAGAAAGACTGCGGCCGACGGCTTGTTACGATGACGGGGTGCGTTCGAGAACAGTCGAAGCAGCTCGCAGTCGTAAAACGTATTCTGCTCAATCCCGTAGTAATCCCGCCGCGCGGAGTAGTGTTCGCCCAGAGTCTTGCGAATGGTCTTGATGGGATCAATCTGTTGTCGTGATGAAAGCTGGGGCTTCGAATGCCCAATTTCCTGCATCAGATCATCTACATACTGCAGCTTTTTCAGTGCGGGCCAGCCCTTATATCTTTGTTTCCAGCCCGATCTGGGCTTGAGCCAGACGGCAAAGGTTTCGGCAAAATCTTCCGCAGGATGACTTTGAGCGTACCATTTGTCGAAATGCCGGACATAGCTGCGGCTGTAAGGACGCGGCTGGTAGAGTTTTGGATAGGGAGCCGACCGTTTCCCAAAGAGCTGCTGCCAGCGTTTCCGGCGAGACAGGCGGTAGGCAGTATCAATCGTATGCCCTGCCTCGTGGCGCAGAATACGCATACAGGTTTCTTCGGTGCCGCCCTCGACCTCGAGCATTTGTTTTTTTTCGAGTCGAGACAGTCGCGGATGCAACAGATAGAACGGTTATCGCAATTCCCGGGATTCCATCCGGGGAAAACCATTCATCAGAGACCCAGCAGTGTGGCCGGAAATCAATTCCCCGAGACTCCAATTCCTCATAAAGCCGTTCGATACGTGGCTCAAGAACGGTTCCCTGGAGGCGAATCCCCAGATTGCACATGCGCATCTTCAGTAAACGCTCGTCGCTGTACGTAGCCCACGAACAATTTGCTGGATCGCCGGATTCTGACTGGGGCGGTGTATTTCGTTCAGGCATCGCAAAATCTCTCAGCCTGCGTGGCACCATGATGGAAGTCTGGGTACTTGCGCAGGTCGTATTCTGAAGACATTGTTCAACAGTTCAATGCAATTCACGGTGATCGCAGTGAAACCTGAGAACTCGGACGACCCGAAATGCCGGTCTTCTGGACACCATCGGCACTTTCGTGCAGTGCTCGCCAGCCGATCAGGCGGCATCTTTTTCCATCAACGGGTCACTTCGATTGAGTTTCTGCGGCAATCGCAGAAAATGCCCGCATGGCTGTCGAACAATTCACGATGCGGGTTTTGCATGGCAGCCTCAGAAAGAACTCCCTGATTCAGACTGTTGAAACATCTCCACTCGCGACGGTTTTCGATTTTGACTTCCGTTTGTGATTCTTCCTGAAGGACGTTCCATGACAATCTCATGTCCACCGAAATCGATGATCAGCAGCTCAGGACATCGCATGAAAAACATAGTCTCAGAGTGCCGACGCATTCTCACTTGTGCCGGGATCGTCGTCCTCTTCCTGGCGTCCGTGTGCCCTTCGCATCACGCCCCCGCAGTGGCGGACGAGGGCATGTGGTTGTTTACGGACCTTCCCAAAGAGTACCTGAAAACAACATACGGTTTCGAGCCCAGCGATGAGTGGGCGAAGGAGCTGATGATGTCGTGTGTGCGATTCAACATCGGTGGATCAGGCTCGTTTGTCTCGAGCAACGGGCTTGTACTGACCAATCATCACGTGGGTTCTGACACTCTGTACAAATTGTCGACCCCTGAACGAAACATCATGGAAAACGGGTTTCTTGCGAAAACGACCGAAGAAGAGCTCAAGGCGCCGGACCTGGAGCTCAATCAACTGGTGGCCATCAAAGACGTGACTGCAGAAGTCAACGCGTCTGTGACCACAGACATGTCGACCGAAGATGCGGTTGCGGCGCGCCGAGCCGTGATCGCCGACATCGAAAAGAATGCGCTGGATGCCTCCGGGCTTCGCAGCAACGTGGTCACGCTGTTTGGCGGTGCTCGGTACCATCTTTACCAGTACCGGAAATACACAGACGTGCGACTTGTCTGGGCTCCTGAAACCTCTGCCGCATTCTTTGGCGGCGACGCAGACAATTTCGAATATCCTCGTTTTTGCCTGGACGCGTGTATTTTTCGTGTCTACGAAAATGGAAAACCAGCGACGACCAGCCACTTTCTCAAATGGTCCGCCAATGGCCCCGAAGAAAATGAACTGGTCTTTGTGTCCGGAAACCCAGCCCGCACAAATCGCATCTACACAACCGCTGCACTTCGTTATCAGCGAGATCACTACATGCCATATGTGCTGAACAGTTTGCGTCGCACAGAAATTGTCCTGCAACAATTTGGACTCCGCAGCACCGAGAATGCCCGTCGTGCCAGAGAAGATCTGTTTGGAATCCAGAATTCCAGGAAGGCCCGACTGGGCATGCTGGGTGGTCTGCAGGACCCGGCAACGTTCGCAATGAAAACCGCTGCCGAGAAAACGCTTCTGGAAAAGATTAACTCAGATGATCAACTGAAACCACTGGCAGAAGCCTGGAAGACGATCGAAGAAACGTCAGCACAAAGAGCAAAACTGCTTGGTCAGGAAATCTCTCTGCGTTCGCAGTTGTTTGGCATTGCCGAGACGCTCGTTGAAATGATTGAGGAAGATCAGAAACCGTCGGCGAAGCGTCTACCGGAGTATGCAGATGCTGGTCGAGAATCTCTGTTGCAGCAACTGTATTCAGAAGCCCCCATTTATGAAGACCTCGAACAGGTCTTGCTGGCCGATTCCATCGCTCGAACGCTGGAACTGCGTGGTGCTGATGACGAGCTTTGTCAGCAGATTCTGGCTGGCAAGAGTCCCGCGGATCGAGCGGCGGAATTGGTGCGTGGAACAAAACTGAAAGATGTTGCTCAGAGGAAGGCGGCTGTATCCGCTGGAATCAATGGCCTGCAGGCGAGCGAGGATCCCCTGATTCAACTGGCACGCACTGTGTTGCCTGAAATCCATCGTGTGCGAAAGATCAACGATGAGATCGCTGAGAAAGAAAAACAGGCCTATGCAAAGATTGCAGAAGCCCGATTTGCAACCGAAGGCACCTCGAACTATCCGGATGCCACCTTCACCCTGCGGCTTTCATTTGGCCCGGTCAGGAGTTATGAACAGGACGGAAAGACGATTGCCCCCATGACGACCATTGGCGGTGCTTACGAACACGAAGAAAAGCATGCGGGACAGGCCGACTACACGCTCCCCGAATCGTGGAAGAAAGCCAGGCCAAGCCTGAATCCAAACACTCGGCTGAACTTTGTGAGCACCGCAGACATTATTGGTGGCAATTCCGGTAGCCCTGTCGTGAATAAGAATCTTGAACTCGTCGGATTGATTTTCGACGGTAACATCCAGTCCCTGACTTCGAATTTCATCTACACCGAAAAACAAAGCCGTTCTGTCTCCGTGCATTCCAGTGCGTTGCGTGAAGCGTTGCAGGTCGTCTACGGGGCTGACAGCCTGGTGGAACAGCTGGGGCGGTAATCTGCGAGACTCGTTGTCTGTTCGCTTTTGTACGTCATCATCACGAATGATTCGCCTTCTCTGAAAGAATTCGTCGTGCCAGTTTTCAACCTTCATTCTGTTCGCGAAACCGTTCGCGTCGATCGCAAGCAATCCATGATTCGGATATTTCTGGTTGCCATATTGTTGTATCCCGCGTCTGTACCGGTTGAGGGGCAGGAAGCTGACATTACGGAATCCGGACCGGCAGAAGCTTCGAAGCTGGAAACTCAACTGCTGAGTGGTGCCAGGCAATTGACATTCGATGGCCGCCGCGCCGGAGAAGGCTATTTCAGCGCGGATGGTCGTCAGCTTGTCTTCCAAAGCGAACGCGAACCTGGCAATCCGTTCTACCAGATTTATCTGATGGACATGGAAACGGGGGCGACAGAGCGTGTATCACCGGGCACAGGCAAGACAACCTGCGCATGGGTTCATCCGAATGGTAAACGGGTTCTCTTTGCTTCCACCCACGAAGACCCGGATGCTTTGAATGAGCAAAAGCAGGAACTTGAGTTCCGCGAGTCCGGCAAGGAACGTCGTTATTCGTGGGACTATGATGAATTCTACGAGATCTACGAGTACGACCTCGACACAAAACAGTACATCAAATTGACTGAAGCTCGAGGCTACGATGCAGAAGGATCCTGGTCGCCGGATGGAAGCCTCATCGCGTTCGCGTCGAATCGATCGGCGTGGGAAGACGAACTCAGCGAAGAACAGCAGAAACTGTTCGCGCAGGATCCGGCGTGGGCCAACGAAATCTACATCATGAGTTCAGACGGGACAGATCTGAAACGTCTGACGTCAAGCCCGGGGTATGACGGCGGACCGTTCTTCAGTCCGGACGGCAAACGCATCTGCTGGCGTCGATTTGCGGAAAACGGCGCCACCGCAGAAATCATGACAATGAACATCGATGGAACAGACCAGCGTCGATTAACCAACATCAAAGCGATGTCATGGGCTCCTTACTATCATCCCAGCGGACGTTACCTGATTTTCACAACCAACAAACACGGTTTCGCAAATTTTGAGTTGTACCTGGTGGATGCAGACGGTGCGCACGAACCCGTGCGAGTCACCTACACAGCCGGGT
>JAGQQE010000194.1 GCA_020426345.1 Planctomycetaceae bacterium
CTGTCGGGCGAAGTAGATGTCTGTGTCATCCTCGAAAGTCACAACAACTTGCGAAAAGCCGTACTTTGAGACCGAGCGAATGTTCTCCAGCGAAGGCAAGCCGCTAAGTGACTGCTCGATCGGATAGGTGATCTGGCGTTCGATTTCTTCCGGCGACAATGCTGGTGCAGTCGTGTTGACCTGCACCATGATTGGTGTGGTGTCGGGAAACGCGTCGACATCAAGCTGACTGAGTGCGTAGCCGCCACCGGCAATGAGTACCAGCACACCGAGTAAGACGGCGAACCGATGATGTAATGATAGATCAATCAGGCGTGTGAGCATCTGGGAAATCCTTTTCGTGAGGCTCAGTGACCGCAGGTGCAGCCTGCACCCAAGTTGTTTTTCAGCAATTGTGCCCGCAGCACATCGCTGCCACTGCTTGCCACGACTTCACCCGGCAGCACGCCCGCAATAATCTCCGTAAACCCGTCCTGCTTGACTCCCACGCGAACCGAGCGAGCCACAAAGAACTTCGGTCTGTCTTTTTCAAAGAATCGCTTGTCGCGAACAAAGACCAGCGTATTTTCGCCGTCCCATTGAATCGACGAGTCTGGCACCATGATCGCATCCGGTTCGTCTCGCAGCACAATCTGGCCCAATCCGAATGACTCATTGCGAAGGCTGCCGTCTTCGTTCTCAAGCTCGGCTCTCACTCGTACAGTTCGAGTCTGCCGATCAACGTCCGAACTGATCCAAATGACTTTGCCGAAATGCTCTGTCGCTTGTCCATCAGGACGGTATCGAACTTCCTGTCCGATTTTCGCTAGCGATGCTTCTTCGGCGGGAACACGAAGATCAAGCCAAACCGTTCGTGTGTCGGATAGCCGAAACATCTGAGTTCCACGATCAACTACTTCGCCGACAACTGTTTCACGCTGGACAACCCGTGCCGCCATTGGAGCGATTACTACAACCAGATTGTCACTGTCCTGCTCCTCGATCTGCTCGGTGCCCAACTTGCGAACGGCGTCCTTCGCCTGTTCCGGTTGCAGTGAACGAAGCCGTTCCAGATCAACCGACAGACCAAGATTGCTGAGAGACCGAACGGTCTTCTCCACCGACGACGCGGCCTGTTGAAGCTCAGTCTGGCTTTCCAGCAGTCGCTTGCCGGGAATGACGTTTCGATTGGCAAGCGGTTCGATGCGATGAACGGCGTCCTGTTTCAGCCGCTCATCAGACAACGCAGAAAGAAGCTCAGACTTCAAGCGACCCACCTTCTCCGAATCAACAACCGCTAACACCTGCCCGGCCTCGACCCAGTCACCGACATTCACCCTGACTTGCTTCACAATTCCGTCGGCAGGCGGAGACACCTGAGCTGTCTTGGTTTCGTCGTAGCGAACTTCACCCGCCGTCTCGACACTTTCGATGATTGCCTGCCGCTGCACTGGTTCTACGTCAACGCCTGCACTCCGCATGGCATCGAGCGAAGTGAATTGGATTCGCGAACCCGGTAACTGACTGAGTGCCAAGTTTTCACGACGAGGACGGACCGTCAGTGCCCGTTCCGCTCGGGCAAGATCGTTGTCGGTAACTTCGGCGGGTGACTTCGTCTCGGCGAGTGATGGATCATGCAGCACACAGCCATGAACGCCGTGAACATCACAAAACGTCAGCTTCGGCGTGTCTTCAATCAGACCCGGAACGCAATTGATGCATTCCGCTTCCGGTACTCCATGACTGTCGCACCACGCTGGCCCCGTTATTGTGGGTGAAGGTGTGGCCGCAAAACGCGGCAACTTCCAGTCATTGTGATGGCCATACCAAGCCAACGCTCCCAGCCCGACGACGACCAAGACAGACGGAATCCACCCGGCCATCGCGAGTATCACGCGCCGAAAACGCGAGTTTCGCGGTCGCACCGCTGCTGATGACTCGCTATTGGGCGTGGGTTGTTGGTCGATCGCTGAATCGACGGGCATGGGTTCTGCCGAGACCTTCGGCGAAGTCATGACATCCGACATGGTGATGCATCCGCTGTAAGAAAGAGTGACGCTCAAATGATGCTTGTTGCCAAGCAAACGACCGGGCCGTTCTCAGGCAGCGCAGCACGAAGCAATCGAAGTCACTACGAGGTGCAGCCAAGAAACGGCTGAAAGAGCGTCTTACAGCAGGAACCTGCAATAAATGGTCAAAAGCATTCGCCCATGCGGAGGCGATTCGTCTCGCGAAGCAAATTCGAGACGCTGAGTGACGGATGTCGCTGCCAAATCATTGACAGCCACAATCGCAAGCGTGTCCACCATTCCCGTCAGTTCAACCGACGCATTGAACCCCGGAGGCAATGCTCCCGCACAGAAACAATCGTGGCACGGCTCAGGGCAATCAGGAGCGACCGGAGCTTGTTCCCGTTCTGCATCACAGCAGCAGTGATGTTCACAGCCTCCACGTTCATCCGTAGAATCGCCCACATCTGCACAACACGCCCCACCCATCGCTGGACAAACCAGCACGGTTAGGCACATCAGCAGGTGGATGAAACGGGCGAACATGGTGAAGTGAAAAGGGTCTTGGAGTGCGGGGTGAGAATCTACTCTGACATCTATAGTATTGGTCGATTTTCTTGCTGAGTCAATGCCGATGTCGGATGACTCGCAGCGATGAGGCTCCAAACTACCGAAAAAATCAGCGTGAAATGCTCGCGTCCACCTCGCAGCCAACCGTTCGCTCCATCTGTGCGAGCGTACTGGCCAGCGCGGCTTTCGTACGAGCGACCTGTACCTGATAGCGAAGCAATTCTTGGTAGATGTCTACCAAGTCGGTGAAATCGGCTCGCTTGCCCTGATAATCGGCTGTGGCGATTTCGAGAGTCTGCTCTGTTCGGGGAACAAGGCGGTCACGGAACAGTTCGAGTTGTTCGATGGCGGCATATGCAGCCGCAACCTGACGACGAAGCTGGCCACGCAAGCGGTCTCGCTCGGCTTCACGGCGATTGATCGTGCTGTTTCGCTGATGAGCGGCTTCATTGATTCCGGCATTGATCTTGTCTCGCCAGATCGGAAGCGTGATGCCGATGGTGAAGTTGATGTTGTCGTGACCGTTCGCAACGGGGCTGATAACATTGCTGTCGTCGCTGATGATCGAATAGCCCAGACCAAGATTGAAATCCGGGTAGTTCTGCAAACAGGCAATGGATTCTTTCGCACGATCGCGGGCGATCTCAGCAGCCAACCCTTGCAGCGTTGGGTTGCACTGTTCGGCACTGGCCACAAGAACTTCCAACTGTGGTGCTACCTCAGACACATTCAAGTTAGCAAATGCAGTGGGCATCAAATGAACAGGTTGGCGTACCAGCGTTCCCAAATCAGCACGAGCCTGCTCCTTTTGACGACGCAGCGAAATCAACTGATCTTCGAGCTTGTCACCTTCCAATTCGGCCCGCAGCACATCCTGCTGGCTTCCACCGGCCTTGTAGCGAGCTTCTGAAACCGTGATTAGATCGCCGACCAGTTCCTTGTTGTCTTCGACAATTCTAATCAACTCATCAGCAAGCCACAGTTCGTAGTAAGCAAGCCGGACGGATTCGACGACGTCACGTTCCGCTTTGGCGACTTCGGCTTGGGCAACTTGCACTTCTCGTCTGGCCACATTGCCACGAGCGTCCAGCTTTGTCGGCCACGGAATCTTCTGCGACAACCCGAATTGATGACCAACACGACCACCGGCGGTTTGCAGAGCTTGGTCTTGGATCGGCCAAAACGTGTTGTTGAACATCGGATCGTCAAGAGCGGTTGCCTGCGGTACGCGGTAGCTGACGGAAGCCACCTTTTGGCGTGCGGCGATGATGCTTGGATGTGATGCAACAGCTTGAGCGATCAGTGATTGCAGGTCGTACGGTTGTTCAAACTGTGGTGGAACAACCGGAAACAACTCTATCGACGGCACGTTCTCAGAGTCCGGCGTTTCCTCCTGCCTGTCCGCATCGAAGTCGGGGGAGTTGTTGCGATCGCCCGCCGTATCGCTGTTCTGGTCGCCATCTTCCTCCGAAAGAAAGCCAACCTGCCGTACGGTTTGTGCTGATTGTGACGATTCTACGGGTGCCTTCGTGGGACGTTGTGTCGTCAGCGACGTGCCAGTCAGCGTGCCCTTAGACGAATTCTGAGGTGCCGTGGCACAGCCGGATACGAAAAAAATGCACGCCATCAGAACGGCACTAACCCGTTGAAATTGCTGCCTATTCACGGCAGTCCGTGCGTTTGCTGTGGCCATCCATGCCATCTTTTTCCCCGACAATTCGTCCAAAATGCGCTATACTGATCGTTGAGTTCGTCAATTCGTCTTGTACTGGCGTCAAGTTTCGACGATACTTACCGATACCCATGTAGGGTATCACTATCGGGTTGATTTATGAAGAACTTCCGCATTATCAGATTTGCCATCACGCTTTCGCTGATCGTCACAATGATGACTCAGCCGATGGTGAGTGCTGCCTTTGCAGGCGGATGCGGAGACTCAGGATGCCAACACCATACCAAGCCTGTCTGTGAAGGGTGCGGTTGTTGCGAGGTTGCCAACAGAGATGAATCGTGCTGTTGCCGTAGCGGTAAGCAGGACGATGCCAAGCGGGACTCCAAGGACCTTGAGCTTGCATCACGTACGGATTCACTCTCAGCAATCAAGGCCCAGCCACAGACGCTCAAAGGCGTTTGTCTTTGTGGTCTGACCAATCCACCGATGAATCGTGGATCGGAACGTGAGCGAGTCAGCGAACAGACTGAAGTTCGTGACATCGCAATCGCTTTTGTCCAGCCGGATGATGCTGACGGACTGTTCAAGCAGCCTGTCGCTCCGGTCTCTCTTGCTGCCACGGGAAAAATTCCCCGGTTCTCGCAGCGTCTCTTGTGTGTGTGGCGAATCTAACGCTACCGCTGCGCTCTGACTGAACCGCAATTGCGGTCGTCCCTGCGCACTGCTTCCAAGAAACGTTCGATGTTGTTGCACGCCATTGTGTTGCTTGCCAACGACATATGCCGCACTTCAGAAACGCTTCCGCTGTGCAATGGAAACCGACTGCGTGGAGACACAGTTGTCACACGCATAACCACGAGGAATTTACGATGCGACGAATTTACGCACTTTCAACTCTCATGCTTCTGACCGCAGCAGTGCTGGTCGGATGCAATCAATCTGCCAATGACACGACTCTGACTAATGAATCAGAAACGTCGGCAGAGTCAACGATTCAGTTTGCCAATGCCAAGTGCCCAATCATGGGTGGCAAGCCCAAATCTGAGCTAACGGCTGAGTATGACGGCCAGACGATTGGCTTCTGCTGTGAGGGATGCCCTGAGAAATGGGCTGCTCTGTCAGACGAAGAAAAAGCCGAGAAGCTGGCCGCTGCCAGTAATGAGACAACTGAAAACCATGATGAACACAACGAGCATGAAGGCCACGACAAACACGCTCACGGAGGCGAAGCGTAGTGGCCCCTGCGATGAGTGATAACGAGCAGGAGAAGCAACGATGAACGACGACAAAAATCCAAGCGAGCAATCGGACGATCAAGTCCCGAAGGAATCGCCCAACGCCACGTCCCAAACAGATTCGGCAAACGAAGTAGACACGCCTTCGACCGAAGCGGCGACTGCAACGACTGTCCCAACGCGACGGTCAAGATTCGCCGGTCTTCGGTGGCTTGGCAAGTCGCTGGTTCATGCTGCAATTCTGATCGCTGTGTTTGTTGGCGGGATTGCTCTTGTTGGTGTTGCTCAACGAATGGGTTGGATTCAGGCGGGCGGCGAAACCGTGGCCGAATCGTCGGAGGAACACAACCACGATGGTGAGACGGTTTACACCTGTCCGATGCACCCTCAGATTCGACAGGACAAGCCGGGCAAGTGCCCAATCTGTGCGATGACCTTGGTTCCCGTCGCAGACAAGTCGAAGAAAACTGCTGCGAAGAAACCAGCCGCTGAAGACGGTGACGATCGTTACATCTGTCCGATGATGTGTACCCCCGCGTCTACAGAACCGGGGCGTTGTCCGGTGTGCGCGATGGAGTTGGTTGAAGCCACTGGCAGAAGTGGCGGTGATGGAATATCGGTGACGATTGAACCTGTCGCTCGCCGCCTAATTGGTATTCAAACGGCGACTGCCAAGCTGGGACCAGTCTCACAAACCATTCGCACGATTGGCTCCATCGACTACGACGAAAGTAAGTTGGCGACGATTTCCGCCTACGTCGGCGGTCGGATTGAAAAACTATACGCCAACTACGTCGGTGTGCCGGTTGAGAAGAACGACGACCTTGCGTTGATTTACAGCCCGGATTTGTATTCGGCACAAGTCGAGTATCTGACTGCCTTGAAAGGCGGCGGTCTAAAACGACTTGGCGGTTCGAGCAATCTGTCTGAGCTTGCCAAGCAGAATCTGATCGAGCTTGGACTGACGGAAGATCAAATCGCTGAATTGAAGTCGCGCGGTAAGGCAGAAAGTCGAATTCGTTTGCGTTCGCCGATCAAGGGAACCGTTATCGGCAAGTTCGCCGTTGAAGGCGACTACATCAAAACCGGCACCAAGATTTATCGCATCGCTGATCTGTCCACGGTTTGGTTGATGCTTGATCTGTACCCGGACGAAGCTGCTCGCATTCGTTTCGGGCAGCAAGTCGAAGCCGAAGTGAATTCGATGCCGGGCGAAGTATTTACGGGACGAGTCGCGTTCATTGACCCAACCGTGAATCCGACGACTCGCACGGTTCAGGTGCGTGTCGAAATGCTCAACCCTGATGGCAAACTCAAGCCCGGCGACTACGCCACCGCTCGCGTCTACGTTCCCGCCATACGACAGGATCGAATCTACGACCCCGCTTTGGCGAACAAGTTTATCAGTCCGATGCACCCGCAGGTGATTCGCGAAAAGCCCGGTGATTGTCCGATCTGCGGAATGAGTTTGATTCCAACATCGGAACTTGGCTACGCAAGCGAACCGCTGCCAAGGCAACAAGTTGTGACTGTGCCGCGTGACTCTGTGCTGATGACCGGCGAAAACAGTGTTGTCTACGTCGAAACCGATCCCGGTCGGTTTGAGATTCGCCGGGTCACAGTTGGACCAATGACCGATGATCGTGCCGTCATTCTGGAAGGCATGGCACCGGGCGAGACGGTTGCAACCAACGGCAACTTCCTCATCGATTCGCAAATGCAACTAGCGGGTAATCCATCGTTGATGGACCCCAGCAAGGCACCGACGTATCCGCCCGGACCGCTGGAATTACCCAAAAGCGATCCTGTCATGCTTTCCGGTGAAGCCGCCAAGCAGTTTGATCGAGCGTACGAAGCGTACTTCACGATTCAAAAAACGCTCGCCGCCGATCAAGCTCCACCACCAGTAGCACTCAACACTCTCGATGATGCCCTTGGCCAATTGGTCAGAATGTCCGACGTGCCGGATGATGCTCAGAGTCTGCTGCAACTGGCGAAAAGCTCACTTGGACGAATGAGCGAATCACTTGAAGAAAGCCGCAGGGCATTTCGTCCGCTTAGCCATGCACTGCTAAGAACAGCAACGCTTGTGCGCGGCGAAAAAACAGCCGACAAGCTGGTTCACTTGTATTGCCCAATGGTTCCCGGTGGTGGTGGTGACTGGTTGCAGCCGGATGCCGAAGTCGTCAATCCGTATTGGGGCAGCGAAATGCTGTCGTGCGGTGAAGAAGTTCGCAACATGGCTCTGGCAGTTGCGACCCACATGGAGAATCGATAGTCATGTTGAACCTATTGATTCGCTTCTGCGTGAAAGAGCCATTGCTGGTTACTATGCTGGCGCTTGTGATGAGTGTTGGTGGGTGGTTCGCCTTCAAGGCTGTTCCAATCGATGCCATTCCGAACGTCGGCGAAAACCAAGTCATCGTCCTAACACCTTGGCCGGGACGTTCTCCGAAGGATATTGAAGACCAAGTCACCTACCCGCTAAGCGTGTCACTGCTGGCTGTTCCGGGAGCCGAATCGGTGCGTGGCAAGAGCATGTTCGGATACAGTTTCGTACAAGTCACGTTCAAAGATGAAATCGACTTCTACTGGGCACGCAGTCGAGTTTCCGAGCAACTCGGGGCCGCCGCTGCTCAACTTCCCGATGGAGTCACACCAGCTCTTGGCCCAGATGCAACCGGGCTTGGACAAGTCTATTACTACACTCTTCTGCCGCCGGAACGTGGTATGAGTCTGGCCGACCTGCGAAGTATGCAGGACTTCGTGATTAAATATGAATTGCAGGCTGTCGAAGGTGTGAGCGAGGTCGCCTCAATTGGCGGCTATGTTCGTCAGTATCAAATCGAAGTCGATCCGGACAAATTACGGTTTCATAACATACAGCTCGACTCATTGGCGCTGGCACTGAAAGGCTCAAACTTGGATGTGGGAGCCAAAACGGTCGAGTCGACGGGTATGGAATACATCGTACGTGGCAAGGGTTTCTTAGGTTCGGATGGCGACACGGCAAAAGCGATCCGCGACATTGAACAATCGGTAATTATGCAACGTGATGGTGTGCCTGTTCGAGTCAGCGACGTTGCCAACGTACAGCTTGGTCCGGACTTCCGGCGAGGTGCCTTGGATTACAACGGAGCCGAGGCCGTAGGCGGTGTCGTGGTCATGCGTTATGGGGAGAACCCACGAATCGTCATTGACCGTGTGAAGGCTAAGATCGCCCAGATTGAACCTGCCCTAAAAGGTGTCAAGCTGCATGGCGTTTATGATCGTAGCGGTTTGATCGACGAAACGATGGCTACGCTGACTCATTCGCTTCGCGATGAGATCATTATCACGGCAGTCATCATTCTGCTGTTTCTATTACATATTCGCAGCAGCTTCATCGTCGCCATTTGCCTCCCCGCGGCTGTCCTGATGTCGTTCATCGCGATGCACTTTGTTGGCGTCGGATCGAACATCATGTCACTGGCTGGAATCGCGATCGCGATCGGCACGATGGTCGATATGGGAATCATTGTCAGCGAGAACGTTTACCAGCACTTGGTGGATTGGGAAGCTGATCGGGAATCGACACGCGAACGATCCGATGTCATCTACGAGGCCACGATCGAAGTGGCTCCAGCAGTCGTGACGGCTGTGGCGACTACTATCATCAGTTTTCTGCCTGTGTTCTTCCTGACGGGTCGCGATTACCGCCTCTTTTCTCCGCTTGCGTACACCAAGACATTCGCGATTGCAGCGGCGATGATTACTGCGGTCACGATTGTTCCCGCACTTTGTCGATTGATGCTGCGGAGTGCTGATTACCGCAAGCGAACGGCCTTGATCGCAGGCATCATGCTGGCGGGGCTTCTCGCAGCAATGTCTCATTTCCTTTGGGGTTCTGAGCTTGCCAAATACCTGAACGTACCGCATTGGGTTGTGACACTGTCGGCTGCGGCCGTTGGATTTGTCTTCGGTTGGCAATTGCTTCGGGAACGAATTCGTCCGATTGAAGACATTCCTTCCAGTAGATTCGTGCGATGGGTTTATGCGGCTCGCCTGCGGCAAGCTCTGAACCACAAAGTGTTTGCACTTTCGTTTCCCGCCTTGCTGTTAGTATTAGGCGTCGGCGCATTCGTCGGTTTGCCAACCGTTCTTCGTCCCGTCGAGAAAGCAGCCAGTGTTCTCGGTACGTACCTCAACTCACTGCCCGGCTATGTCGATGCAAAGCACACTTTTAAGGGCTTGCAGAGTGACGATTGGATCGCACTGGATGAAGGCAGTTGGTTCTACATGCCGACGCTTTATCCAGCAGCCAGCTTTTCACAGGCCATGCAGGTGTTGCAAACGCAAGACGTTCTCATCGGTCAAATACCCGAAGTCAAAGATGTGCTGGGCAAGATCGGGCGAGTGGAGTCTGCTCTCGATCCGGCCCCGGCGGCGATGATCGAAACGTACGTGATGCTCAAACCAGAAAGCGAATGGCGAGAAGGTGTTACGCCTCGCATGGTCTGGGATGAAATCAATCGTGTTGCGACTCTGCCCGGCGTGACTCCGGCTTCGGCATTGCAACCGATTGAAGGGCGTGTCGTGATGCTTCAAAGCGGTATTAAGGCACCGATGGCGATTCGTGTTTATGGCGACGATCTAACGGCACTGGCGACCGCTGCAATGGACGTTGCCGCCCAGTTGAAGAAGTCTTCGTATGTGAACGCGGGCACGGTGAATCCAGACATCGTGATGGGCAAACCATACATTGAATTTACCGTTGATCGCGAAGCCGCCTCTCGATACGGCATGAACGCCGCGATGGTCAATCAAGTGATTGAAACAGCACTTGGCGGAATGAACCTTATTAAGACAGTTGAAGGTCGTGAACGATATCCGGTGCGACTGAGATATAACCGCGATCTGCGCGAACGAATAGACCAGCTGAGCCGCCTGCCGGTTGTGACCCATAGCGGAGCGACTGTACCTCTTGAAGAACTTGCAGAACTAAAAACGACTTGGGGACCGGGAGCGATCAACAGCGAGAATGGGCGTCTGGTTGCACACGTCGCCTTTATGACCAACGGAGCGGTTGGCGATTTGGAATCGGTTTCGGCAATTGAAACAGAGCTTCGCGATGCACAGGCATTGCCCGCGTCTGACTCGAATCACCTTGGTTTGCCGACGGGCTATTCACTGGAGGCGGTGGGCAGCTTTCGCAATCAAATTGAAGCCAACTTGCGGTTGATGTGGATCATTCCATTTGTGATCCTCGTGAACCTGTTGCTCATCTACTTGGAGTTCCGCAATCTTGCCATCTCGCTGGCCGTGTTCAGCGGAATTCCAGTGGCATTTGCTGGCGGCATGGTGCTTACCGCTTGGATGCAGGTCGAACTTAACACCGCCGTTTGGGTTGGCTTCATCGCTCTATTCGGATTGGCTGTTGACGATGGGGTGGTGATGGCCACCTACATTCATCAGTTGCTGCAACGTCGCCGAGTCCGAAGCGTCCAAGACATTCGTGACACCGTTTACGAGGCGGGACTGAAGCGGATACGTCCCTGCATGATGACGACCGTCACAACCTTAGCGGCCCTGGTCCCCGTTTTGCTTGCGACCGGACGTGGTGCCGACGTCGCCCGAGCGATGGCGATTCCCGTCTTCGGTGGAATGCTTGCGGAGCCGTTTACCTCCTTCATCGTTCCGACGCTCTACAGCGCTTACTTGGAACTAAAGATGCGTTTCGGAATCCATGACCCACTTTGGGAAGGTAGCGAAGATATGCCTTCGACAATTAACAACGATCCTGCTCGTGCGGCCTGACACCAAATAACCGTTTACCCTCTCAGGCACATACGGAAATGTGCCGTCACCCTTTGCTTTTGGAGAGCAAAATGCAACGAAGACCCCTCCCGTTTGTCGGGGCAATGACCATGCTGATTGGTTTGTCGTCGGTTTCGCTGGCTCAGCAGTCCGTACCACAGACCCAGCATCAACATCACGGGCACGATCACGCCGCTGCCAGCACACCATCGCTCGGTCCCCACAAGGGCACCTTGCGAACGGTTGCCGGTTTGCAAACCGAGACCGTGGTCTCGCCCGGTGGATTGAAAGTCTATCTGTATGCGTCCAGCGGCCAGCCGATGTCGGTTGAACGTGGTCGCGGAGTCGCCAGTCTTTCGGTGCAGGGAAGCGCGAAACGCTATCGCTACGACCTGTTCCCGGCAGAAGACGGCTCGCTGAAAGTTGACGTTGACCTGTCGAAGATTGCCGGGCGTCAAATCTCGGTTGACTATCAACTGGTCGGCATTCTGAAT
>JAGQQE010000195.1 GCA_020426345.1 Planctomycetaceae bacterium
ATGAATCCTGAGATCACCAGCGCCCCAGGATTGTTTGCGTCCATCACTGCTTGATTTCTACGGACTCAACGTCGCTGGGCCCCCAACTGAAACGCGAGGGGGCCTGTCTGTTTCATGGCGAATCTCGCGCGACGGGGCACCAGTGCAACAGAACGGATCCGCATGAATTTCGGGTTCGATTCGCCTGCCGGACGATTCCAGCTGCAATGAAAACACTCTTGAATCCTGGCGCCATTCCACCATCAATAGAACATTTTCTTCCTTAAATTCTGATCAGGCAATTGGCCTTCAGGATCAGGATCTATTCTGCAGATGCAACTTTTCGCCAAAAAGATTGCGCAATTGGGTTTCGCATGTCGCACTAGGTTCTGAGGCAACCGAGGCATACCCAAATGAAACAGGAGAATCCGATGAAAATGACAACGCCCTCAATGATGTTGGCAGCAATGGCCGCAGTGTTTTTCATGAGCGAAGTGCACGCGCAGACGTCCTATCAGGACAACAGTGGTACGGTCCACGTCAATGGCGAACGGTCCAGTGATGAAATTCATATTTCAGGAGGTCAACCGGGGTATCTGGCGATTGATTTCCTTTCGAACGGAACCGGAATTGATTATGAATTCCGCAGGGTGACTGCTCTGATCGTTCAATCTGGTCAGGGTCTGGACATCATCGAAATTGATGGTATTGAAATCGATTCTCTGACAATCGACTCAGGCCTCGGACGACCGCGAAATGGGATCTGCGACAACATCAGCGTCCGCAACTCGGCGATCACCGGACTACTCAGCATTGACGCGAACGGAACTCAATCCGGGAACATTGTGATGTCTAATGTCACTGCGACGGAAATTCAGGTCGGAAACTGCGACGCGCCTCGGTACTTCAATATGATTCAGGTTCAGGCCGGTATCGTGGACATCACCTGCTCGGGCGACAACATCGCGGGACAATCCTTCAACTATAACTATGTGTCGACACTGAACAGTCTGATCGGCTCTTTTGACTTTGCCAGCACAGGGAGTATTCAGAATAAGGTCCACCTGACTGGCACCGATGTCGTTTCGGTCAACTGCAGAAGTGAAGGCGGTCGGGCCGATGTCCAGATTATGAACGCAATCACGAACATGATTTCCGTCGTCGGTTCCTCAGGTGATGATCAGATCAAGCTGTCGGGCATTTCGGCTGATTCCGTTGAACTTCGACTGGAAGGCAACGATGGATTGAGTAACGGTCTTGGTGATGTGGTTGTCGTAGAAGATGCTGACTTCGGTGACTTTGCAATGGAAGATGATAAATACAGCACACCCGGGAATTTTACTCACGTTGACTTCGATAACGTGAATGTGGAGGGTGACTGCACATTTATCACAAATGACGAACTAACCCACATCTATCTGACGCATGTCTATATGCCTCATGCGAACAGTAGACTGAGAGTGGCCAGCAGTGGCATCGGATGTCGGCTGGACCGAGTGCGTGGCAGTGTCAACCACGTCCATTTCAGTGGGAGTGGCCTCGATGACTCGTACTGGCGACACGTTGGAACGACTGGCAGCGAACGTCTCAACGGTATTGAAATGTCATATTTCTACTAAGCACAGGTCAAAAAGTGCAGTATCCAAAGACCACCGTGACGCCCGGCCATTCATCGAATCGGCTGGGCTTTCTCGTTGTAATTTTCTGGAAAGAACCGATTGGCAGGCAAACCCTGAATCTTGCACCGGGACTTACGTAGTTTTCGCACGGCGCCAGGGCAGAGAAAAAGGATCGCCGCCCAAACAGGAATTGAAGAATGGTTCTGTATTTCGGTGAGGGGCGTCGATGCCATGCATCCGTCGGGAAACGCACTTCAACGTCTGGGACGGAACCACAAATTCGGCTGATGGCCGCTGTCCTACAGAAAACGTCACCCATTCATCCCGGGTGGCCGACGACCTTCATTTCCGTCTGAAAATCGAGCTGTCCACCGACGCCAGTATCAGGCTGCGGATACCGTAGTTCACCGATGCCGTGGAACTGGTAATTCGCTCGATCTCTGCCCTGTCAGAAAATCCCATTTCGCGCCCCGTGGAAAACGTAAGAAATGTCGTCACGAACGCTTTCGCCAGGCGATGGGGGTCAGAAGCTAACAATTCGCGAAACTGTACGTAGCTGTCAAAGGTACGGCCGTCGGGCAGAGCCCCGGTCGCATCCACCGGAGGTCCCAGTTTGTAACGAACGTTGTTTCCGTTGATGCGACGGACCACTCGTTCTCCTTCGCCAAGACTGCGGAAACGATCACGATACAATCCAACCGGATCAAAACTCTCCAGAGCAAATCCCGGTGGGTCAATCATTTGGTGACAGCTGCGGCATGAGTCGACGTTTCGGTGTTTGTCGAGCAGTTCCCGCAGTGTTGTCGCTCCGCGGATATCCGGCTCGACTCCGGGAACTCCGGGAGGTGGAGGTGGCACCTTTTGGCCCAGAATGCGTTCCATCACGAACACGCCCCGAACAACCGGAGACGTATGATTGCCGTTGGCGGAAACTTTCAGTACCGCTCCCTGCGTGAGAAAGCCGCCTCGAACAGCATGCTCTGGTAATGGCACGACGCGCAACTGCGGGCCATCGACGTCTACGATTCCATAGTGTTCTGCCAGTCGTTCGTTCAGCATCGCAAAGTCGGACTTCACAATACTGGTCACCGGCAAATCGCGAGTTACGATTTCTTTCAGGAAGGCTCGTGTTTCCTGAACCATTGAATGCTGCAGATATTCATCGAACTCCGGGAACAACGCCTTGTCGGGATTAGTGAATTCAATTTCCCGCAGATTCAGCCACGAATCCGTGAAGTCCGTCACGAAACGATCAAAATGAGTGGACTGCATGAATCGGCTTGCGTGGATCCGCAGAGCAGCCGGATCATTGCAAAGCCGTTGCTGATCGGCGGCAGCCGACAATTCGGTATCGGGAGACGTCCTGGTAAGAGCGTAGGACAGGCGACTGGCCAGCTGATGATCGTTTAGCTGTCGTGCGGGTTCTTTCAGAAACAGAAAATCGGGCGAACAAAAAATGGCGACCACAGCCGCGCGATAGGCCTCCTCGGCCGAAATACCGTCTTCCTGCTGAGCCAGAAACAGTTCAACAAATGGCTTAACTTCGGCATCATTGACGTCTCTGCGGAACGCTGCGGTGGCCACACGTTTCAGAGCAGAAGTGACCTGCGGCCCGGCATCGTTGAGCATCAGAGCAAAAGTGGGTTTGTAGTAAGAACGTTCCCGATCACGTGGATTGCGCGGCATTACTTCCTGACGATCCAGCCCGTCAAACAACAGCTTGTGGCCGCGTAGAGGCCATTCGTCGATCAGCGGGCCTTCGACTTCAATGGATTTGATGGCAAGGCCCGGACCACGATAATTCTCAATGCCTTTGTTCTTGATTTCATACGCATCGTCGATGCCCCAGGGTTCTATGCGAACCATGTAATTTGATTCGATCCACGTTTCAATTTCCACGGTGTGAACGCTGGAGTCGTTGCCAACAGGCATTGAGTAGTAACCCCAGTTCGGTTGTTCAACCCCCCGTTGAAAGGTTGTGCCGGAGATTGAAAAAGTCACTGGTACATCTGATTGATAGGCGTATCCGTTGACCCGGATCCTGTATCGGCCTGCCGTCCGGACATTGGTTTCCCGCAGCATGCCTGTCGGGTAGCCCCATTGTCTGAAGAAAACGACGGCGCCATCGTCCAGCTGCAGCCAGTTCTTACCCAGGAAATTCTCACCGCCGCGGGTATCGGCGTAACTGGAACTGGTCGTGGTGTTCTGAGGTTTTGCGATCGTACTGACGATGGCAGCGTCGATCACAGCTTCAGCCGCCTCCAGGTATCGCTGCATCTGTACCGCGCTGATGCTCAGTGCTTCGCCGATCGTATCAAAGCCGTGGGAACGTCCGTCTTCCGGGAGAAGTTCCTGCAGTTGCAGGTTTGTCCCAAACAAGTCGTTCATCGTATTTTCATATTCACGACGATTGAGACGTCGCAGCACTGTACCTTTACCGGAGTCATGCGCGCGGGTGATGGTAGTGGTCAGTGTGCTGAGCAGTCGTGCCCGCTGATTCTCGGTCATCGTGTTCGCGTCAGCGGGGGGCATCTCACCGTTTGAAATGCGATCGTGAATACGAACCCATCGCGCCAGAATACCAGGATCAGTAAGATCATGTGACAGGGACGACAAGTCGAGCCCGCCTTCATGAGATACTGCGTTGTGACAATCAGCGCAATGCGAAGTGAGTAGCGGCGTTGCGTTTTCCAGATCCTGAGCCGATGTCGTGTATACGATCGGCTGAAGGCATGACAAGACAATGATCAACAGTCGCTTCAGCGGCACGCCCTGATACGATTGGTTCATACGTGGTCTTCTCCGACAGGCGGAATGTAACGGTTCATCAATTCGGCGTAGTCTTCCCGAACCGGACTGAAAACGTCCATGACAACAGCGGGGCCATCCACTGCTACAGCGCGGTGTGGTACATTCGGCGGGATGATAAACATCGAGCCCGCCTCACAGATTCGAGTTTCCTCGCCGATTGTCAACTGCATCCGTCCCTTTAACAGAATTCCGCCCTGTTCGTGTGGATGATGGTGTAAAGGTATCTCCGCGCCTTCATCCATTTCCAGATAAGACAGCATCAGGTTTTCGCCATACGGAGTTCTCAGGCGACAACCCGGGACAGGTTCAACGGCCTGGAAATCGTTGATGTTGATGAACGGCATACCGGACAACCTTTGCTCTGTCGATTTCACAGCTGGATTCCTGGCCCGGTTGAAGTGTGGGTTCCCATACACACGATCAACCGAAAACACTCAGAAACCAGCTGCCGAACGATTCGGATGAAGTAACCGAGGGGCCTCAGAATCAGAGGATACATTCAGGCATCCATGCTTCGTGCAGTCAGAATTCTGATGCGACTGTACTGAACTCAGGATGATCGACCGTTCCGGTTTCTTAATGACTGCAACCGCCGCCGCCGACCGTTTCGAAGAAATCATTTCCTTTGTTATCAACCAGAATGAAGGCCGGAAAGTCGACAACTTCGATCTTCCAGATCGCTTCCATTCCGAGCTCTTCGAATTCAACGACCTGAACGTCGCGGATATTTTCCTTGGCCAGAATTGCAGCCGGCCCTCCAATACTTCCCAGGTAAAACCCACCATGACGATGGCAGGCTTCCGTAACCTGCTTGCCTCGGTTTCCTTTAGCGATCATCACCATGCTGCCACCAGCGGACTGGAACAAATCGACGTAGGAATCCATACGCCCCGCAGTCGTCGGGCCGAAGGACCCACTTGCGTAACCAACCGGTTTCTTGGCAGGCCCTGCATAGTACACCGGATGATTCCTGAAATAGTCGGGCAGAGGTTGCCCCGACTCCAGCCGTTCACGCAGTTTCGCATGGGCGATGTCGCGTGCAACAATGATGGGACCAGACATCAACAGACGAGTCGTCACAGGATACCTGTCTAATTCTTCCAGGATTTCTGACATAGGACGATTCAAGTCAATCTTCACAGCACTGTCATCCTTGCGATGCCGCAGATCTTCCGGGATGTACTGAAGCGGATTGAATTCCAGTTGTTCCAGAAAGACTCCTTCCTTCGTGATCTTCGCCTTTGCCTGACGATCCGCGCTGCACGACACACCAATTCCAATCGGCAACGACGCTCCATGTCGAGGCAATCGAATGACTCGAACATCCAGTGCAAAATACTTCCCTCCAAACTGCGCGCCGATGCCACAGTTGCGAGCGGCCTCCAGCATTTGCTCTTCCAGTTCAACGTCGCGAAAGGCTCGGCCAAGTGGACTCCCCGTGGTTGGCAGGTGGTCGTAGTACTTTGTTGACGCCAGCTTTACCGTCTTCATCGTAGCTTCTGCCGATGTTCCGCCGATCACGAATGTCAGGTGATAGGGAGGGCAGGCCGCGGTACCAAGTGTCACCATTTTCGAGGTCAGATAATCGACGAGTGATTTCGGATTCAGAACAGCTCGTGTCTCCTGATAGAGGTACGACTTGTTCGCGCTGCCTCCCCCTTTTGAGATGAACAGAAACTTGTATTCGTCACCATCACAAGCCATCAGATCAAGCTGAGCAGGCAGGTTGGTATTGGTGTTCTTTTCATCCCACATTGTGAGTGGAGCATTCTGCGAATACCGAAGATTGTTTTCGGTATAGGCATTGTAGATGCCGCGTGAGAGAGCCTCTTCATCTCCCGTGGACCAAACTGAATTGCCTTTTTTCCCCAGGACGATCGCTGTCCCGGTGTCCTGGCAGATCGGCAAAACTCCCGCGCTGGCCACGTCGCAATTTTTCAGCAGCGTCAGCGCCACCATGCGGTCGTTTTCTGAGGCCTCCGGATCGTCCAGGATGGCAGCAACCTGTCGCAGGTGAGCGGGCCGGAGAAAAAAGTTGATGTCGTGAAAGGCCTGAGAACTCAGCAATGTCAGCGCCTCCGGCTTCACACAGAGGACATCGTTGCCATCAAACGACTTGACGGAAACATGATCACGCGTCAGGAGCCGATACTGCGTATCATCGGTCCCCAGATCAAACATTGGTTCGAAGGCAAAAGGAGCGGTGGGCATGGTGAGCACTTTCCGGGCATGAAAAAACCCTTCCACGATCATCCTGTTGATGAACCTGGAAGGGCGTTCGTAGATTCAAACAGGTCCGACTACACGTCGGAGGTGATCATCGCCTTCACGTATTCGCGATTCAGGCGAGCGATATTTGTAACACTGATTTCGGCAGGGCAGGCAGCTTCACATTCAGACGTATTCGTACAGGAACCAAATCCTTCCTCGTCCATTTGTGTCACCATCCCGACAACACGAGATGCTCGTTCTGGTTGTCCCTGCGGCAGAATTGCAAGTTGCGAAACTTTCGCCGAAACAAACAGCATTGCAGACGCATTCTTACAGGCAGCCACGCAGGCACCGCACCCGATGCACGCAGCAGCGTCCATCGCCAGTTCCTGACGATGGCCGGGCACTGGAATTGCGTTCCCATCCGGAGCATTGCCAGTGTTGACAGAAACAAATCCCCCCGCACTGATAATCCTGTCGAACGCAGATCGATCAACGACAAGATCGCGTACAACCGGAAACGCAGCGGCACGCCAGGGCTCAATGACGACGGTTTGCCCCGACTTGAATCTTCTCATGTGCAACTGGCAGGTGGTTGTTCCTTTATCCGGGCCGTGAGCCTGACCATTGATCATCAGGCTGCACATACCACAGATACCTTCGCGGCAGTCATGATCGAAGGCAACCGGCTCTTCACCAGTCTGAATCAACTGCTCATTCAGAACATCCAGCATCTCAAGGAACGACATGTGAGTGCTCACGCCGTTCAGTTGGTAGTCCCGAAATCCCCCTTTGTCATTCGGTCCAGACTGGCGCCACACACGAAGAGTAAGGTTCAGCACATCATCGCTCATGATTACTTGTAACTCCTCGTCGCGAGCTTAACGTTTTCGAATTTCAGATTCTCTTTGTGCAGTGTTGGTTCCTCACCAACGCCGCCAAATTCCCAGGCAGCCACATACGAATAGTCTTCATCGTTGCGTGCGGCTTCGCCCTCAGCAGTTTGATACTCCTCGCGGAAATGACCACCGCAGGATTCCTCACGATTCAAAGCATCGAGAGCCAGTAGTTCGCCAAATTCCATGAAGTCTGCGACACGACCCGCCATCTCCAGGCTTTGGTTGAGTGATTGTCCGGAACCCAGGACGCGAACATCTTTCCAGAACCGATCCCGCAAACCACGAATCTCACTGATTGCCGTTTCAAGACCGGAACGGGTCCGCCCCATCCCGCAGTATTCCCACATCACCTTGCCGAGTTCACGATGGAATGAGTCAACTGATTGACGCCCACCGATGTTCAGCAACTGGCTCATCCGATTCTCTGCATCCTGCTTTGCCTGAATACATGCAGGGTGATCGTCAGAAATCTTCGGAAGATTAGCCTGAGCCAAATGATCTCCGATTGTGTAGGGAATAACAAAGTAACCGTCCGACAGCCCCTGCATCAGGGCTGACGCCCCAAGCCTGTTGGCCCCATGGTCACTGAAGTTCGCCTCACCCAGCACATAAAGCCCCGGAATATTGCTCATCAGGTTATAATCCACCCACAGACCACCCATTGTGTAGTGAACGGCCGGGTAGATCTTCATTGGCACCTGATAGGGATTGTCCGCGGTGATCTTCTCATACATATGGAAGAGGTTGCCATATTTCCGGCGAATCACGTCTTCGCCATCGCGTTTGATGGCGTCCCTGAAATCCAGGTAGACGGCCAGCCCCGTGCTGCCAACGCCATAGCCGGCGTCACAGCGTTCTTTGGCTGCTCGTGACGAAATATCACGTGGTGCCAGGTTTCCAAATGAGGGGTAACGGCGTTCCAGGTAATAGTCGCGTTCGTCGTCGGGAATCTCGGACGGTGAGCGCTTATCCCCCTTATTCTTCGGCACCCAGACTCGACCGTCGTTGCGAAGACTTTCGCTCATCAGTGTCAGTTTGGACTGATAGTCACCCGTCACTGGAATACACGTGGGATGGATCTGTGTGTAGCAGGGATTTGCAAACAAAGCTCCCCGGCGATGACACCGCCAGGCTGCGGTAACGTTACATCCCTTTGCGTTCGTGGACAGGTAGTAAACGTTGCCGTAACCACCAGTACAAAGAACCACAGCATCAGCCGTGTGAACTTCAAATTCACCAGTGACCAGATTTCGAACGACGATCCCCCGCGCGATTCCATCGACGACGATCAGGTCCATCATTTCGCGGCGAGCGAACATTTTGACCTTGCCGATACCAACCTGTCGCATCAAAGACTGGTACGCCCCCAGCAGCAGCTGCTGACCGGTTTGCCCACGGCTGTAAAACGTTCGGGAGACCTGAGCGCCTCCGAAGGATCGATTGGAAAGAGTCCCGCCGTATTCACGAGCAAAAGGCACACCCTGGGCAACACACTGGTCGATGATGTTGTTGCTGACCTGAGCCAGTCGATAGACGTTGGCTTCGCGTGCCCGAAAGTCTCCGCCCTTGACAGTGTCGTAAAACAACCGCCAGATGCTGTCACCATCGTTCTGGTAATTCTTTGCCGCGTTGATTCCCCCCTGTGCGGCGATGCTGTGTGCGCGGCGGGGGCTGTCCTGAAAACAGAACGCCTTGACATTATAGCCGAGCTCACCGAGCGAGGCCGCAGCTGCGCCACCCGCCAGCCCGGTCCCCACGACAATCACGGAGAATTTCCGCTTGTTCGCCGGGTTAACCAGTTTCAGGTTGAAACGGTGCTTATCCCACTTTTCCTGAATCGGACCATCGGGAACTCGCGAATTCAGCGTTTCACTTGCCACGCGAACCATCGCAGAACCTCAAAGTTTCTTCGTTGCAACAGGTATGAGAAAGATTCAACACAACCCAGAACAGACTGAGTCGGGGACTACTGCGGAGCCGCGAACGCCCACACGATCAGGCTGATAAAACCCACCGCAATTGCCCACGCGAAGAGAACACTGATGCATGTCAGCAAGCTGTTCCAGCGACGATGATTCACCCCCAGCGTCTGCAACGCGCTGCGGAAACCATGAGAAAGATGGACTCCCAGCGCGATTAACGCAATGAAATACGCGACGGCATTCACAGGAGAACGCAGCACCTGACGCACGACCATGAACTCATTCATATGACCGTCGCCATGGGACGCACTTCCAGCATCATCAACCACGACAGCCGGTGTGTAATCAACCAGCGGGTCAACTTTCAGCTTCATGTCGACAATGTGCAGAACCAGAAACAGGAAGATAACTCCCCCAGTCAGCATCATCCAGTTCGAAGCCCCGCCACTCGGTAAAGCGAACGGTGGCTGTTTTGACTCCTTCATCAGATAGCTGCCACCGCGAGCGGTTCGATTCATCGCGGCTGTCGATAGTGCCAGTCCGATGTGAGCCAGAAATGTGGCAAACAGTCCCACCTCTGCAGCAGCAAGCAAAGGCCCAAGACTATGCAGCGTCTCTGCATAATGGTTGAATTTCTCTTCGCCTGCGAACAGGTTCAGATTGCCCAGCAGGTGCATGACAAGAAAGCCGCACAGCGACAATCCTGTGATCGCCATGACGATCTTTTGACCGACAGACGTGGAGCAGGCACGTATCAGGGGACCGAACCCCGGCACTTTGGAGAGTGCCACAGCGGGAAGACTCAGAATGCGAACCAGAGCGTTCAAGAGCACGCTCCTCCGTCAAAAGAGTAAGTGATTCAGTAGATACTGGTACTTCGACAACGGTCTCGCGCCGGATTATAGGTGGATTACCATGAACTGCAACGACACCGAAAACGCTTCCGATCATCGCGAACAGGACGATGTTAACCGCCAAATGCCCCGTAGCGCTTAACACCAAAATGGAATGCCGCGCGATTCATGCACAACAATGCCACGATCCAGCACACCTGAATGAGCAATTCCCGGGGCAAAGTCTCCGGAGGAATCTTCCCAAGCATGATTGCGGCGGGAAAATAAGCCAGATACTTAAAAGGAAGCCACTCAATCCATGGCATCCACTGCGAAATCCATTCCAGTGGAATCATGTGCCCGGATAAAAAATAATTCAGCATCATGTAGACAAAAATCAGCGAACTGACCTCGAGAAACCAGAATGCGATCAACCCAATCAAAGATTCAATCAGAAATCCCGCCAGAAACGACATCAGCAGCGACGCGGTCCAGCCGACAGTGATCCAGGCGGAAGGCCAGCCGGGCATATAATCGCGACATAACCAGAAGACCAGTGCGAACGGCGCACCTGCGATGACGTAGTAGACCAGCTTATGGGCAACTCGGTGCCAGAAGAGATGTTCCAGCATATCGACCGGCTGAATCAGGTACTTCCGCACAGAACCATTTGCAATGGAAACAGCAATGCCGCTGGCAAGCCCCGGCATACTGGAAAACGCCCTGGCCAGCATGACAAGAAGGTAGTAGGCAACCATGTCCTGATAGCTGTAGCCTTTCATCCGGGCCGCTGTGTCGCCCGAATAGATGGCATTCCACAGAAAGACCTGTGTCACAATGGGAAGAAAACGCACCAGTGTTGAGAACGCGAAGTCCCCGCGATACATCAGCCGTTCTTCAATTCCCGTTTTCAATATCAGCCACTTGACGCGCCACCGGGCAGCGAATTCTGACCAAAAACTCAATTCAGCAACTGCCGACACAATCGTATTTCCCAGTCTTTTGTTCGGCAATCTGCCGCATCACAACACATAGAGCTCAGCCAACGACCGCTTCTGTCCTGTTGTCACTCACAGTCTGATCGTCCGACGAGAACAACTCCGCAATCACCTCTTCCAGAGGGCGTTCCAGGACACTGATGTCATCTACTGCATGCAAGCTCAGAATACTGGACAGGCTTTCTGACACATACTGTTTCTCAATCTGCAGTCGAACTCGTGGCGGCCGGGATTGAAGGAGAAGCCCAAACCGCTCCAGCCCCGGTGGGATCACATCATCGGCAAACTGAAGTTCAACAATCTTGTGACGGCTGAAGCGATCAACAATGGCCGCCAGGGGGCCATCGTGGACCACCGTTCCTTTGTTGATCACAATCGCACGCTCACACAGCGCTTCGACATCTTTCATGTAGTGGCTGGTCAGGATCACCGTAATTCGTTGTTCCTTCTGGTAGTGACGCAGGAACTCCTGCACGCGA
>JAGQQE010000196.1 GCA_020426345.1 Planctomycetaceae bacterium
CTGTGGATGTCCGTCGCACAGGGACTGGAACGTCTTGTCGCTGCCTGCCTGCTGGCCTTCGTGCATTTCATGAATCAGCCACTGTACAACAGCCTGCTTCCGGAATTCGTTCCACCTGGAAAGCGAAGTACCTGGTACGGATTCAGCGCAATGATGGGTTTTGGATTAGGAGCAGTGGGACCGTGGTTTGTCGGGACATTTGATAATTATCGCGACTCATACTCCTGGTTGGCGGGCATCGCATTGCTGGCTGCGATATTCCCCCTCCTGCTTCCTCGACCTGCCATTGAGACATAAGAAACGGACATAAGAAACGGACATAGCCGCTGAAAGATTCTGCCGCCGGATTACCTGGCCCGGGCGCCGCGTTCGGCCATCTGCAAGGCACGAATCAACTCCTCCCGATCCAGTCCCTGATCTCCATTCACATCCGCTCGATCAAAACTACGAATCAGTCGTGCTACGATGTCCTGAGGGGACATTTGCTCCGATGCTGACGTTTCCCTTCGTTCGGGCGTCATATCCACAGATGTGACAGGCCGGGATTTGGACCCGGCTGCAGGTGATCTGCGTGAGAGATCGCCCGGCTGTCGGGCGAATTGACCAGCCATTTGCTGAACACGTTCGATGGAAAGACTGGACTGCCCTGCACGGTCAAGAATCTCCTCAAATCGCGATCTCAGTGCCTGAGGGATCTCGTCCGCAGTGAGCTGCCCATCCCCATTGCGATCGCTCCGTTTCAACATCTCAGCCAGCTCCGGACGCCCTGCATTGGCAAATCGTCCTCTGCGTCCCTGATTCGATTGCACTTCTGAAGTGACGGTTGGAGCTTCTGAAACTGATGCCTGAAATTCCTCCAGTGTCAGGTCACCGTCCTTGTTGTGATCTGCGACGCGTAGTGAACGCCTGAAGAATGGCATCTGCGAATCACTGACTTCATCTGCTGTAATCTTCCCATCAGCATTTCGATCAAGTTTCTCGAACAGCGTCTTTTCGGCTGCCTGGGAAACCTCGTCGTCCGGAGAGGGTGCCGCGAAGAGAGCAGAGCAGGACACTGCTGCAATCGAGGCACAACCGAAGGTCAAAGATCGAGACACGAACTGTCGCATTTTCAGATTCATCTCCGGATCCCTTTTCAGCCTGAATTTACAATCGATTGGGTCGCTGATTTCACTACGGAAGACTTTCAGTCTGCCATCATTGCTAACCCTCTTACAGTCACAGCGATTCGCAAAGGATGTCCGTTACGCTCCGTTTTCTTCAAAATCTCCGTTGATTGTGACAATCAGATGTCGACGCCCCCCGTGGTTGCGATATTCGCACAGGTAGATTCCCTGCCAGGTACCTGTTTGTATCTGTCCATGGGCGACAGGAATTGTAATAGAACTGCCAGTGATAGCTGCCTTTACATGTGCTGGCATATCGTCCGGCCCCTCACAGGTATGATCGTAAGGCCAGGATTCCGGAGCGATCCGATCGAGTGCCATGGCCAGATCAACCGGAACATCCGGGTCAGCATTTTCGTTGATACAGAGGGCCGCCGAAGTATGCCTGATAAACACGTGCATGAGCCCAACCCGACACGATCGAAGTTGCGGAACGGCCTGCAACACATGCGGAGTGATTAAATGGCAACCGCGACGAAACGCAGGAAGCACAACCTCCGATTGATGCCACTCATTCATTTGCATGACTCCCGTAACCTATCGATTTTCGGCGTTTTCTGCCGTTCACCCGGATCGTAAGCGACCTTGATTGAATGATGAAGTCCAGGGCAAAATCCCACTGCACAATGGCTGTCAATTGCTTCGTCCCTGAATCAACTGGATGAATTTCATGTCGCAAACGTCCGGTGAGACTACGGTTAAAAACAAACGGATGTCACTGACTGAACAGCCTCGGACATTCCTCAGCCTCCTGGCTTCGCTAACATTAGTTCTTCAGACCGCAGCAACTCCTCTGGACCATGCTCACGGGGATGAGGTCGGAACGATCTCAATTCCGGACTTCAACGGCTTTCACCACTCAGCTGACTCGCTGCCCGAAATCCCTTCGGATCCTTCAGAGACAATTCTACCCGGCCTCATTGACTCACAGACGTCAGATATTCTGGTCCCCCACTCGCAGAGTCCCATTCGGCCCGACGATAAATCCACCGCCGAAATTTCAGCAACCGGCGAATCCTGCAGCAATGAGTTTCGCATCAATATTGATGACGACGATAAGGACAACGACAAGAGTCTGTTTGGCAACTTTCGACAGCCGTACACGGTGTATCGATCACATTCGACAGAGCTGAGCTGGATTCCGTCGTCAGGCGAAAACTTCGGACTCATCGACTGGCAGTCGGATCCATACCTGAAGAGCCAGAGAAATACGGGGTTCAGCACCGCCTTCAACGTCCACTGGTTTAACGGTCCGATTTCGCCCGACATTCCCTCTCGCGTCTACGACTTCTGCCTGGGATTTCAGCATCGCGATTCATTCTCTCCGTTGCTCAGTTACGATCTTTCTGCTCAGGTAGGTGCCTACAGTGATTTCGAAGGGAGCGCAAGAGAGGGGATTCGCTTTCCTGCGCACGCGGTCGGAATGCTGCATGTGAATCTCACCACCGATGTTGTATTTGGCGTCGACTATCTCGACCGAGACGATATTCGGATACTCCCGGTCTTTGGTCTTTCAATTCGGGATGTGATGTCTCCGTCGCTGCGTATGGATCTGGTCTTTCCTCGTCCTCGAATCGAATATGAGTTGGACAATGCCAAACGAGTCTACCTCGCCGGAGCGCTGGGTGGTGGAACATGGGACATGGAATACCCGGATGAATCGGATGACGTTGTGACGATTCGAGACTATCGACTTATGCTGGGTTTCGAGCGAATGGACAGCGACGGAGATTTGTCCGCCATCGAATTTGGTTACATTTTTGATCGCCACCTGCGGACCCGAACGCAACCCAGCGCGATCGGTTTTGATGACGCATTCATGATTCGCTTTGTGAGTCGGCACTAGCTGTCTGTTGAAAAATCGGGACAGGCACAAGCAGGATGGCTGTAAACCGTTGTGTTTTGGTGTCTCCTGCTCGAGCCAGTCCCATTTTTCAACACGCTGTTAACCTTGCGGCCCGCTGGAGACCAAACGAAGAGTCATTCGACACGTTGGCGAGGAACAGTTTGAAGGGCGTTTCACGAGACGCTGAGCAATGCCTGATTCCCGGGAGTCTTTTTCAACGCGTGACCGGGAGAATACTCCGCCGTGGGCTGCGCCATGGGGCGTGTGAGTGCGTTTCCTGGTTATCCATTGCCTTCAGTCGGTTGCAGCGACACGCAGCACTTCGTCAGGACTCGTCAATCCTTTCTCTGCGAGTACGATTCCCTGCTGCAACAATAGCTGGCCGCCATTCTGCTGATACCAGCGTCTGACCGAATGGCTGTTCAATTCCGGCGTCATCATCTCACGAAGTCCTTCGGTAACCGTCAGAACTTCGTAGATTCCCATTCGTCCTCGAAAACCCGTGTCGAAACAATTCGGACAACCTTCACCCCGTACAAACTGGCGACGACGATCCCCTTTGTACCCGAGGCGATCCAGAACTTCCGATGATGGAAAATAGTTCTTTTGGCACTTCGGACAGATTGTGCGCAACAATCGTTGAGACACCACGCCAACCAGACTTGCAGAAAGTTTGTAGCTGGCAATGCCCATATCCCGAAGTCGTGTAATCGCACCAGCGTTATCATTGGCGTGCAGAGTGCTGAGGACCAGATGTCCGGTCAATGCCGCCTGAGTCGCAATCTCAGCCGTTTCGGCATCCCGAATCTCTCCGATCATGATGACATCCGGATCCTGCCGCAGGATTGCTCTGAGAGCGCTGGCGAAGGTGACCTGGCTGCCCTGAGCCGCGTCGACCTGATTGATAAGGTCCAGTGAATACTCGACCGGATCTTCAACTGTCACGATATTCGTATGAATGTCCTTGATCAGCTCAAGCGCTGAATACAGTGTTGTCGTTTTCCCACTGCCGGTGGGACCGGTGACAAGGATCAGACCGTGCGGCCGCTTCATCATCGCTTCAATCTGAGATTGTTGGGATGGGCTAACGCCCAGATCCCCCATACGAAACGTCACGCTCGTGCTGTCCAGAACTCTCAGCACCAGTTTTTCGCCAAGAACTGTCGGCAGCGTGGAAGCTCGAAGATCTATCTCACGGCCTTCAACAATCACGTGGACGCGACCATCCTGGGGTCGGTGATTCTCGGCGATGTCCATTCTTGCCATGGCTTTCAATCGCGAAATCAACGCTGCATGAAAGTCACCGCGCGGCCGAAGGACTTCTCTCAGACGCCCGTCGACTCGAAATCGCACGGATGAATGTTTTCGGCCTGCCTCGATATGAATATCGCTGGCTCCCTGTCGAACAGCGTGAACCAGAATGTAGTTCACCATGCTGATGATCGGACTGCCTTCAACCTGTTCATTCAGATCATTCAGGTCGACTCGAACGACTTCCGGGTGTTCTTCCACGGCATTGTCATCGAACGATTTCGCCACTTCATTCGTACCAGCGTCGTCTTCGTAGCATCTTGCCAGAAACCGCTCGATACTCGAACGCAGCGCAAGGACCGGCCTGACTTTGAGTCCCGTCAGTTGCTCAATTTCGTCAATTTGCAGCAGATCCTGGGGGTCCGCCATCGCCACCGTCAGGGTCTGATGGACGCGAAACATGGCGAGCACGCTCAGCCGTTCCGCGATGGATCGCGGCAAAGTACGGACAACATGGGGATCGACCATGCCGTCACGAAGACGGACTCCGGGTACCCCAAGTCGCTGTCCGAGAAACGGGAGCAGACGATCTTCATCGATCAGTCCCACCTCAATCAGCAGTTCCCCCAGTCGTCCGCCGGAAATCGACTGCCGGGCCAGCGAACCCTGCAGGTCTTCTCGCCGCAGAAGACCGGCCGAGATCAACGATTCGCCCAGCGGAAGATCGTTATGAATGAGACCGAAGTTTCGTCGCGTCAACAGCGACTTCGTTCGAGACTGACCGCTTTGTCGAATGAGTTCGGAGAGTCGGGACATCATGTCGCGAAGCTCCCCATAGCCGTAATCTGATTATCAAACACTTCGAACTGGCTGAGCAATCCCGTGATTTGCAGAATCTCCTCGCACAGGACGTTCAGCCCCACCAGTTTGACACCACCACCACGACGATTACATGCCGCCTGCAGTTCCACCATCAGTTCCAGAGCAGAACTGTCGATCAACGGAACTCCGGTCAGATCCAGCAACATGCGAGGCTGTCGTTTCTGAGCTCGTGCCAGAAGATGCTGATGCGCCGTGTCAAGATTCTCAAGCGTCATGATGCCATCAATGCGCGCGACAATCACGGCGCCCTGTTGAACTATGTCGCATCTCATCACCGTCCGTCCTTGTCAAACTCCGGGGGAATCATCAGAAGACACGACCAGGATCTCCTTGTGTACCGGTGCACGATCCTTCCGGACTTCAACCGATTCGGTTCGCCTATGAGCAGGGGGATTCGACAGCTGCCTGACGGCCTGTTCTCCCACAATATCCATCGCCCGCGCAGGAATGGTCAGTGTAAACCGACTTCCGTGATTTAATTCGCTGGTGACATCAATTCGACCACCATGCAGGCGTGCGACGTCCTGCGCGAACGCCAGGCCGAGGCCGGTACCACTGATCTGGTGAACTCGCGAATCGTTGCTGCGGAAGAAGCGATCAAAGATTCGCGGGAGTTCATCCGTCGAAATCCCAATGCCACTGTCTTCCACGTGAAACCGCACTTCACCCGAAGCATTTTCTGCTTCCAGCACCACGCGACCGCCGTCAGCTGTGTATTTGATGGCGTTACCCAGCAGATTGACCAGCGCGGCTTCCAGCTTGTCTTTGTCAACAATAAGCTCAGGCAGTCGCGGAGGAATTCGAGTTTCGAAAGTCAGGTTCTTGCTTTCGAACAATGGCCGGATTGTGTCCTGAACTTCCTTAACCAGCCGCTCGATCTGGCATTCGTGTCGGTCAAGCGTCATCGAGCCGGCCTGCATGTGACTGATGTTCAGCAAATCATCAATAATGCGATCCAGTCGACCAGCTTCTGACATGATGATGTTCAGGAATCTGTGCTGATCTTCGACGTTGATCTCACCAACTCCGGTCAGGGTTTCGGCATACGCCCGAATATTGGACAGCGGAGTGCGCAATTCATGCGTTGCGGCGGAAACAAAACTGTCTCGCGTTTCAATCGCAAGTTGCTGTTGGGTGATGTCTCGAATTGTCCAGACATAAAGCCCGGCATGATTTCGAATCGCTCTTCGATTGACACGGATCACTCCGTCGGCCGTTTGTGTGCCTCGATACAGCTCAATTGTCAGCATTGCCGCCTGATCGGGGAATGCCAGCGAGACGGCATAGTCAGTGAAGTTTTCGAATTCACGAAACAATTCATGAATCAGTAACTGACTCACAGCATTGTCCGTCCCTGCACATTCAAGCAATGATCCAAACGCCGGGTTCTGGTAAACAATGGAGCCGGATTCGTCGCTCACCGCAATACCATCACTCAGCGAATCCAGCACAACATCCGGCAACTCTGATGACTTCTGGAATGCGCCGTCGTCAGTGAGTGCATGATCCGCGCGTTCAAGCAACTGTTGCACGACGGCAGATTCGATGAGTCGATTCCATCCGCGAACCGACTGACCATTGCCGACAATCTGGGGAATCGATTCGGCAGAAATCTCGTCCGTTTCTGCAAGTCGTGACAGGCACCGTTCGATTTCTGCTTCAGAACGCAGTCGATACCGGGCAAAGAGACTGGAAACCAGAATCAGGAGCATCATTCCTGCCGTCACAAGCAGAACAGACGCCGAGTCACTCATCCGGACAACAAGCGCCAGGCCAATCAGCGTGAACGCAGTGTTCAGCGTGATTGCGCTATGAATTCCAGGGCTCTTGACGGCGGATACGGACATGGAGTTTTTGATCGGTCAGATTGAGGAGAGATCAGTAAATAGCTTCAGTAGGCTGCAACAATTCGTCAACGCGCATGACCAGTTCACGAGGACTAAAGGGCTTGCAAATAATCTGTGGCAATCGCAGCTCATTCAGAACGCTCTGGCTGATTTCAAACCCCTTGGCAGTGCAGAACAGTATTGGCAAATTACAAAGCGATTTGTCAGAACGGATTTTTTCGCACAGTTCGAGGCCGGACAGCTCGGGCATCTGGCAGTCGGTGATCAGCAAATCTGCCCCCTGCGACTGAATAACATTCCACGCTTCACTGCCATTCTGTGCGGCCGTCACCTGGTAACCTGCTCGCGACAGGTTAAATCTGATGACATCCAGAAGAACGCAATTGTCCTCCGCAATGACGACGTGTTTGCAGGTCATGGTGTAATCCTCAGTAACGTCTCTCCGTCACCGAATTCCCCAACGTTCCATCCATCATGTGGCCGGTCGTTTGGCACGACTCCGGTCCGTTGCCTGAACCGTAGTTCATGAAGCGAAACATGATGATGATTTTTCGCATCCCGACGGTGTGCGCAGCAAGAAGGCCGGACTCCGGATCCGGCCGGTCATTTTGTATCGATTGTCTGTTCTGTCCGTCAGTAGAAATCACCAGGCAATGCATGGCTCATGGGTGATCAGGCATCTGCCCGCATCTTCGTCGCACGCCCGGCTTCCAGTAGCTGAAGTCGGATACGCTCCGGGTGATCAGCGCTCCGGGCAATCAGCAAAGGCTCACATTCAACCAGATGCAGGACGAATCCGCCGGATTGGCGAATATTCCACTTCCGGTCGCGATAAATGCACAAGTTATTCCGCTGGAAATCCCCTTAAATAATACCCTCCAGGCATGAATCTGAAGCTAGCCTTGCAGTGACCTTTGCCTGGGCTTTCGACGCATAAGTGAGGTTGGATTTCGTTCCGGTGGCAAGCCGTTGTCGTTGCGGGACACGCCTGGGCACATTCGGAGTTGTATTTCAGTTCTCCCTTGTCAGGTCGTGCACATTGGGTCATCGTCGTCGCTCGGGAGAATTTGAGTAAGCCAATGATTCAAGCTGTCAGCCATCCAGATACGGTTGAGACGACACCGAGTGCGAATCACTCGGACGTTGAATACTGGTACTTCCAGTCGGGATGGCAACGAGAAGACGCATTCCGTGGAGATCAATCCCACCTGAAGCGCGCACAGTGCGGGACGGAATCTTCTCGTCAGAATGCGGCAACCATCGCAAATCTCATCGAACTTGCCTTCGCACGGCGCACGCCTGTCGTCGAACTGTTAAGCGATCATCTCGCTGCAATCGTGACTCCCTACGCCAACAGAAATCCGCGGATGGCGACTGTGCGATACGTTCCAGTGGACACATCCCGGCTCCTGAATCTGCTTTGCGATGCGACGGCCCAGATGCAAAGCTGCGAAATGCTGATCGAACGTCAGACATCGACCATCAATTCTCAGAATGACCAGCTCGCAGCATATGCAGCCCAGGTTTCGGATGACCTGGAAGAACTGATCTGGCTGCGAAGGCTTGCATGCAACCTGGAGCTGAGTGAGTCCGGAAACAGCACAGAGCATATAGCTGATACGGTGCTGCCGTCACTTTGTGACCTCATCAGTGCTCAGATGCTGACATTTGTACGCGACATTCCGCTGGACGCAGACGATGACGATCTTCCTGTCGTCTGGCAAACCGGTGATTACCGCGCGAGTAAGGAAACGATCCTTCAATTGATGAATGAACTCGCTCGATCCGAAACAGATCAACCAGTCGTCATGAACAACTGGTGTTCAGGCTATGATCTCGAGAGTGCGCGGTCGGGACGCGGATGTCCGGTTGATTCCTGCATCATGGTACCTGTCGCTACTTCAACAGCCCGCCTGGGCTGGTTGATTGCTTTCAACAAAGATTCGAACCTCACGTCACGATACCCGCGTTTCAGCGGTCCGGAGTACACAACTTACCTGAGTGAAAACGAATTCGGCACTTTCGAAGCAAGTCTGATGAACGCGACGGCTGTCGTGCTGGCGGCCCATGGTCGTAACTGCAGCCTGTTTCGCGAAAAAGAACTGCTTCTGCGCGGCGTCATTCGTTCCATGATTAATGCAATCGATGCCAAGGACTCATACACCTGCGGTCACAGTGACCGCGTGGCGGAATTCGCACGCATGATTGCCAGTGAACTGGAACTACCCGCCGAACAGTGTGAAGAAATCTACATGACCGGGTTGTTGCATGACGTCGGAAAAATCGGAGTTCCTGACAATGTACTGAAGAAGCCCGGCAGGCTCACGAGTGCAGAATTTGAATTGATTAAGCAACACCCGGTGATTGGATACGAGATTCTCAAACATCTTCGCCACCTTGACTATGTTCTTCCCGGCGTACTGCATCATCACGAGTCCTGGGATGGCAGTGGATATCCATATGGACTCACCGGCAACAACATTCCGCTTGAAGCAAGAATTCTGGCTGTCGCCGATGCGTATGACGCCATGACCAGCAATCGCCCTTATCGCCGCGGCATGCCGACAGCCAAAGCCGAACAGATTTTGCGGGATGGGGCTGGTCAGCAGTGGGATGCGCGGTGCGTCGAAGCGTTCTTTCGCGTGATTACTGATGCCCGCAGGATATCCGGCAGGAACACAGCTCCGTTCGTTCCCGTGATTGCCAATGCCGTGACCGCGGACTACTAACACCCGCAATTCGACGATCGCCGAGCATGATACTGCTTTTGCACGGCACAGGTCCGGGGCTTACGACCTCGATGACAGTATAAAAACTTTCTTTTCCGGTCGTTTTCCGGAATTGCTGACCTGACGAAATGCCGAACACCTGGGCGAACACCGCACTGCCGGGTAGAATCCGCGTCGTTCCGGGAGATATCGTCCAAAGGGAAATGCAGATGAGTGACATTGACGGGTTCCAGCAGCTTCGAAATGCGAATATCCGCAGACACGCGGAATGGGCGAAAGGTGGCAGCGTCTCACTTTCATTCCGCGGTCTTGAAATGGCTGGAGAATGTGGTGAAGTCTGCAATGAATTGAAGAAGATCGAACGGGTTCGTCTCGGTCTGGCTGGCGGTTCTGACGATCTGAACGGATTGAAAGAAGAGCTCGCAGATGTTCTGATTTGCCTCGACCTGATCGCGATGGATCTGGGAATTGATCTGCTGGAAGAAACCAAGCGAAAGTTTGATAAAACGTCTGTAAAGTTTGGCCTGACATCTCGATTTGCTGACGACCAATCGTCTGATCCGTAGTGAAACCGGGAGCAGCAGGGTTCTGTGAAACCGGGCATTCGTCTGAAGAGCTCATGCCCGGGAGTGCAGTGAACGCACAAACGTTTGCGATTTCGGAGTACGACGTTATGCCCCCTGGAAGCGCAGTCACATGGGTTGAACGCCGCAGGGACGGAACTACGGCTGCGGGAGTTAAGACGTACACGGCGTCGCCAGTCGAATTTGTTCGACGAAGCGACGGAACAACCGTCGAATGCGTGTGTCTCCAATGCCATCGCTTTGTGCCAGTCGCGGATCTGGTCGCAGGTCACCACGACGCTCCCCTGTTGGCCAAAGCAACGCAAACGGAAAGACCGGGGCACTCCAGGAGTCTGTCACGAAGGGTTGAGATCTCTTCAAACTCCGATCCGCAACTTCTGATTGATATCCATGAAGTTGATGAGAGAGCCAGCCGACCATCATCCGACGCATCAATGGAACCCGCAACCAGCATCCAAAGTGATCTCCCCGGTAATTCCTCCACAGAGGAAGCAAAGACTTTTGGAACAGCAGTTTCTTTCAACGAACCGTGCAACGTATTGGCCATCGATTTCCTGAATCTGCTTGTCCGTGCGTATCACGTGGGCACCCCCACAGAAACCCATGCGGTTCGTTCCTTCTTTCAGACACTTGCGAAAGCCATCCGAACGACCGACCCCGCTCACATTGTGATTGCGATGGATGGTGGACACACATATCGATCGACGCTGTTGCCCGAATACAAAGCCCACAGGCCACCATCTGAGCCTGGGTTGACCGAACAGAAAACGCTGGCAGAAAAAGCATTGCAGCTGGCAGGCTTTCCGACCGTGCGAATCGATGGCTGGGAGGCTGACGACGTCATTGCAAGCATTGCCACTCAGTTCGAACGAACCGTCATTGTCAGCAGCGACAAAGACTTGCTGGCGATGCACGGTCAAGGCGGATGCCGCATACTGCATCCCTGGGGAGATGGAGGATTCGTCACTCCCGAAAGTCGACTGGAACTGCCCGCTGATCAGGTGACGGATTTCCTCGCACTTTGCGGCGACAGCACCGATGGCGTGCCAGGCGTCAAAGGAATCGGTCCCAAAACGGCAATGGAGCTGCTCCAGAAATACAAGACACTCGACGCGATACTGACAAAGGCATACTTCAGACAGATACCGGGATCCGTTGGAAAGAGGCTGCGAGATGAGAAGCCCGCAGCGTTGCTTTGTCGCGAGGTCGTTCAACTCAATACGGCATTACCCGTTCACCTTCCGGAGTTCGCAGCGAAGCCGGGCTGGCAACAACGACTGACTGAAATGAAGCTCGGCACTGTGGCCGCGGTCGTAGAGTCCCTGCTTGGGATGCGGTTCATGGAACGTGGCATCCGGGTTGTTCGCACGAACGTGCCTCACGCGGTGAACTCCACGACCAGTCATGATCAGTCGGACTCACTGGC
>JAGQQE010000197.1 GCA_020426345.1 Planctomycetaceae bacterium
CAATAAACAACAGCGTCCCTGTCAGTGACCACACGAGCAACTGATTCGTCATGACCTGAGAGATGCGCCCGGACCAAACAGCAACTGCCACGAACAGCAGGCTGATCAGGATCGCTCGACGAACCAGCAAACGATTGCGGACCTTCCGGAATGAATGAGCTGCCAGCGCAAACTCTGTGGACTGCCGAGAAACATTTCGGAACGAGTTCATATCTTTCCGCAGAGACTCAACATCGACTGCTCGGCGACTACCTTTGCGGCGGTCCAACTCAGGCGGTCGTGACGGATCATTGTACTGGCGACGATCGTTCCCCCGCCGGTCGGTCTCTGCCGAGCCCTGCGGAGATTCCGAACCCAACGAAGCCGTCCCTCCGGGGTTCAAGAGCTTCTGCAGATACGCGGTCACTGAATCTTCGTGCGATTCCTGATCAGCAGCAGCGGAATTTAACTTTGATGGATCGGTCTTGTGAGCAGCCTGTGTCAGGCTGAATAGCCCGGCAAGTTGTTCGCGGATATCCATTAAGTCCGAATCACTGGAAGAATGATCCGCCGAATCGTATTCGCGTTCTGAAGGGGGCATCACGAATTCAGCCGTTTCCATTTGCGTCTTCAGCAAATCGGGCTGATAGGAGTCTGCGTATGATGGCTCAGACCGGCTGGAGAACTGACCATCGTCAGCCGATATCGGCATGCCCGGCTCATAATTGTGCTCTGCTTCGACCTGCTCTGCTTCGACCTTCTCGGCAAGGAGCGCACTCAACTCAGTGATTTGGAGTCTGAGCTCTCGAATCTGTGAGTCTTTCTCCAGCACAATCCGATTCGCTTCGATGTGATTTCGTTTCACCTCGTTCCGCAGCGATTCGACCTGCTCCCGGAATGCATTCACATCAGCGTCCGGATGAACGGGCTCCGATGGACGCGCTGCGTCCCAGTCGATCGATTTGATGGACCGTCTTCGCTTCTTCTCCCAGAAAGCTATTGCAAAGATCGCCGTGATGGTTGCCACAAAGATGGCGAAGAATCGAGAGGTTCGTCTTGTTCCAGCGGGCCACGCACCGGGACCGATGGAGAGATTTCCATCAGGAATGGCTGCGGCAATTCCCTGAGACTGTACATTCTGAGGAGTCCATTCAACACGGACACTTCCAACCGAAAGGGCTCCGGATTTATCTTCCGCCTGCAGTAACAGAGTACAACCGTCGCCCGACGCTTTTGCCAGCAGAGAGGGATCGATAAGAATCAGATCGCCGCTGACAGGGTCCAGGTCGAAAGCCCCGTTGGTAGGATCGACAAGGAGGCGGTAGATCAGAATGTCATCGCAATCCGGATCAGTAGCCGCTATTCGGAATGCCTGATCTGTGCCTGGATGAAGTGTCCATGAGCCGGACTTCAGGTCTGGCGCCTCATTGATATCGACGAGGCGTATGATCACTTTTTCTGTTACGGAGAGACCGTGTTGGTCGCGAACCCGGACCAGACAATGAAATTCACTGCAACTCTCGAAATTGATGGCTGCGGGATCTTCCACAGTGATCTCACCCGATTGCTCGTCGACAGCAAACGCATCTGATGGAGACTGAGAAAGCAGCTCGAACTGAAACTTCCCATCGGCATCCGGATCATCCACCCGGATCCTGCCTGCCGAATGACCATGAAAACAGTTCTCCGGAACCGTCAGTACATGACCAGCCAGCTTATGCGTTTCGTTGACATCGTCAGTAAAAAGCCACAATGTCACGTTCGCATGCACTCGTAGCTGCGGAACAAAGTCAGTGACGGAAGCTCCCGATTCCTCAATCGATTCCAGGAACTGCTGCTCCAGCGATCGTTCAACTTCGCTGACCGACTTTCGCTGCATTGCGACTTCAAGCCGCCGCACCGGGGCTGTTTCGAAGTCAAGAGCGTCAGAGTTCCTGACAGCGATCTTTCCAGTCTCCGAATCAATCTGAAAGACTCCGCCGTCATCACCACCAATGATTCTGAAACCAGTCAGTTCTTTCGTGGAAACTCCCGCAATCTCATCCGGCGGAAACCCGGGAAGTTCAGTTCCGGCTTCAGCTGCCTCCGGGATATGGATTTCCAGACGTTCTGAATCTGAGTCGTCAGACTCACCATGAGCTTCGTCAGGTCGCGGCATCTCCTTCGCATGCCTGGTAGTCGCCAAAGCTGTTTGGTCCTCCGCCAGGCATTGATGGCTCGTTGCACCGAACGCCAGAAGCACGAGGCCAGTCAGAACGCATTGGAAGGGGAGAATTCTCATCGGAGTCGACCATACAACACCTGGGAGTCAGGACTGGTTCTGACGAACCAACCCGTAATGCCTGAAAAACTCATCCGAAAACGTAGTTCACCTATGTGAAGAAATTCAAATTATGTTGAAAAACCACAACACCAGCGTCAGACGCTGATTCCGAGGAGACCAGAGGTGCGTCTGTGATGATTGTCAGGAATTCTTCCGGGAACAATTTCACGCCGCGCCGGGAAAAATCTCAACGCCAGAAATGTCGCATCATGAATGGCAAACAATCGCCTGGGCATTTGAACCTGGGGAGATGCACCTGGAATTCAAAATCACACCGGCAATTGTCACATGAGCATTACCTGGTCAGATAATACACGGCAAACGTTGCCAGCCAGTGTTCACCTTCGTAGTGGCCGCTTGTCACGTAACTCAGTCCTGCATTGCCGTGCGCATGCGCGCTCTCCAGCAGGAATTCGCGGCGATCGTCATGCTCCGGCAGCGCCGCCGCAATTCCCTTCATTGTCCAGGCACGTGACAGATTGAGCCCGGCGAGATGCACCAGATGCCCGTCCGTCACATCAGTGACTTTGACCGGCGTCATCATTGGGCCCATCTTGTTTGTACGCAGATGGGGAAGAAACTGGTCTAACCATTCTGCAAACTTTTGCTTTGGCAAAACACGCCGCATCAGATCTGCTTCATTGAAGCCGGAAGAAAAGAAATCGTGACCGGAGGGTTCGTAGTGGACCGGGTAATCCCGGTCCTGTCCGTAGAACGCCATCGCCTTCGCCTGAATCAATTCCGCAAACGGCAAATTCTTCACTGTGCGAGCGTAGTCCAGCTCCATCGCCAATGCGAAGCCAGTGTCAGGATGGATGCCCGTGCGGATCGGAAATGACAACTTTGGCAAATATTCGCTGGCCAGCTGAACAATGGTCTGTTCGAGTGGCTGCAGATTCTGGCGCCATCGCCGGGCATCTTCGTCCTGCCAGTCATGCAGTTCTGCCACAAGTTGAAGAGTCCATGCCCAACCGTACATCCGCTCGAAGCTCTTGTTTTCTTTGCCCGTAAAATATTCCGCCTCCGTCCTGAGTTTATCCCGTGTGAGTTGATCATTCAGCACCGCTCGAATGCGAGGTGCGATCGGAGCGTTGGGATAATTCCTGAGCAGACGTGCCAGCATCCAGTGTCCATGGACGGAAGAATGCCAGTCGAAGCATCCGTAAAAGACAGGATGCATTTGCTTCGGAGATTTTACGTCCGCCGATGATGTCATAACGTTCGACGGCTTATTCGGGAATTCCTGCGGTATGCTCTTCAATGCCAGAGCGGCGAATGCAGCTACCTGCTCATCTGTGAGTTGATCTTTCGTGAACTGCAAATTCGCGTCGTCCGCTTTCAATGAATGCCCCCGAATGATGATGAACGACGCAGTCAGAATAATCCTGATGACCTGAAGCAGTGACTGTGACAAGACAGGAGTCCTCGCGGAAGTTGCACTCGAAATCAACATGCCGAAACATTCTGAAAATCACCGCACTCCATAAATTTGGAGTGCTCCGACTTGTCGGAGCTTTGGTTCTTAACCGTTCTGAACTTGTCGGTGGTCACTGCCGGACTTCGCTGTGTTCGGCCGACAGATACAGACGGCTGGTGATCTCGACAGTGAGTTTCACTTGCGCCGGCCCCAATATATGACTTGCGATTCCGAAAGGGAATTGGGACATTCATTGTTCGGCCGTGAGCGTTATAGAAGGAGAACGCGCTGGCAGAATGAGAATGCACCAGCAGACTGCGTTTATCGTCCGACTGTAGAAGGGGCTGCGTTTCATGCGAAACATGTTAATCGCCGTTGTGTTGCTCACGAAGCTGTCTTTCACCGGCCTTGCGGATGAAATCCAGCGGCCCAATGTTCTGTTCATCGCTATTGATGACTTGCGGAATGAGCTGGGCTGCTACGGTGTCGAAGCCATTCAGTCGCCCCATATCGATGAGCTTGCCGCATCCGGCGTTGCATTTCGTCGGGCCTATTGTCAGCAGGCCGTCTGCAATCCTTCGCGAGTGTCGTTGATGACGGGGATGCGGCCGGATTCCACAAGAGTCTGGGACCTGATCACGGAGATGCGTTCTGTCATTCCGGATGCAGTAACAGTGCCACAGCACTTTCGATCTCATGGTTATCGAGCGGTGGCCTACGGCAAGATTTTTCACAATCCGTTTCCCGATGCCGCATCCTGGGACGAGCCAACACATAATCCACAGGGAGTGATCTCCTATTCAGAAGACAATCGTCTTCGGCTGGCAGAGTATCGGAAACAGATGAAGAAAGACGGGCGGCCACAATCAGTGATCGCGCGAATGCGTGGACCAGCGACTGAAGTTCAGCAACAGCCCGAAACCAAAAACTATGACGGCAAGCAAACTCGGGATGCCATGGAGAAGATGACCGAACTGGCCCGCGGAGAAAAACCGTTCTTTCTGGCTGTCGGTTATATTCGTCCACATCTTCCGTTTATTGTTCCTCAGCCATACTGGGAGCTTTACAACCGCGATCAAATACCATTAGCAACCAACTCATTTCTTCCCCGGGATTCACCCGCTGTTGCATTCGGCAATCGTTCACTGGGAGGTTTCTATGAAATCCGCGCTTACATGGATTACGCCGATGCACCGTCGCCCTTTGAACGTCCGCTGAGCGTCCATCAGCAACGCGAGCTGAAACACGGTTACTACGCGTCCGTTTCGTTTATTGATGCTCAGGTGGGGCTACTCCTGCAACAACTGGAATCACTAGACCTTCACCAGAATACGATTGTTGTGCTTTGGGGTGATCATGGCTGGAAGCTCGGCGAGCATGGCGCCTGGTGTAAGCAGACCAACTACGAAATCGATACTCGCGCACCGTTGATGATCCGGGCTCCCGGAGCAAAGGCAAATGGAACAATGTCGAATGCGCTCGTTGAATTTGTCGACATCTATCCAACTTTGTGTGAACTGGCCGCGTTGCCGGTTCCTGAATCGGTGGAAGGCACAAGCCTGGTACCAATTCTGAAGGGAGAATCCAGCAGCGTTAAGGAAGCTGCGTACAGCCAGTTCCCTCGCACTCATGAGGGTCGAGAATATATGGGGTATGCCATGCGAACGGATCGATACCGGTACATCGAATGGCAGGATCAGACAACCGGCAGTGTCACAGCTCAGGAACTCTACGACCATTCGAATGATCCGGACGAGAATCAGAATATTGCAGGACGCCCCGAGCATGCAGGCCTTCTGACATTGCTCAGCGAACAGATGTGGAAAGAACGACCACGGCCGCCGGTTCCGCATCCATTTGTAACGTTGCGGAACACTCGCACAGCAGCAGCCCGACGGTCAGCCGCCGATCTCCCGGCATTAGCATGGGTTCCCCATGAAGGAATGTCGCTTCCCGTGTCACGACCGGCCGGAATCCCGCAAGCAGTGACTTTCATCAACGCAGGTCGCGAAACGATTGAATTATTCTGGCGAAGTCAGAAGGACACCGAAGAGTCGTATGGCACCCTTGTGCCAGGCGATCGTAAAGTCATTCGCAGTCGTCCGGGTGCCGTCTGGGCCATACGAACTGAGCAGAATCAGCTTCTGGGACATTTTCTTGTTGAAGAGAGGCCGCAAAATGCCGCCAGGGCCATTATCCCGGAGAAGCGCTGAATCGAAATCCATGGTCACCTCCCAGGGGCCGATCCAGAAACACAAAGTCCACAGCCTGAGAACACCGGAGTAGAGATCCAGCCACGGTACGATGTTTGCTCCTCGAGGCTCGATGTGGAAAACAGGCAAACGTCACTCTTTCCTGAATGAATCGCTCTTTTCTGGAACAATGTGTTCTCTAAAACCCCGGTTAAACATTAATTCAAGATTGAGGGTTCCATTCTTTCCTCAATCCCATAGAACCAAAGGGATAGCAGTGCTGTAAAAACACTCAGCACTGCGTAAACCCTGAGCAGACCAAAATTCATATGCGCCAATTCACATTCGAAGACTACGACACCGAGGGGTTCTACGACGAGATTATCAGTGAAGCCGGCAGTCCCCGATCAGGGTCGGAGATTCTGGTGAGTCGAATCAACGATCTGCCGTTGAGTGAACTGAAGTTTCGTCAGGAAGCCATCGATCGGGCATTGCTGAGGATGGGGATTACCTTCACGGTCTACGGCGACGAACACGGCACTGAGAAAATCTTTCCGTTCGATATTATTCCCCGCGTGGTGCAGGCATTCGAATGGGCACACATCGAAGCTGGTCTGCGTCAGCGCATTAAAGCCCTGAATCTGTTCCTCGACGATATTTATCATTCTCAAAACATTGTGAACGAAGGCATAGTGCCGCGTTCAATGCTGGAGAAGGCAAAGTCTTTTCGTCCACAATGCATCGGGCTGAATCCCCCGAAAGGCATCTGGTGCCACATTACAGGCACCGACCTTGTCAGGCACAGCGACGGAGCCATCTACGTTCTTGAAGATAACCTTCGATGTCCCTCCGGGGTTTCGTATGTGCTTCAGAATCGCTCCGTCATGAAGCGAAGCTTCCCCCACATTTTTGCAGATTCCAGAGTCCGGCCGGTCATCGACTATCCGTCCCGATTGTACAACACCCTTTCATGGCTGAGCCCGGAAGACACTCCCGATCCAACGATCGTCGTCCTGACGCCCGGAATCTATAATTCAGCCTACTACGAACATTCCTTCCTCGCTCAGCAGATGGGCGTCGAGTTGGTCGAGGGCCAGGATCTGGTGGTACACGACGACCGGGTCTTTATGCGGACCACAGAGGGGTTTCAGAGAGTCCATGTGATCTATCGGCGGATCGACGACGACTTCATGGACCCGGAAGCTTTCCGAAAAGATTCGATGCTCGGGGTCCCAGGCCTGATGAGAGCTTATCGTAAAGGCAACGTGGCCCTCGCGAATGCCCCGGGCACGGGTGTCGCCGATGATAAAGTCATCTACGCCTATGTGCCTGAGATGATTCGCTACTATCTTGGCGAAGAGCCCGTCCTTCCCAACGTGCCCACATACGTTTGCGAACGTGAAGACGATCGCAGGTACGTACTGGAACACCTGCCGGAACTTGTGGTGAAAGCCGCAAATGAAGCGGGAGGTTACGGAATGCTTGTTGGACCACATTCCACCGAAGCAGAGCAGCGTAAGTTTGCAGAACTGATCAAGGCCGATCCTCGCAACTATATTGCTCAGCCAACTCTGGCATTATCCCGGGTCCCAACACTCGTTGGTGATCATTTTGAAGGCCGACACGTCGACCTTCGCCCGTATATTCTTTACGGAGAATCTGTTTGGGTCCTGCCCGGAGGTCTGACCCGTGTCGCACTGAAAAAGGGATCGCTGGTGGTCAATTCATCTCAGGGAGGCGGCAGCAAAGACACGTGGGTGATCTCCGGGTATCACCACGAAAAATCTGATGTCGACGACGTTTTGTAAGACCGTGCAGCGCTGGTGAATCAATCAGAGAAACTACGGGGAATCAGGCAATGCTGAGTCGAGTGGCAAATTCAATCTACTGGATGTCGAGGTATGTTGAACGTGCAGAGAATATTGCAAGGTTTGTGGAAGTCACCGTTCAACTGGTTCTCGACCAGCCAGTTCAGGCCGGCGAACAATGGGAACCACTAATCCGTGCTACCGGCGATGACGAACAGTTCCTCGAAAAATACGGCGAATTCACGTCAGAGAATGTCCGACAGTTCCTCACCTTCGATCGCGAGTATTCGAACTCCGTCTTCACAGCGATCCGCAATGCACGGGAGAATGCACGTACGGTTCGCGAAGCAATCTCATCTGAAGCGTGGGAACAGCTCAACGACTTCTACCACCTGGTCAAGCGTGCCGCGGAATCAGGCGTCAGTGCAGCAAACATCGAATTCTATGAACAGGTGCGGGAACAATCCCATCTGTTCACCGGAATCCTGGAAGGTACGATGTCGCGCGGTAGTGGATGGCATTTTGCAAATCTGGGTCGCGTTCTCGAACGAGCCGATAAGTCCAGCCGCATCCTTGACGTCAAGTATTTTACTCTGCTGCGAAGCATCCAGGATATCAATACAACTCTGGATGACCTGATGTGGTCAGCAGTGCTGCGATCGGTAAGCGGCTTCGAGATGTTTCGAAAGCGATACCATGCATTGACTGTGCATCGGGTGGTTGAGTTTCTGTTGCTCGATACCCGCTTTCCAAGAGCAGTGTTGTTTTGCATTAAGCAGATTCGAAATTCCCTGGAGGAAATTCCCGGGCCGGAACTGCCTGATGGAAATCCGGCTCTGCGGTTAACGCAGGGGCTGATCAGCCAGCTGACCGAAACATCCGCCGAATCAATTATCAATGGCGGCACCCACGAGTTTATCGACGATCTGCAGACGAAATTGAATGCAATTGGTGAAGCCATTCACAATACTTACTTTGCATTCCGCTGCTTCCCTGATTCAGAAGAGTCATCTCCGTCACAGAACCAGGTGGCACAGTCACAGAGTCAGATCATCGGCGCGTAGTCAGCGACGACGGCTGACATCCGGTGCACTGCCAGGTCGCAGTGACGCTTCAAATCACATTCGCCCTATCGACAGATAACCTATGACCATTCGTGTCGCACTGAATCACAAGACGACATACTACTACGATCGTCGGATTTCACTTGGGCCACAGATCGTACGATTGAGACCGGCACCACACTGTCGAACTCCAATCCACAGCTATTCGCTGACCGTTAAGCCTGAAAAACATTTTATTAACTGGCAGCAGGACCCTCACGCCAATTATCAGGCAAGATTCGTCTTCCCTGATAAGACGAAGCAGTTGTCTGTTGAGGTCGACCTGATCGCAGAAATGACGGTCATCAATCCATTCGATTTCTTCGTTGAAGAATCCGGGGATCAGTTTCCATTTCAATACGACAAGGCTTTGCGGCGCGATCTGCTTCCGTTTCTGGAACTTACAGAACCGGGTCCTCAATGGCGGTCCTTCATCGACAGTATCGACCGCACCCGACGAAACACGGTCGATTTTCTGGTTGATCTGAATGCACGCCTGCAGCAGGAGATTCGCTATGAAATCAGGATGGAACCCGGTGTCCAGTCGGCCGAAGAAACTCTGACACTGAAGCGAGGGTCCTGCCGCGACACCGGATGGTTGCTGGTACAGACTCTGCGCCACCTTGGTTTAGCCGCCCGATTTGTTTCCGGGTATTTGATTCAGCTTACTCCGGACGTAAAGTCCCTGGATGGTCCAAGCGGGGCAGAGTACGACTTCACGGACCTTCACGCCTGGGCCGAAGTCTTCCTTCCCGGAGCTGGATGGGTGGGGCTCGATCCGACTTCCGGTTTGTTCGCAGGCGAAGGCCACATTCCTCTGGCCTGTACGCCGGAGCCAATGTCAGCCGCGCCCATCAGTGGAACACTGGATGAATGTGAGGTTGAATTTGACTTCGCAATGACTGTGACTCGCATCCACGAGGATCCGCGAGTGACCAGGCCATACACCGACATGCAATGGGAGGCGATCAATCGCCTTGGCAACGAAGTGGATCGCAGGCTCAAGGAGGAAGATGTTCGATTGACGATGGGCGGCGAACCAACCTTCGTATCGGTCGATGACATGGAAGGCGCAGAATGGAATTCCGCTGCTGTCGGACCACAAAAGCGGCGTCTGTCCGAAGTGCTCATCAAGCGACTGCGCGACGCCTTCGCTGCAGGGGCATTTCTGCATTATGGTCAGGGAAAATGGTATCCCGGAGAGTCTCTGCCCCGATGGGCACTGGGTTGTTACTGGCGAACCGACGGACTGCCGGTCTGGCATGATGCAGGTTTGATTGCCGACATCGATCGCGATTATGGCCTGGATGCAGATGCGGCGGCCCGCTTTATTCACCACCTGGCAAAAGCTCTGGAAGTCAATGACCGCTACATCGTCCCCGCCTTCGAAGACATCGCACATTACCTGGTGAAGGAACAGCGGCTGCCGGTGAATGTGGATCCACGTGACCCAAAGCTGCGCAATCCGGAAGACCGAGCCAGAATGGTTTCGGTTTTCGAACGCGGACTCAACGCGCCGGTGGGATTCGTAATGCCATTAAAACGCCAGTGGTGGCAGAGCCAGCATCGCCCCTGGATCAGTGGACCGTGGCCGGTTCGGTCAGGACGCATGTTTCTCCTTCCAGGAGACTCGCCGCTGGGGCTGCGATTGCCACTGGATTCCCTGCCCTACGTGCCGGACTCCAGACTGCCGCCTTTTCAGCCGCGAGACCCGACCATCCAGCGGCCACCGTTGCCACGATTCGATGATCGGCGACAGGATTTCCTGCGAGGAGCAGAGCAGGCTGTTGGCGTTCAGGGAATTTCAGAACAGTTGCTGTCCAGAGTTCATTCTCCCGATGAAGTGATGGATCCGGGTTCCGTGGTTCGCACAGCGTTATGTGTAGAACCCCGTAACGGGCGTCTGCATGTGTTCATGCCACCGGTTGAACTTCTCGAAGACTACCTGGAATTGCTTGCTGCCGTCGAATGCACAGCCCAGACATTAAAAATGCCGGTTGTGATCGAAGGCTATTTACCGCCGCAGGACGACCGGCTTCAGTGTCTGAAAGTGACACCGGATCCGGGCGTCATCGAAGTAAATACGCATCCGGCATCCTCGTGGGATGAGTTGGTTGAAACAACAACAACGCTTTACGAACTTGCACGCCAGACGCGTCTTGGTACCGAGAAGTTTGATCTGGACGGACATCATACGGGAACTGGTGGTGGCAACCATGTGGTCATGGGTGGACCAACTCCGGCGGACAGCCCTTTCCTCCGACGCCCGGACATGCTGAAGAGCTTCGTTGGCTACTGGCTGAATCACCCTTCATTGTCTTACCTTTTCAGCGGACGTTTTGTCGGCCCCACGAGCCAGGCTCCACGCGTTGACGAAGGTCGCCGTGATGCACTTTATGAACTGGAACTCGCATTTTCGCAGGTCCCCGATCGGAGTCAGCCATCTGCGCCATGGCTGGTGGATCGATTGTTCAGAAATCTGCTGATCGATCTGACTGGAAACACGCATCGTGCGGAGATTTGTATCGACAAACTGTACTCGCCGGATAGCACGACGGGACGACTTGGCCTGGTCGAACTCCGCGGATTTGAAATGCCGCCGCACGCACAGATGAGTCTGACGCAGCAACTGCTGATTCGGGCTCTCGCGATGAAATTCTGGTCAACGCCATTCAACGAACGACTGACCGACTGGGGAACCTCACTGCACGACCGTTATCTGTTACCCTGGTTCGTCTGGACGGACCTTGGCCACGTAATCGAAGATCTGAACGCCGCTGGTTTTGCGTTTGAACGCAGTTGGTTTTCGCCACACTTCGAATTTCGTTTTCCGATGATCGGTGAGA
>JAGQQE010000198.1 GCA_020426345.1 Planctomycetaceae bacterium
CACGCCCGACGGCATTCGTGGATCGGGGAAATTCGGAACTGTCACGGCCTCCGACGGATACGAACTGAAATTTCGGCACTGGAAAGCGCAATCACCTCGAGGCATCGTCGTCGCGGTGCACGGTATTCAAAGTCATTCGGGCTGGTATGAATATTCGTCGTGGCACATGGCGAATGCCGGCTTTGATGTGTATCTCGCGGACCGCAGGGGATCCGGCGTCAATGGCCTTGATCGAGGCCACGCAGATCACGGATTGCGTCTGGTGAATGATGTTCGAACGCTGATCCGGCACGCGCGAGCAATTTCCGAAGGCAAGGTCTCAGAACCGCGGATGCCACTTTGTCTTGCAGGCATTAGCTGGGGGGGAAAGATTGCGGCTGCGACGGCCGCTCTGTTCCCGAATGAAATTGATCAACTGGCATTCCTGTACCCTGGGCTGGAGCCGCGTCTGCAACCTTCTTTCCTGCAGCGGATCCAGTTGCGGGCGGCAAGAGATTTCGACGTTCGCCGCAGACAGGTGCCGGTGCCATTATCCGATCCAACAATGTTTACAGCGAACCCATTCTGGCAGCGAGCGATCGCCGCGGACCCGCTTGCGCTGCATACCGTGACGAGTGGTTTCATTAACAGCGGATACCATCTGGATATGATCGTTCGTGAGCGGTGCAGGCACATCGCACATCCGCTCCTGCTGATGCTGGCGGGGCAGGATCAGATTATCGATAACGATCGCACTCAAAGGCGGATCATGACCTTCTCCTCAAACTGCATCCATATGCACCGATATCCCCAGGCGCGCCACACACTGGAGTTTGAAGAAAATCGTAATCTGTTCGTCGGACACATTATCGCATGGCTGCGTGAGCAGACACGTCGCGATTCTTCCGGAGTGGCCGCTGATTCCGACCTGCACGAAGGGCAGCAGAGTTCATCATCGACGGAACGCCCCTACTGAAAACGCACACAATGGTAACGTGTCGGCAAGGCGAGTCTTTACAAGCGTTTGCCGGTCCTCGATCGGTCGCTGACGCATCGGGTTGTTTTTTAACGGGCTTCTAACGCTGCACACCCCGGAGATCGATCGCACCGGTGAGTGGCGGAACCGAACCAGCTCGAACAATGAGAAAGCTGATTGAGTTCATGGTTCGGATGCGATCTTCGCTCAGAATATAGCGGAGGTTAGCCGGCCCCAGCGTTTCGTAGTCGTCCAGACCGACAAGGATATCTCCATTGCGAAGTCCATGTCGTGCAGCCGGACCGCCCTGACGAACGTTACTGATCTTCATTCCGCCTTTGTAACGTCCCTGTACAGAACGCATGTCCTTGTCATCCAGCGCTTCGAGGCGGATCCCGAACATCTCCCACGCTCTTGCGACGACCGGATCCGGGGTGGGTTCGGCTGCGGTGGCTTCAGGTTCTGTCAGGACAGGCAGAGACGGACCTGTGGTTGAAACAGTCTTCGCCTCCAGGCCTGAACCGGACTTTGCAGAAACGTACGAGTTCGCAACCGACCGTCCCGCTCCAATCGTATAGGAAAGGGTGTGTTCTTCACCCCCTCGCTGAACCAGGACATCAAGCGTTCGGCCGGCAGGTATGTCGAGAAGAGATCGTTCAAGGTCTGTGCCATCATTGATGGTGATCCCACGGACGGATTGCAGCACGTCACCGGCTCGGATTCCACACAAGTCTGCATCACTGCCCGGTGCCACGGAATCGACAACGAGTGTCAGTGCATCTGCCGATTTAACATCTCGTGTCGTCAGGCCGTGTGCGACACCGTTGAGCCTTTCAACACTCATCAGACGCGCGATGGTTTGTCGGGCATCATCAATTGGAATTGCGAAACCGATTCGCTGTGCCCCGGCGCGAATGGCAACGTTAATCCCGATGACTTCACCTTCCAGATTCAGCAGTGGTCCACCACTGTTCCCCGGATTAATACTTGCGTCTGTCTGGATAAGATTTTCGTAAGACTGTGTTTCATCAACTTCTACGTCACGATGAAGTGCGCTCACGATACCTGATGTCACGGTGTGTTCGTATCCGTAGGCGTTTCCAACAGCAAAGACGGTTTCTGCCAGCATCAGGTCCGAAGATGTGCCCATGGGCATGACATCCAGGGGCTCGCGACTTTCGATACGGATGATGGCAAGATCCTGTCTGCGATCGAATGACACCGGTCTCGCATCAAATGAAGTGCCATCTTCCTGAGTGACGAGAATTCGATCGACATCCTGAATCACATGATAGTTTGTGACAATATAGCCCCGTTCATCCACAATGATTCCAGTCCCCATTCCGGTGACTTTGCGTGGCTTAGCGCTGAAGAATCTCGATTCCTTTTCGTCGGCGGTGAGCCTTTCTGTGTGGATATTGACCACAGAACGACGGCATTGCTGAACTGCCCTGACAAGTGGAGTTTGTCGATTGTCGGCGAATGCATCCCCTGAAACGCAGCAGGTTGCAGCGAACAGAGTGACCGCAGTCATCGAGGTTCGGAGCATTGTTTTGAACATTCAGAACCCACCAATTCTTCACAGAGTCCAGACCGGCTGCCCGCTGCGCCGACGCGCAAGGTTTTCGATATGACTCGTGGATCGACTGGAGTGGTTATGCGCTTGACTGCTGACGAATCGCGGGGGAAAACTTTACCTGTCTTTCCAGCATGTAAAGACAGGCAGAGTTTGAAGGTCAGGAATCGCCCGCGCTGAGGATTTATTCCGGAAGCCTCCGATTTCGCTCAGCATTGCCCCTGGGGTGAGCTTCGCGCGTACGCAATGGTGAAAACTCCGCGGACTTTTGCAATTTGGCTGTTCATGATTGCTCACATCGTGGCATTTCAATTCGTAGTCGTGGAAAAATTGGCTTGGTGTCAGGGATCAAAATTGTGGTACATTGGGCGGATTCTGGAAATGCGCTCAAGCTTACAGTCTCGATAAGGAACTGACAGATGACCAGGGCAAGTTCAGACAGCACCGATCTCTCGGCCGCACGTGCTTTAATCAAAAAAAGAGATTTTGATGGAGCCGTGCAATTGCTGCAGAAACTGCTGGACGATTTCCCTGGAGATGCAGACGCGCTGGAATTGCTGGGGACAGTCTACTTCTACGGCAAGCAGTACGATCTCGCAGTGTTGACGTTTCGGGAGCTGAGTCAGGCCGATCCGTTTCGGGCCTCAGGCTGGATTAACCTTGGGGCAGTGCTGAATAAAATGGGGGAGCACAAGAAGGCGGTTGACGCGCTTCGCAAAGGGTTGCAGCGGGACCGCCAGAATCCCGAGGGCTACTATAACATGGCGATGGCTCAAAAGGCTCTGAAGCTGAATACAATGGCTGTGTCTGCATACAAGGAAGCCATCAAATTCAAGCCTGACATGGTCCACGCTCATCTGAATCTGGGGTTGCTGTATGCGGAGATGAACAACAATAAACTGGCCCAGCAATGTTATCAGGCTGTGCTGAGGATTGATCCGGACAATACGAAGGCCAGGACTCTGTTGGGGCAGACACAGGATCGACAGAAGAAAGCACGCGACGCGGTGTCGCCATTCGGACGACTGGTAGACGTGGATCAGCTGGATCACCAGCTGGAAGACACGGGGCCTCGTCACCTTTCCGCCCCTGCTCGCTGCGACGAACGCGATTTGATTCAGGCAATCACCAAACGAATTCGTCCGGATGCAAAAGGAATCGTGCCGCTCCTGGTTCAGGAGATTCCGGAGTTGCTGCACAGGCTCGAGATGATCACCAAGCAGGATGGAAACCGTTTTGCGGCACCGGAGACTCATCGGCAACTTATCGATTTGATCGCACGAGCAAAACAGATGCGTTCGGTCGTTGCCGAAGGGTTCGACGAGATCCGCAACCACCTGGAATCACAGCGTTAACAGAAACTGAATTCGATGCCGATCTGCAGCAGCCTGCTTGGACAGCATTCTTCAGGTTAAATTGCACCTCCGAATTGCTCCCAGGAATTCCCCCTGAACTGCCCGGGAGGTTACTTCCCGGCCGTTGGGAGTTGCTCCAGAGAATGAACAGCCAACCGCCCGACATACTCGCTTTTGCCCAACTCCCGGATCAGAGGGGCCGCGACACGAATGGCGTCGATTCCGGATTCGTCGATCTCCAGGATGGCTGCATACTGAACAAAGCTGCTTTCATTCTTGAGTTCATTTGCGAGCAAGGGCCAGGCTTCGGATCCCAGACCAGCTAAGCGAAGCCCGCGAGCCGCTGCGATTCGAACTGTTGGATCGGGATCGTGCATTCCGAATCTGAATACGGAAGCATGCTCCCCGGCATCAGTTTGGTGGGCGAGCGCCATCATCGACCACCAGCGTTCCACTGCATCTTCTGATTTCAATCCCGACTGAATCAAAGTGGCACCATCAACTGCAGTGGTGGATGCGACCTTCGCCAGATTCAAAAGGCGTTGAGTGCGGGAATCGCCGTCTTGTCCGTGCAGGATCTGCCATCGATTGCCGATCTGATCTTCTTCCTGGGCGAGCAGCGATTCGGGAAGCAGATGGGCGTCCCCCGATTCGAGTTGCCAGCGGTCACATTCTGACCGCAACCGCTGGAGTGATTCTCTATGTGCCGGTGAATCTGCCAGGTTATGAAGTTCCCACGGATCATTCTGTAGATCGTAAAGTTCTTCCGGAGCGCGGGGAGCCTGAAAGAACTGTGCGGATTCAGGCTTCAGAGTGCCATCTGCCAGCAAACGGCGCATTTCCTGTCGTACGACGCTTCGCTCGGAATACGTAATATTCTGCAACGCACACCGCCAGGGCATCAAATTGCGGACGTACCGAAATCGATTGTCACGAACAGAGCGGACCATATCCATTCGTTCGTCGACGCGATCTCGCGAGGCATGGACAAACTCACGATTCTCCGGCAGGTTGCGTCCAAGAAATGCCTGACCATGCATATGCTCGGGCGTGGCGATACCTGTCAGGTTCAATACCGTTGGTCCGAGGTCAATCAGATTAATCAGACGATCATCAACGCTGCCTGGCTGCCCCTGTTCGCCAACGCGCCATTTTTCAGGAATTCGTGCAATCATGGGAACGCGGGTGCCGGTGTCGTAAACCCATCGCTTTGCCCGGGGAAACCCGTTGCCATGATCCGACCAGAAAATAACAATCGTGTCGTCAGCGAGTCCGGCCTGATCAATTTCGTCGAGCAATTCACCGACTCGCTTATCCATCACCGTGATGATGTCCAGTAGCCTCGCGAAGGCATTCCTGACTTCGTCGGTATCCGGATACAATTCAGGAACCGTAATCTTCGACGGGTCGTGCCTTTCTGTTTCTGGCAGGTCACGGACAACTCCGGCCCAGCCTTCCGGCCAGATCTTGCTTTCGTGGGTCATCGTCAGGTTGAAGACCGCGAAGAACGGTTTTTCTTTGCTGGGGCGGTTCTTCCAGTGCGCGCGATTGGAAGATTCATCCCAGACCAGCTTCTGAGGCCAATTCAGGTTGTAGTCGGTCTTGCTGTTATTTGTGCAGTAATAACCAGCCTCTCGAAGATACTGCGGGAAGCATTTGACGTGATCCGGCAGGTTTGCTTTGGACCGCATGTGGTTGGCACCCAGACTAATGGGGTGCATTCCGGTGATAATGCCCGTCCGACTCGGGGCGCACACTCCGTGGCAGGTATATGCGTTGGTGTAACGCACGCCCTGCGTTGCCAGGCCATCAAGCCGGGGTGTCGTGGCATTCGGATCACCATAGCAACCAAGGTGTGCACTGATATCTTCGCAGCTGATCCAGACAATATTCGGGCGTTCTGCCGCATCTGCGCGCGTGTAGAAGAGAGTCAGGATGATGATGGCGATCGTTGAAAACAAGGTTTTCATTCCGTTCGTTCCTCTTGGGCAGGAGCATTTCTGAGGGCGGCAATACTGGCGGGCACCATAAAGTCGCGCGGCTTGAAACGCAAATAAGTGGGCGCGTGAAAGCCGCGCAATCGATACATCCGGTAGTCTGCTTCGAAACAGGTTTCCAAAAGGCCACAAACGTTGTCGTTGACCGAGCAACCAGGCGGTGGCTGAAATTATGCGCACTATGTTTTCATCACATACGGGGCGAAATCTGTATGGATGGCCAACCTTCAGAACCCGCACTCAGGCACCGCTGAGAATGTCACCCGCACTCCATTTTCAAGCCGCGTCAGGTCGACAGTATATGGCGCGGCGATCGACCGGATGCATCGGAATTGAGTTCGATGCGTCGGGCATAGCCTGTGCGCAGGCGGAGTTTGCCGACGGCCAGTGGAATGCACGTCTTGATCGGTACATGCAGCATCCAGCCGCATCAGACGCTTCTTCAGAATCGCAGCCGGTTACCGCCGCGATGTTGCCGGTCGCTTCAACGGATCTACTGATGCTGACGGCCGGTGCAAATACACCTTCCGTCAAGTGCGTACTGCCAATGGAGTTGTGTGATCTTCGAGTAATGTATCTGCCCGAGGCACCGCCGGAGGAAATGCGTCTGCTGGTGCAGAGAGAACTGGAATCGGGCGGAATGCGCGATCCGTTGTTCGACTTCTGGACCATTCCTGTCGAATACTCCACACATCACAATCTTGTTCCGGTCAATGCGATCATTGGTAATCCTTATGCCATCGGACAGGTGGTGAGCCTGTTTGGAGACGGTGGTTTTTCGCTTAATGCGATCGACACTATTCCAACGGCATCCGCGAGGGCAGTCAACATCTACCGGGAAGCAAAACGACGACTCGATCCTCCGGCCTGTCATGAAGACGAGTACTCCCTGCTGAACATCGTTGGAACCGGCAGCAACAGCGATGCGGCTGCAGCGATTGCTGTTCACGCTGGATGGTACGGCTGCACTTACACACTGGTCACACACGGGATTCCGATGCTGGCACGCGTTCCTGTCCGGAATGGGCTCCGTTCGCTGGTCCAGCCGCTAGCCAGTTTACTGGGAATGCCGCAGTCAGATGTGCTGCGAATGATGCGTGGCCTCAGCCGTAACCTGCCAGTGCGTGCTTCTGATCGGCTACTCAGAACCCTGGTGGAATCATGCCGCAACTGGGCAGTGAATATTGCAGAAGAGATTCTGAAGACCATTGCATATTCTTCGCGACCTGGATTCAGAATTGTCCCTTCAGAAATCATTGTGATCGGTCCTGGAAGCATCGTCCCCGGAATCGCCGAAATTCTGGAACTCGAAGTAAATATCGAGTCATTCGTGTGGAAGATTTGTTCTTCTCCTGACAGTGCGGAGGGAAGCAGCGACATCAACATGGTCCCCATGGTCTGGGGAGAATCGGCAGTCGCTCTGGCGTTGTCCGCTTCACAGGAGATCCAATGAATCACGCACTAAATCTTCTGCCGTTTGATGTACGACAAAAACACCTTCTGAGGGTCCTGACGACACGCTGGCTCCGGGTGGGCGTGGTTCTTCTGGTCACGTGTGCCGGGCTCATCACCTTGCGAGAGAATGATTACCGAAAACTTGCTCGCCGGAATGCCGCCAATGCGGCCTCTGCAATGGCCGTTCGAACGCTGGTGCAGAACGTTTCTGAGTCTGGTGCTCGCGTCAATGCTTTAACGAATGATCTGAATCACTATCATCATTCTCAGCCAACCCCCGACCCATTGCGCTGGATTCGAGCTGTGCATCTTGCGTCCAGCAAGACAGATGCGCGTTTGGTGGTCGTCTCTATGCGGATCACCCATTCAAGACAGTGTTTACCATCTGAAACCAGCCGGATCTGCACCGCTGCCGTGTCCGGAGAATCTTTCCTGCAGGCCCATACGCAGTCATGTCTTGATGATCCCGGATGGATCCGAAGTACGGTTGAACTCATCGGTCACGCAGACACCGACATCAGCACAACGCAATTTGTCAGTGCTTTACGAGACAGCGGTGTTTTTGATCTTGTGCAACTGCGATCGACTGCTCCTTTGACGGAAGACAGTGCTTTTCAGCGAGAATTTGTCGTCGAGTGCACTCGCCGGGAGCGATCATCATGATCTTCTTCGGCGGACAGGCAGATCATCGGTGTCACCGGCTCAATCAGTGGGGGAATACAATTTGCGCATTCGTTTGCGTCGTTTCAGGCCTTTTGATGTTTCTCGCGATCGAAGCCTACTATCGCGAGCGTCAGGCCGCGGTGTGCCTCATTGATCAGGATCAGCAAGTGCTGCTCGCTGAATTCAAGAATCTGCAGCAGCAAATGGAGGGCCTCTGCGAGGAAGAAATACGCCTGCAGAATTTGCTGGTCACGCTGCACGGCAGAATACCTGACGACGCAGATGAAGTTCGATTTCTTGAACAGGTGGTCTCCATCGCTGATGAGAATGATATTCAGATTCACGAGTTTCAGCGGGGGGATGTCCTGCCGGTTGGTGAGCTCTATCGCACTCAGATTCAGCTGACCGGTACATCGACATACGAAGGACTCTGTCGATTTCTGTTCAGGATGCGACAGATGGAGCGACTGTTTGACATCGACGAACTTCTGATTCAAGCTCAGGAACCAGGGCAGGATTATCAGACCATTTCCATGTCGCTGAGCATTGTCCATGCATCACCATCGCTCCTGACCAGCACGGTCGCGGGAGCAATGCGATGAAAGGCACAAGACTGACTTCGGGGCAGTTCCTGACGACCGTGTGTGCACTCACGTTTGGGCTGGGAGTGCTGCTTTATGCATTTCTCCCGGGAGCAGATGACTCAACTCCAGAATTTGAAAGGGCCGACACGGCGAAGCTGCGAACTTCGCTGTTGGCCGGTTCGGGTATCGCAACAAGCTTCGGGAGAAACCAATCCGGGGATTCCGTTTCAACGGAGTCCACGGGTCGGTTGACGCAGGCAGTTCTTCCTCTTGTTGTAGATGAAGCGGAGCTTGAGCGGATGCTAAGCCGTAATCCTTTTGTGCTTCCAGCTACCGTAGAGAAGGCGATGTCAGAGAATGCGATGTCAGGAAGAACCGCAGCAGACCAGACCGCATATGGGAAGATGCCGGTCCTATTCGACGGCCGCATCGTTTACGAAGGATCACAAATCGACGACGACTGGATTGCCGCAGTAGTCACACCTGAGAAAATGATATTGCAGCGAGTGGTCCAAATCGAAAATACAGCGGAGAATACGGAGACAAATTCGATTCGCTGAAACTGCGACAGGTGACTGGCAGTTACTGTTCTTCCAGCTCCTTTCGCAATTCCGAAAGACGCTTCCAGAGGCTGCTTCCTGTTTTCGCTCGACGCGCTACCGCGCTATCCCAATACGCCAGCAGTCTTGCCCGATCCTGGGCATCATCCTTCAGCACGACTCCCAGAAGTTGCCCGGGCAAAAGGCTCAGTGGGTCCTTCTGACTCGGAAAAAAGCACGTCTGGCGACCAATCGAAGCTGCGATGGCGACGGCTTCCGCTGTGCTCATCACTGTTCCTGGTTTCTCCACCGTCCAGCCTTCCACGGTCCGGCCCTCTCGCAGATCCCGAAATGCAGTGACCATGGCCTCCAGTAAACCGTCATCTACCGGCTGCGTGATCTTTGATTCTGCAAGCAGAGCGGTACTTTGTCGTCGGACAAGATCCACTTCTCTCGCATGCTCGGCGATCGGCGAGATGACTTCAAAATTGAATCGGCGCTTCAAAGCTGCAGACATTTCTGAAACACCCTTGTCCCGAAGATTCGCCGTTGCGATCAGGTTGAAACCTGGCGCGGCAAATACGCTGCCTGAGTCACCATGTAGTTCAGGCACCATCAAACGACGTTCGGAGAGCAGCGATATCAAAGCATCCTGGACTTCCGGCAGGCATCGGGTGACTTCTTCCACGCGGACGAGCCTTCCCGATCGCATGCCGAGCATGATGGGTGATGGGACAAGTGCATCTTCGCCGGGGCCATTCGCCAGCAGTTTCGCATAGTTCCATGAGTATCGGAAATGGTCTTCGGTGCTGCCCGCAGTTCCCTGAATTGTCAGCGCGCTGGTACCGGAAATGGCTGCACTCAGCAATTCTGACAGCATTGATTTTGCGGTTCCGGGTTCACCAACAAGCAGCAAACCTCGTTCGCCGGCCAGCGTGACCACGCACCGCTCCACAATGGCTCTGTCGCCCACAAACTTTTCGGGAATCACCAGCTGCGATGGCAGGTCACCGTCCGAACCAGCGGGCAATTTCAGTTTTTCACCTCGACTACCGCAGATGAACAAGACGACGGCATGTGGTGAAAGATGCCAGCCTTCTGGTCGATCCGCGCCGTCCCATGCTCGCAAAAATGCGAGCTCCGTTTGGTAGCGTTCTTCGGGAGGCGGAGATTGTCTGCGACGAACTGGCGAGGCCGCGTTGACGCTTGCTTCCGCGCCGTTCGCGTCGCCGGCACGTTTGGACGATGTTGCTGTCTTGACTGCCTTCTTTGCCATTGCTGGTGCCGTTGTCAAAAACCTCGAAACAGGGAAATGGCGTGCATTCGGTGACTTTGAAGTCCGAGCCGATTTCAGCAAATCAGGAGTGATGAACTCCCTCAAGCCTGCGTTACAGATCGACGAATTGCATCGTGGATTACGACTTGTCAGCGGCAAGCTCTGGTAGCTTTGCTGCCAGAGCGGAGAATGTGTCGTCGCCGAGCTTATCCCGCAGGAAGTTCATCAGCATCGAAATGAATTTTGAGGAGTTCTCGAGTCCGATGCCGCTCTTGCTCAGGATCGAAGCAATGGTAGCAAGACTGCCGACCTTGCCTCCCAGCAATGATCCGGCCACAGAAGTGATTGAACCTAACAAGCCGCCACCGGTCTCATCTGATGTGGCCTGGGCACTGGAGGCCAGCGACTGAGCACCTGGCAATTGCTGACTGATCTGATGAAACAACGCATCACCCACCTGTTCGCGGATGAAGTTCAATACCCCGCCTGTCGCTGATCTGCCTTCTGTCGCGTTAATGCCCAGTTGTTCGGTCACGAGCTTAATGAATTCGTCCATTCCAGTACTTCCTGTCAGGATCCACATGAGAAAGAAGTGAGATTGTTTCGCATTCGCCGGCCCGAAGCTGCTGGGACCACCAGCATTGCCGCAGCGTTTTCGCAGATCCGGTGTCGTATGTCCACCGCGTGGGTATTCTGCCGATTCTGCATACGCCCCTGACGATGGCAGCCATTTCGTGAATCGCCGCTGATGGTGCGCATCTTGCTGATGCGCAAAAAAAGGCTCGCCTGCGAAGAATCACAAGCGAGCCCTTTAAAATTCGACCGAGTCAGCCTGATGGCAAACAGTCGCTCATCGCGTTTCGGCATCTGTCCGGGTTAGCCAACTTTCATGGCAGCGGCCAGAATCTGGGAAGTGCTTTCTCGCATGATACGCGGATCGACCAACTCTCCCTTCTGAAGAGTCGCGCGAACATCTTTTCCGGAGATGAACACTGGCTTTTCATCTTTGTGCTTTTCCATCAGATCAACTCGACCAATGGAATCATAGTAAGCAGCAAAGCCAACATTGATTGGGGAGATTTTCAGATCGCCATTGAGGTTGTTGAAGATTTCCTGAGCATCAAAGTCACCCCAGATCGCAGTTCCGTCTTTGAACGGTGCATCGGCATGTTTGCGGCCGATTACGATATGGGTATAGCCCATGTTCTGCCGGTAAATGCCATGCATAATGGCTTCCTTTGGACCACCGTAG